>NZGU01000020.1 GCA_002691095.1 Kiritimatiellaceae bacterium | reverse complement strand
TAGTTTATTTTTTTGTTTCAATAAAATCATGGATCTCAATCATTTGAGTATCATATTGCATTCGTTTATTTGCCCATATGTGACCATGATAAATTTTTCGGCGACCCAATTTTAGTTGTCCTCTAATGCGATGGGGGTTTTTTAGAAAAGGGATGCTGGACGGTGAGCGTTGGTTTAAGAAAAGCTTGGTGTACTTAGGCTTGTTGTCCGTATAGCGACACCGATCTAAGAGATTATTATTAAACGTTTCATCAACTGCTTTGTTGGTGAGCAGAATGCTGGGCATACAGATGGCTTTAAAATATCGGTAGAGTGGATGGGACAAGAACCGTTCAATGTTCATGGGCTTCATCTTGGGTAGATAGACGAATTCATCTGCATCTAGCAAACAGACCCAGGCGCATCTTTTTTTTAATGCATTGACGCCAATATTGTGTGCAATTCGCTGTGTGTCAGCAAAGCATCGATTGGGAAAAGGGGTGTAGGGAAAGGGAATAAGGGTGATTTGATCGCGAGAATATTTATTTAATACCTCTTCTAGACCATCGGTAGAGCCGTTGTCAAATATGACAACATGTGAAAAACCGAGCGTGATGTGATAGTCAATCCATTCAACGATTCGGTGTGCATAGTTTTTAACCATCGTTACGATGGTAACAGCATTGGGTTTCACGAGATGTGAAAGTTGAAGTGGCTTTATGCTCGTCGTATTCTGAGTTGTTTTAAGTCGAGCTGTTATGGGCTCGGTGAAAGAAAGGGCTACTTTTTTAATAGAGATTCGGAAATCATTCCGTTTCTTAAAACATTCGATTTTGCACGCGATGGGTTTCTCTTCTTGGAGAAGTTCAAGGTGATTTGCAAAGGAACGGTCGAGCTTGTGAGGGTCATATTGTCCATAAATAGCGATGGAACCGTTTTGTTCAACGGCATACTCAGAAAAGAGAAAAATGTCGTCATATTCGGTTGATGGCTTATGGTCCATAAGATCAGCTAAAGATTATGTTCAGAAGGGTTTTCGTTACCGTTTTTGCATTTGTTTTTGTATGGGCNACTTCCCATCCATTTCGNGCGGTTTCTCTCCATTTTTCCGATNNGAGTATNTTCTCTAATGAGCTGATTAATTCGTGATCATCTCGATAGGTCAAAAGTGTGTTGGGGCCGTAATACTCTTCTAAGTTTGCACTGGAACGTGTGCAGGCTAGCAGGCCATTTCCCATGATGTTCGCGATGCGGTCAGAGCTATACCACGGCATCTCTTCGGGAAGACGAGTTAGGTTAAGTGCCGCTTTGCTTTGAGATAGAATCTGCTCTTTTTGAGCACCATAGACGGCCTCTCTACCGAGTGAGCCGAAGATACCTATTCGTAGATGTTCTCTTAAGGACTCCTCCAATTTAGTGAGTGTTTCTCGTCTCTCAGGATCTTTTCTNTCGGTGCCAAAAAAAACGACATCATAATCAAAGGTTTNCTGCTCAAAGGCGCGATATTTTTCAACGGCTGGGTGCGTGAGGTTAGGTAGAAAATGGACCTGACAATTTTTTGATTTAAAAGCATCCAGTTTGCTNCCTGCTGTGGTGGCAAAAAAAGCATCAAGAAGTTCCAAGCGCTCAAAAATAAATTCNTACTTAAAGGCTCGCTGGGAGTAGAACCAGTCGCAAAACCACATCGCTATTTTCATCTCCGGGTGATTTTGTTTTAGGGTTTCGAGAGTCGAGCTTTGGATCGACTGGGAGTGTCCTAGCAATAGGAGGTCGGGTTGAATACGCTTACAAGTGGCAATGAGNGATTGGTTTGCTTGCTTCGAACCGAATCGTTTGCTGTTGGTCCAAGAGAGTTGTCGGCTGATGTCGTGAACCGGAAAAGGATAGACATAATGACCATTTTCACAGAACCCCAGATGGATTTTCTGATCCATAGTATCGAATTTTTCACCATTACGNTTGTAGTGAAAATTACAAACGTGAACGATGCGTAACCNTGAAGAGGGCGTGTTCAAATTTTATTTTTCCCTTTTTTGGCGAGGTGTAATTCATACATCTTCACGTCTTTAAGCCATCGGTTAGCGGCGATGACAGCGGCACAAGCAAATCCATAGACTCCTTCCNGATAGAGTCGGTTTTTGATATATTTTTTTGAGAAATAGAGAGGGTAAGCGAAGAGGATACGAGTGCGTANGATGTGCTTGGATTTCAGGGTGGTTTCTGAAGCACGAACCGTACTGACGCGGTTCATTTTTTGCACCTGTTGTTCGATATTCTGAAAAGAGTAGTGAAGGATTGAACCTTTCAGCTTTTGNCTGGGATGGTCGGCTGGCAATTGATCCCATGCGGCATGAGCGGGCATTTGTATGATGCCGCGGTGGTATAATTTTTTGCGCCATGCTTGATTGCCATGTCTCCATATGGAACCNGCTGGAAATGGAGGGACGGTAAGCATCTTGATGGCATAGACATTCGGTTCGGGTGAGGTGTCATGAAATAGATTTTTCAGTTCTTGCTGTAATTCGGGAGAAAGCACTTCATCGGCATCAAGGTCTAATAACCAATCATTTGTTGCGGCCTGTTCGCCTATTTTTTTTTGATGCCCATTACCGAGCCACTCTTGGNGGATCACGCGCGCACCNAGTTGCTCGGCAATAGTAGGGGTTTCATCCGTTGAGCCACAATCGATCACTATGACTTCGGCTCCGATATCTATAACAGGCTGGATGACCGCTGCAATACGATCAGCTTCGTTCAGGGTGCGGATATAGCAACTGAGCGGTATTTTCTTATCCATTTTCATCCGTTTCTGATGTTTCGGTCACAATGTAAATGGGTCGATTTTTTACTTCGTCATAAATGCGGGCAATGTATTCACCGATGAGTGCAATGGCAAAAAGGATCAAACCTCCAAGCCCACCAATCAAAACAACAAGTGTGGTGAAGCCGGTGAAGGCAATCTCGTATCCCATTAGCCGCTTGAACGTAAAATACAGGGCAATAATGAAGGCGCCGACTGCGGTAAAAATACCCAAGCTACCTAAGAGCCGAATCGGTTTGTAAGAGAAACTCAGCACGCCATCCAGTGCGTATGTGTATAGATGCTTGAACGTCTGTTTGGGCTCGCCGGCTTGTCGTGCGTCCCGGGCATATTCAATAAAATCTTGTTTAAAACCAACCCAGCTGTATAGGCCGGGCAAAAAGCGGTTTCGTTCGGGCAGACGGTTAAGTTGGTCTACTGCTTTGCGATCAAGCAGACAGAATACTCCAATGTTGGCGGGTATCGGGAAGTCAATGCTGTAGCGNAAAAGCTTGTGAAAAAGGTCGAAGCCCAAGCGACGAANNCCTTTCTCTGCGCGATCTGTGCGGCGGGCAAAAATGACCTGATTTCCTTTTTCCCATGACTGAATAAAGGCATCTATTAGGTGTGGGGGATCCTGCATGTCGGCATCCATAACGATAACCGCATCGCCGCTGGCATGTTGGATGGCAGCGGTGACGGCGGCTTGGTGACCATAATTACGCGATAGATTAACCCAGCGTACTTCTGGATGGTGGATTCTCGCTTGTTTGATNCGCTCTAGTGTGGAATCGATGGAGCCGTCATTGACCAAAAGGAGTTCCCACGTATGAGACTGTTTCTNCAGCACCNTAACAACGGCATCAATGAATGNTTCGATGCCNTTTTCTTCGTTATAAACCGGAGCAACTACGCTAATCATGGGCGGATTCTAGTTTTTTTGGCGGGATATATGCAATCCCATAGCGGCCTATCTTCTGGTCGGTTCTTCTTGGCCAAGGAATAAGCAAGTCGGGCAGTGAAACCAGTTGGGGAAAGCGGCTTTCAAGATCTGGGTAGACGCGTGAAAGGGGCGCATGATGGGGGTCAGAGGCTTTTCGTGATTTTAGCCAGAGCACAAGTGCACCTTGTTGCGAAACCAATTCATCTGATAGCGTTCGAGAGCGTTGGAGATTGGCTCGTATCATGACCTGCGGTTGATCCGGACTGTAGTGATTGACGATGCCACCTAAAAATTCATCGGCGATGACAATGAAAAGTGGGCTTTCATTTCTTTCATTCCATGTTTGCTCCACTGCCTGAACTAGCGCAACTCCGGGATAATTGACGCGATGTGGCCTTTCGCGAATAACCGGTCCAGCTCCGAACGTAACTGCATAAGCCGTGGTGAAAACAAAAGAGAGTGCTGCGACAGTCCAGAGGCATTTTTTTACGGAGCGTTCTAATTGAGAAGCAGGAACAAGCCATAACCCTATTGCCAGTGGCATAGGGACCGCCCACATGGTCACGGGGCTNATTCCGGTTAGTGCCGAAATGATGACAATAGATGCATACGCCGTTAGACATAGTTCCTTTGCCCCGTTACGGGGGGATGTGGTTTCTTTGTTTTTTCGGCGGCAGAGAAAACAGAGGAGAAGTAGCGGCAAGAGAATCCCGAATTGAGAGAGTATAAATTCAACCGGATGCCACAGGTGATGCCAGAAGAATGTTTCGTCGGAGGCCCCGCGCCGGATACCGTATGTTAGCGTCATCCAATCGTTACTCTTCATCCAAAGAAAATGAGGCAAGAAAAGCAAAATAGAAACCATTCCGGCTAGGTAGATCCCATAAGATGTTAGGGTTTCCTTCAGTTCACCGCGTCGATACCAGGCGGCAAATAGTGGGATAAGAAGCAAGACAGCGATATATTTGGTCAGTGCTCCAAGTCCAACGCATACACCCAGCGCGATCCAGTTAATGGGATTTTTCTGAAGGGAACCTCGAATACCGAAATACCATCCCCACGCCCAGAATGGGAGTTGCAAATAGTTGACGTTAAATTCAACGCTGATGAATTGGTAAAAATAGATCGTATCAAGCAGTAAAACAGCAAGGAGNGATTGTAGCGTGCTTAACTTGAGAAGCTTTCCTAATGCGTAGATACCTAAACCAGCGCTGATGATACAAAGTTGACTNAGCAGATAGACGCCTGCATCCCCCAGCGCCATGGCAAAGAGTTGCGCGGCCCAAGCACTTAACGGTGGATGCTTGTCNTATCCCCATTGCCACTCCGAGCCCCACATGACCGCTTCGATGCAGTCGAGCGGTAGACATGTATTGCACGCTAATGGCAACAAGGTCCAAACGATGAGGTGATAGAGAGACCAGATTGTCAGCACGATAGAGGGCCGACTCAAATATGGCTGTAGGTTCATGCGACTCCTCTGTAAATCGCTAGTAGTTTTTCCGTATTCACGGCTAATGAAAAATGCTGCTCTATGTGATCCCGAAAGCTAGCAGCTTCATTCGAGAGCGTTGTTGAAATATTTTCGGCTAATGCCGTCGTGTCGCTCGGTGGGAAGAGATACCCATTCACTCCATCTTGGATAATGTCTAGGGAGCCGCCGTGTGCGCTGGCGACGACGGGGGTGTTCATGGCGAGGGCTTCGGCGGCGACGCGTCCGAAGGTTTCGGGCTTGGTGGAGGCGGCGGAGACAACTATATCGCTGAGTGCATAAATTTCGCGTACATTTGGTTGTGAACCGACAAAGCGGATATCGGCTTTCAGTTCACGGGCNAGTTGCTGCAGTGATGCAAAGTANTCTTGTTTNCCATGCCAAACACCGCCGACGATGAGGCCGATGACTGCTGGTTGGNTTTTCTGAACCTGTGCAACGGCTCGAATAAAATCGTCCTGTCCTTTCCATTCTGTGATACGCCCGACGGTGGTTACGACGGTTCGTTGGTGAAGTTGGTGTTCGGTTTTGAAGGCGTCGATCCACGGTTGATCGGCTTTTTTGGGGTCAAAGAAATCGGTGTCAATGCCACGTGGAACATAGCGCAGTTTATTCGGGTCGANGNCATAGTGCTGGAGAATGTGCTCTTTGATGGCGGTGCTGCCGTAAATTACAAGATCGCCTTTGGTCATGATGGCGCTGTAGGGATTGACGCTATTGAAGCCGTGAACGGTGGTGATGAAGGGCAGTCGTAGTTTTTTATTTGCCTGCCATGCNAGCCAGGCGGGAACGCGACTGCGTGCATGCAGAATATCTGGTTTTATTTCGGCAAGATAATTCCGGAGCTGNCGGGCACGTTGAAAAAAGGTGAGTGGGTTTTTTGAGCAGATGTCGAGTGTATGGTGGTGACCGCCGTCGTGGGTAATGGTAGCGGCTTGCTCACCACCATTAGAGATGACGGTGGAAGTATGTCCNCGCTGGATCAATGCGCGGTTGAGCTCAACGGTTCCGCGTTCCACGCCGCCTTGGTTGAGTTCGGGTAGTAGCTGAACAATATGCATGGCGATATGTATAGGTTGTTTGCTGGNGGGATAGAAGCAATTTTTGGGGGGCTTCTTTTTTGCTTTGCGTTTGGTAGTAGTTTGTGGAGGATGTCGCCCCATGGCTAGTGAAGANAAATTAGAACCNAATCCGATAGGGATCTATCGTCGCTTNTTTCCCTTTATGCGTCCGTATCTNCCGCGTCTGCTGGCAGGGTTGCTGTGTGGGATACTGCATGGGGGTTCTACCTTTGGCATGATCATCGTGTTGCGCTTTGCTCTGGGGGGATTAAGTGGCGAGGANCTTTCGTGGGGTGCCTTTGATATGATGGAGACACCGGAGGGCTCTGCGGGTGAGGTGGCGCTTTCTCGAATTATGCTGGCATTGGTGCTGTTGCCGGGCGTGGCACTGGTGCAGGGCGTGGTGCTGTTTGCAGGACGTTATTTTGTGGAGTGGTCGGGTAGCCGTGTGATTACGGATTTGAGACAAGCCCTGTTTGCACATATTCACGCATTGCCTATTCAGTTTTTTTCGAAGAGTCGTGTGGGAGAATTGATGACGCGTATCACAAGTGATACGGGGTTGTTAATGGGCTTAGTCAGCAATGTCATTGGTGATCTAATGCGCGATCCATTCACCATGATAGGCTGTATTGCAGCGATGTTNTATTTGGACTGGCGGCTCTCGGTGATTATTCTGTTGGTATTTCCCTTTTGTCTGTTGCCCATTGCGTTGTTAGGCAAGCGGATACGGCGGGCTTCGAAAGCGGGTCAGGAACAGGTGGGCGATATGCTTTCATCGGCGCAAGAGAGTCTCTCAGGCGCGTTGGTCGTGAAGGCTTTTCAGCGTGAGAAGGAGGAAGTCGAACGTTTTGGATATTCGAACATGCAGGCGTTCAAGATGGGCATGCGGCAATTGCGCGCTCGTGCGATCACGGAGCCGATTCTNTATGTCTTGATTTCAATCGGGTTGGCTGGNGTGTTGATCTATTCTTATGTGAACGATCTTTCGTTGGCACTGCTGGTGAGCTTTTTTGTGGCAACGGTGCAGATGTATAAACCGTTTAAGAAGTTGAGTCAGATTCACTTGCGCTTTCAAACGGCGACACCGGGTGCGGAGCGGGTATTTGAAATTCTAGATCAAGATATATCCGTGCGAGATCGGGAGAATGCTCGTGAGCTGAAGGAGACGGTCGAATCGATTGCATTTGAGCAAGTGGGTTTCGCGTATGATGAAAAACCAGTGCTGCAGGGAGTTGATTTATCCATTCAGGCGGGACAGTGCGTCGCCTTTGTGGGGGGATCGGGTGCAGGTAAAACAACGCTGGTTAACCTGGTGCCACGCTTCTTTGATGTTGTAAGCGGNGCGGTTAAGATCAACGGAGTGGATGTTCGTGATTGGACCGTGGAGTCGTTACGCGCCAACGTGGGCGTGGTTACACAAAGCACGGTTCTTTTTAACCGTACGGTGGCGGAAAATATTGCGTATGGAGTTCCCTCGGCATCGCGGGAATCGATTGTGGAGGCTGCCAAACGTGCCAATGCGGATTCGTTTATTCAGGCGATGGAGCAGGGGTATGATACGGTGATCGGTGAGCGAGGCTCTGTTTTGTCGGGTGGGATGGCGCAGCGGATTACGATTGCTCGTGCCCTTTTAAAAAACCCTCCGATTTTGATACTCGATGAAGCGACAAGTGCGTTGGATACAGAGTCAGAACGACTTGTGCAAAGTGCGTTGGAGGAGTTGATGAAAGAGCGCACGGTTCTGGTGATTGCTCATCGGCTTTCGACCATTGTTCATGCCGATCATATTGTGGTGCTCGATCAGGGACGAGTGGTTGAAGAGGGTGCTCATGATGAGCTGTTGGCAAAAGAAGGCATGTATCGATACTTCTACGATTTACAGTTTCAGAACGGTTCCGATTAACCCAGTGCTTTTTCAATAAGGGGTTGCAGGTTGATTTTTTTGTTCGTGCGGGTCGAAGCGTTCTGAAGGGACGTGACACAGCCAGCGGCTTCAAGCTGACTCACAAAGCGTTGCAGTTTATCGTCCGGGGCTCGATACAACACCGGAAGCGTCGTTACCGCTGCGTTTCCGTGTGAAACCGCTTCGCTCATCATAGAGGCCGAATCAGCTGTGATGAAAAGATGTTGGCAGGATTCAATAAAAGCGGGCAGGGGATTGTAGGCTCCTTCGTGCCAGATAAGCTGATAGTCAAATGGAAACGTTTTTAGCAGTGCAATGATGCTCGGAGGCGTGCGTCGTGAGGTAGTAAGCCAGTGTTCTTGCTCTGGTGTTCGCTCAAAAATTTCGGTGAGCTGCGCTTTGAGTTGATCCGGTTGAATGGAGGCGCGTCGACTGTTTCCACCGATCACAATACCAACGGATTCTTTTTCGGTTTTGTGGTGATGCTGCTGAAACGTTTCAGCCTGCTGGCGATACCAGGTTGCATCGGCGTAAGATAGATTTATCGGTAAGGCTGTAATATTGGATTGATTCGGTGGGTTATCGTACGCAGGGCAGAAGATATGATGGAAGTCGAGGCGATAGCCACGAGGGTAGAGAATGGCGATGTTTGGAATCCGCCAGCGCTTGGCCAGTAGCTGATTGGCGTAAAAAGTAGCGGAGCCAGTTGAGATAATAACATCGGGTTTAGAAAGAGCTGAAAGCGGAGTGAGTAGCGCGGGTGTATAGAGCTGTAGCCGATCGAGTAGATAGCTTGCGGACTTTGCGGCTGAGTGTTTGAAGTGGACCGGAACAATGTGCGTATCCCACTTCATCATGCTAGCCAGTGCAACGGATTGATTGAGGTGGCCGGGTTTTTCGTCGCTCAGAATAAGCGCTGTGCTCATGCCTGCTCCTTCACGTTCCAGCGATTGTGCATCCAGAACCACTGCTCAGGATAATCGCGTATCATCGATTCAATGGCCGCCTGGTGTCGGGCCGTCAGCTCTTGGATCTGCTGCTCTTCGGGTAGCGTGGAGTCAACCGGTTCAATGGGTTCGCCTACGATAAACTTGAAGCGGCCTCTGCTCAGATGAATCATGCAAACCGGTTGCACGTTGATTTTATAGCGCATCTGGAGCTGGGCTGGCACGGGTGTTGTACGGGCCGGGGTACCAAAAAAGGGGACATTGATGTGCATGCGGTGATTGAGTTTTTGATCAATCAAGATGCCGACATGCTCTCCCCGTTTCAAGGCTTTGAGCATATGCAGTACGGCGTTCTTTTTGTAGAAGACGTTAAATCCAAATCGATTTCGTAGAGGAGAAACAAGGTTCTCCTCTATAAGGGGATTGGATGTTTCACGCGCAATAACATGAATCGGCGTTGTCTGATGCAATGCCGTAAACTGTGGCAATAGTTCCCAATTACCCAAATGAGCGGTAATGAACAGTGTACCGGCTTGGTTGTTTTCATCTGAACGAGGGAAGCGGTTCCAATTCTCAACGGTTACGGCTTGTTGCAACTCCTCATTTGAAATGCGATGCGTTTGAATGAGCAGGTTATAGGCGATGGAGTGGGCGAGGTTTTTATAGGCATTTCGAGCCATGGATTCCCGCTCCTGCTCTGTTTTTTCAGGAAAAGCAATTCGAAGGTTTTGCAGGCTAATGTGTCGGCGTTTTTTGAGAATCATAAAGCCCGCCCGTGAGAGCCCCTCCACTAAACGATAAACGGCCGATTGGGGCAGTATTCGGACAAGACCCAGCAGCAGCTGTAAACTGATGTATTCAAGATAATGTTGCATCTGCATCAAAGGAGAATAGGCGGGATTACGGTTTCAATCCAAGCTGATTTATTATGATCCCATATCTCAATGCGTTGACAGGCGGGAGTCGGGCTTCTATATTGCTGCTTTCTTGAGGGCGATTAGCTCAGTTGGTTAGAGCGCTTGCTTGACATGCAAGAGGTCACAGATTCGAGTTCTGTATCGCCCACCATTATTTTTGTGAAGCTCGAACCAGTGCAAAAAAGCGGTCTTCGTATTGCTCCCACAATCCTTCTTGTTTCAGCATGGTAGCCAGATTGTTAATGCGCCCGGGCTCGCGAGATGCTTTGGCAAACGCCTGATCGATGCGATCGAAATACTGCTTTTTCTCCACTAACGCCTGCTTACGCATCTGCTGCATATTGCCTTGCGCCGATTCCTGAACCAGCTCCACCATCAATTTGAGCAAGCATACTTCCCACGGTGAATCGACTCCGATCAAAATGGCGCCTAAGGGATCATCTTTGGTGGCAACCTCTTTTTTAACGCGCTCGACCACGTTCTCCAGTCGATCGGTTACGGTATGCTTTTTGAGCTCCTGTTTGTGCAGGGTAAAACCGTATTGGAGAATCCGAAGGTTTTGGGCGTGTTCTTTTAGCCATTCGGCATAGGCCTGAGCTTCACTGCCGAAATTTTCTAAATCAACCTGCCCGAGTGCGGATGGGGTGATGATGGTGGGTTTCAGTGCCTTGAGCTGCCCTTCCCGAATGCAGATTGTGTCCACAGCATCCATCTGCTCACAGATGAGGGCATAGTTCACAATCGTGTCACCGAAGGTCTCCAGCTGGGCGGAAGGCTTCACGACCAGTTCGGTGTTATTCACGGCATACCAAAAATCAAATTGCTTATCTTCACTCATATTAATCTATCGCAGACGTTTCTATCGGTCTTACACCGCCGTTAGGACGATTTTAACGACTTCTCTTTCTTCTCATAATCGGCGAACTGCATCGAGACCAGTTTTGAGATACCGCGGGTCTCCATCGTTACGCCATAAATAACATCCGCCGCCGCGATGGTCTGACGACTATGGGTAATCAAAACAAATTGCGACTGTGTGAGAAACCCGCGCAGTGCATCTACAAAACGGTTGATGTTGGCGTCGTCGAGTGCGGCATCCAACTCATCCATCACGCAGAAGGGGCTCGGCTTCACTTTAAACAACGAGAACAGCAGGGCGACCGCCGTCATCGTACGTTCCCCGCCGGAGAGCAGGGAGATGGATTGTAGCTTCTTGCCGGGTGGGCGGGCAATAATTTCGATACCAGCCTCCAGCACATCTTCCTCGTCGGTCAGCACCAGCTTAGCGGAGCCACCTCCAAAGAGTTGCTTGAACATCTCCTGAAATTCTGCGTTGACCTGATTAAAGGTTTTTTCGAACAGCTCTGTTGTGGTGTTGTTGATGGTCTTAATCATCTCCAGTAACTGTTGCTTCGCACTCATGAGATCGCTCTGCTCTTTCATCAAGAAGGCATAGCGCTCCTCGTGTTCGGCATGTTCCTCAATCGCCACGAGGTTGACTGGCCCCATCAAATCGAGCTTCGCCTGAATTTCCGCCACGCGGGTTTCAATGCTCTCTCGGGAGGGGACTCCATCCTCCTCCCACGTGGGCGACGCTTCTTCCTGAAGCTCCTCAGGCGTGATCTGGTAGGCACTCGCTAGGCGCTCGAGCAGATTCTCTTTGCGCATCGTAGTTTCCGCTTTTTCAATATCCAGTTTGGAACGCTGCTTCAGAAAGCCCTCCAGTTCCTGCCGCTGTATCCGTAAGCCGCTCTCGGCAGTGGTCAGGATTTGAAGATACTGATCTCGCTGTGCCCGCTCCTGTTGCAAGGTCGCTTCCGACTGCTCCACGGTCTGCTGCAGGTCACCCAGTTGCTCCTGCGCGGTATTCGACTGATTACGGAGGTCTTCAATGCGCTGGCGATAACTGTCCATGCCCGAAGCTCGCTCCTGAATCAACTCCTGCAGCTCACGGATACGCGCTTGTAAGGGCTGTTTCCGAGCCTGATGCTGCTCCTGTTGTTGAATGGCGTGGGCTGCTAGNAGTCGTTTCTCTGAGCTGGTTTCAAATTGATGCGAACGCTCTTCTTCTGATGCGTTGAGGGCTTCGGTATGCGTTTGAATGGTTTGACGCAATTGGCTCTGCTCGGTGCGNTTCTGTTGAATCTGTTCGGCGAGGGAAGTGCGTGAGTTCGATCCCGAAGATGCCTGAGCTTCCAACTCTTCCAACTCGTGCGATACGGTTTTNACCCGCGTCTCCAGCGTCTCCTTTTCGCGTAGAATTAACTGCCACTCACCCTGATGGGTTGCCAANCCCTGACGCGCCTCCATTAATCCATCGGTCAGCTCCTCAATCGGATTGCGCTCCTTGCCAAGCATCTCGTCCAGATTCTGTAGCGTGGTCGAAAGTGCGATGCGTTCACTCTCCAGTTGTTCCAACTCTTCCGTCAATTGAATGCGGAGTTGATGCCGGGCGAGGGGCGATTGATCCTCCTCATCCGACCCGGTGAATTCACTCGCTGTATGGCTGATAAAAAGTCCATCGGGTGTAACAAACTGATANNCTTCCGGGAGTGGNTGCGGTAGTGGGTCGAGTGTATCAATCAGATAGACCGAACCGATGAGCGTTTGCAGTAGTGGACGAATGGAATCATCACACTTGATTTGATCGATTAAAGCATTNCCAACCGGGGCGGNTCCGAGCGGAGCGGGCGAGTTGACCCCCGCATGCAAGAGGCGAACACTGCCTAANGAACGATTTTGCATCTGCTCCAATAGTTTACGGGCGGNATCCGCATCTTTCACCACCAACGTGTCCATCACGCTGCGCAGCGACACTTCCAATGCTGTCTGCCACGTTGCTTCAATTTGNATCAGCTCCACCAACGGGCCGATCAAAAGANCCGGTTCTAGCCAGTCNGNGGTCTGATCTGTATCGAGCAACTGCTGTGCGCCCGGCGGGAATCCACTTTGGCGAGAGGACTGTTTTGCAAGTAGTTCCTGCTGCGCCGTCTTGGCAGCCATCTGTTGTTCCAGTTGGGTCAGCTGCTCCTGTTTCTCCGTCTTTTCGGCACTCATCCGCGTCTGCGCTTCGATCAACGTTTGGCGTTGTTCGTTTTTCTGCTCAATTTGTTCCTGCTGTTCGGAAAGCGTGGATTGCATCGAGTCAGCACGATCTTGAAAGTTTTTCGCCGAGCGTTCCAGTTCCGCTTTTTCAGTGGCGAGCCGTTCACGTTTGAGAATCGAATCACGGTCGCGTGCGTCTAGCGCATTCAACTCGTTTTGGAGTTTGGTCAATTGGCTGTCCAGTTCCACCGAATCGGTGCGCTTTTGAGAGAGTTCCTGCCGACAGAGATGAATCTTNTCTTCCAGCTCTTTCTGAACGGCTAATGCTGCATCCAGCTCCTGCTTGGTTTCGGTCACGGCTGAGAGCAGGGTAGGGTCGTTGGCTTCCAGCTCCACCAGCTCCTGCTGATGCTGTTCAAGCCGGTTTTTGCCCTCGGTGGTTTCGCGATCGTTGCGGTCGGTCAATGTTTGTAGCTCCTCAACACGGTCTTTGTTAACGGCGATTAGTTGGTTAGCNTGTTGTAATTGACTGCGAGCCGATGCTGCATTCTCCAGCGCTTGGTTGATCTGGTTCTCCCGTTCTGAAAGGGCCTGCCGCGCATGCTCGGCTTGCTGCTCCGCTTCCTCCACCTGCTGATGCAACTGCTGGCTCTTCTGCTCTAACGATCCAATTTGATCCGCTACGGTTGCCAACGTCTGCTCGTAGTCCGCAAGGTTTTGATTCGAAGCATAGATGTCCAGCGAACGGATTTCTGATGACAGCTCCTTATACCGACGCGCTTTACCCGCCTGCCGTTGCAACGAGATGATCTGACGCTTCACTTCCCGAATCACATCGTCCAGCCGCAATAAGTTGGCTTCCGTGTGCTCCAGTTTACGCAGCGCCTCCTTTTTATCGGCTTTAAACTTGGTAATGCCACTTGCCTCCTCAAACACCGCTCGACGATCCTCCGGACGCGCCGATAGAATCTGGTCGATCTTGCCCTGCTCCAACACCGAATAGGAGTCCGTGCCCACACCCGTATCCATAAAGAGACGCTGAATATCTTTCAGACGGCACGCCTTGCGGTTCAGGAAATAGCCACTCTCACCCGAACGGAACACCCGCCGCGCAATGCAGACCTCGTCATACTCCACGCCCAGCGTACTCGCACAATCAGCAAGGGTAATGCTCACCTCCGCCATGCCCAACGGTTTTGCATTATCGGTGCCGTTGAAGATCACATCCTCCATCTTCGCGCCCCGCAGTGCCCGCGCTCGCTGTTCGCCCAGCACCCAGCGTACCGCATCCGATACATTACTTTTTCCACAACCATTGGGGCCGACAATCGCCGTCATCCCCGGTTTAAATTCTAGTTTTGTCTTCTGGGCAAAACTTTTGAAGCCCACCAGCTCAATCGATTTTAAATACAAACGTCTTCCTCCGAACTATAAGTCGAAGAAAGTAACACACCAACCGCCCCACNCGGTAATGGATTTTTTCAGTAAGTGATCNGCAAGAGACCCCCAAGGTGGGGGNATGTTGTATGTGTTGGGTTGAGGGGAATCAAATCACTGCTAGTTGAAATGTTATNNGGTTTAANAAAATANNAAAATTAAAGAAAATAGGTAAGGGTTATGGGGATTTGGTCTGGGATTTGGNGTGTTGATGGGGCAGGTTGTGGGTTTGGAGGATGTGATGATGAGGGATGCATTGGCGGAGATGGAGCGGTTGTTGGAGATTATGCGGAGGCTGCGGGGCCCGGGGGGGTGTCCGTGGGATCTGAAGCAGACGAGTGATTCGATTAAGATGTATACGATTGAGGAGGCGTATGAGGTGTTGGAGGCGATTGAGAGCGGGTCGCCGTCGGCGCTGGAGGAGGAGTTGGGTGATCTGTTGCTCCAGGTGGTGTTTCATGCGCAGATGCAGGAGGAGGCGGGCCATTTTGGGTTTGTGGATGTGGCGCGGGGGATTTCGGATAAAATGGTGCGGCGGCATCCGCATGTGTTTGGCGGGGGTTCGGTGGCGGATGCGGATGAGGTGTTGAGCAATTGGGATGCGATTAAGAAGCAGGAGAAGGCGGCGAAGGGGGAGTCGGTGCGGGATGCGTCGGTGTTGGCGGGGGTGCCGAAGGTGTTGCCGGCGTTGCAGCGGGCGCATGAGGTGCAGAAGCGGGCGAGCCGAGCGGGGTTCGATTGGGCGAGGGCGGGGGATGTGGTGGATAAGCTGGAGGAGGAGCTGGCGGAGGTGCGGGATGCGTTGGCGGCGAAGGATGAGGGGGCGTTGCGGGAGGAGTTGGGTGATTTGCTGTTTAGTGGGGTGAATGTGTGCCGGTTTTTGGGATTTTCTGCGGAGGAGTTGTTGCGGGAGAATGTGCTGAAGTTTGAGCGGCGGTTTGCGGCGGTGGAGGAGCGGGTGCTGGCGGAGGGGGGCGTGTTGCGGGAGATGCCGTTGGAGGTGCTGGAGGGGCATTGGGCGGCGGTGAAGGCGNATGAAAAATAAACGATCTTTTTTTATCGATTGGGGTTGATTGGGGGCGGGGCTTTGATACNTTTTTAGAAGTGGGACTAATTTAGTCTTTTTTAGGAATGGGTGAAATGCTGCGAATAACACGGTTAACCGATTATGGATTCATGCTGCTGGCGGAGATGTGCGGCAAGGGTGATGTNTTGTTTAATGCGAAGGATTTGTCGGAGAGCCTGACGATTCCGTTGCCGACGGTGAGCAAGGTGTTGAAGGTGCTGTCGCAGGGGGGGCTGTTGGAGTCGCATCAGGGGAGTCANGGGGGCTATCGTTTGGCGCGGAGTGCAGAGGATATTTCGGCGGCGGAGATTATTGAAGTGTTGGAGGGGCCGGTNAGTTTGACGGAGTGTTGTGTGACGGATGGTTGTGATCGTAACTGTGCCGTAAGTAAAAGCTGGCAAAAGGTGAACGTTATTATCGTGGAAAATTTGCGATCGGTTACGTTGGCGGCAATGGTGGCAGAGCAGGATTAATGAGGAGCGAGTGAGACGATGAAAATTGAGGATGAGAAGTCGTTCGATGAGTTGACGGACAAGGAGTATAAGTATGGCTTTGTGACGGATATTGAGTCGGAGAGTCTGCCGCCGGGGCTGAATGAGGATATTGTGCGGGCGATTTCGCAGCGTAAGGAGGAGCCGGAGTGGTTGACGGAGTGGCGATTGAAGGCGTTCCGAGCGTGGGAGCAGATGGAGACGCCGGAGTGGGCGAAGGTGGAGTTTCCTCCGATTGATTATCAGGCATTGAGTTATTATTCTGCGCCGAAGCAGAAGATTGATGCGCCGAAGAATTTGGACGAGGTGGATCCTGAGTTGCTGGAGACGTATGAGAAGCTGGGGATTCCGTTGCGTGAGCAGGAGATGCTGGCGGGCGTTGTGGCGGTGGATGCGGTGTTTGATTCGGTTTCGGTTGCGACGACGTTTAAGGGAAAACTGGAGGAGATGGGGATTATCTTCTGTTCGTTTTCGGAGGCGGTGAAGGAGCATCCGGAGTTGGTGAAGCAGTATTTGGGTACGGTGATTCCGACGAAGGATAACTATTTTGCGGCGTTGAATTCGGCGGTGTTTTCGGATGGTTCGTTTTGTTATGTGCCGAAGGGGGTGCGGTGCCCGATGGAGTTATCGACCTATTTCCGGATTAATGCGGCGAATACGGGTCAGTTTGAGCGTACGCTGGTGATTGCGGATGAGGGAGCGTATGTGAGCTATCTGGAGGGNTGNACTGCGCCGCAGCGGGATGAGAATCAGTTGCATGCGGCGGTGGTGGAGCTGGTGGCGTTGGAGGATTCGCAGATTAAGTATTCGACGGTGCAGAATTGGTATCCGGGGGATAAGAATGGTAAGGGTGGCATCTATAACTTTGTGACGAAGCGGGGGCATTGTCGGGGTGATCGCTCGAAAATTTCGTGGACGCAGGTGGAGACGGGNTCGGCGATTACGTGGAAGTATCCGAGTTGTGTGCTGAAGGGGAATGATTCGGTGGGCGAGTTCTATTCGGTGGCTGTGACGAATAATATGCAGCAGGCGGATACGGGNACGAAGATGATCCATCTGGGCAAGAATACGAGNAGTACGATTGTGAGTAAGGGTATTTCGGCGGGTCGGGCGCACAACACTTATCGGGGGTTGGTGCGAATTGCTCCGAATGCGGAGAATGCGCGAAACTTTTCGCAGTGTGATTCGATGCTGATCGGGGATCGGTGCGGGGCGCATACGTTCCCGTATATTGATGTGAGCAATCCGAGCGCGCAGGTNGAGCATGAGGCGACGACGACGAAGATNGGTGAGGATCAGATCTTTTATTGCAATCAGCGTGGATTGGATCCGGAGGAGGCGGTGAGCTTGATTGTGAATGGTTTTTGCAAAGAGGTGTTCCGGGAGNTGCCGATGGAGTTTGCGGTGGAAGCGCAGAAGTTGTTGGGCATCAGCCTTGAAGGTTCTGTGGGTTAATTTTTAAGAGGAGAGAAGCAATGGCATTATTGGAAATTAAAGAGCTGCAGGCGCAGGTTGAAGAGAAACAGATTTTGAATGGAATTAACCTGTCCATTGGGCCGGGCGAGGTGCATGCGATCATGGGGCCGAACGGTTCGGGCAAGAGCACGCTTTCGAATGTGCTGGCGGGAAATGAGTCGTATGAGCAGACGGGGGGCGAGGTGTTGTTCAACGGTGCGGATTTGAGCGNATTGGATGCGCATGAGCGGGCGCGGGAGGGGTTGTTTCTGGCNTTTCAGTATCCGGTGGAAATTGCGGGTATTAGCAATATGTACTTTCTGAAGGCGGCGGTGAATGCGGTGCGTGAGCATCGGGGTGAGCAGGCGTTGGATGCGATGGAGTTTTTGGATNTGATTGANGATAAGAAAAAGATGGTGAAAATCCGCGAGGATTTGTTGGAGCGTGCGGTGAATTCGGGCTTTTCGGGGGGGGAGAAGAAGCGGAATGAGATTTTCCAGATGGCGATGTTGGAGCCGAAGATGGCGATTCTGGATGAGACGGATTCGGGATTGGATATTGATGCGTTGCGGATTGTGGCGGACGGGGTGAATGCTTTGCGTAGTCCTGATCGNGGATTTTTGGTGATTACGCACTATCAGCGGTTGCTGGAGTATATCGTGCCTGATTTTGTGCATGTGTTGGTGAATGGCCGGATTGTGAAGTCGGGCGGTAAGGAGCTGGCACTGGAGCTGGAAGAGAACGGCTATGAGGCGTTTGAAGGAGCGGCGGTTTAATGGATGTGAAGAGTCGGCGTGAGAAGGCAGCGGAGGCGTTTGCGGCGAAGGGGCTGCCGACGGTGCGCGAGGAGGCGTGGCGTTTTATGGATGTGTCGCGCTTGAACGATGTCGCGTTCGGAGGTGCTTGGCAGGCGAGTAGTTTGTCGTTTGAGGCGTTGAGCGAGCTGGTGGTGGTGTTTGAGAACGGGGTGTGGTCGGCGGAGAAGAGTTCGTTGGCGGGGCTGCCGGAGGGCGCAACGGTGCGGTCGATTTTGGATTGCGGGGATGCTCGGCTGGGTTCACTGGCGGATAGTGATTCGGGTTTTGTGTTGGCGAATATGGCGCAGTTTAGCGATGGCGTTTGGATCGATGTGCCGGCAGGTGTGTCGGTGGATCAGCCGATTCATGTGGTGCATCTGGCAGATGCGGCGGAGCGTGCGTTTCATTATCGGCATTTGATTACAGCGGGTGCGGGTGCTCGTGTATCGGTGATCGAAGAGTATGTGGGTGCAGCGGGGACTCGCTATTGGACCAATGGTGTGACCGAGGTGTTTGTGGCGGATGGCGCGAAGGTGGATCATTATAAGATTCAGTGCGAGAGTGAGGTGTCATTCCATTTTCAGACGTTGGAGTCGGAGTTGNGCAGCGATGCGTTGTTTAGCAATCATACGGTGACGGTGGGGGGGTGCCTGGGGCGTAATGATATTCGGGGCCGGTTGCTGGGCGAGGAGAGCGAGGCGATTTGTAATGGGTTGTATCTGCTGAAGGATGAGCAGTTGTTTGATACGCATATGTTTATGGATCATGCGGTGCCGAAGTGTCAGAGCCATGANTTGTATAAGGGTATTTTGTCGGATCGGGCGCGCGGGGTCTTTTGTGGTCGGATTTTGGTGCGGGAGGATGCGCAGGAGACGGATGCGATTCAGTCGAATGGTAATCTGTTGTTGAGTCGGGCGGCTAAGGTGAATACGATGCCGCAGTTAGAGATTTATGCAGATGATGTGAAGTGTACACATGGAGCGACGATTGGAGAGTTGGATGAGCAGGCGTTGTTTTATTTGCAGACACGGGGCGTTGACCCGACTCGTGCGCATGCAATGTTGACGTTTGCTTTTGCCAATGAGGTGCTAGATGAAGTGGCTTGTTCGANGGTGAAGCCACGGATTGAGGCCTTGGTTCAAANGTGGCTGGCGGAGGTGACGGAGTGAGTGAGAAATCCTCCACGTATGATGTGGAGGCGGTGCGTAGCCGTTTTCCTATCTTTGAGCGCGTGGTGCATGGGAAGTCTTTGTGTTATTTGGATAGTGGTGCTTCGGCCCAACAGCCGGATGTGGTGATTGAGGCGGTGAGCCGACTGCATCGGGATCAGTATGCTAATGTGCATCGGGGGGTACATACGTTGAGCATGGAGTCGACCGACCTGTATGATGGGGCGCGGGAGAAGGTGCGGGCATATTTGAATGCGGCGTCGTTGAAAGAGATTNTTTTCACGCGGGGCGCGACGGAGTCGGTCAATTTGGTGGCGCAGTCGTTTGCGCGCAACCGGTTGCAGGCGGGGGATGAGATTCTCATTACGCACATGGAGCACCATTCTAATATTGTACCGTGGCAGCTGGTTTGTGAGCAGACGGGGGCGGTGTTGAAGGTGGTGCCGATTAATGATCGGGGTGAGTTGGAGATGGAGGCGTTTCATGCGCTGTTGAATGAGCGGACGCGGTTGGTGGCGATGGTGCATATTTCGAATGCGTTGGGGACGGTCAATCCGATTGCTGAGGTGATTGAAGCAGCGCATAAGCAAGACATTCCGGTGTTGGTGGATGGAGCGCAGGGTGCGCCGCATGCGCCGGTGGATGTGCAGGCGCTGGATGTGGATTTTTATGTTTTTTCGGGGCACAAGTTGTATGGCCCGACGGGGATCGGTGTGCTCTATGGCAAGGAGTCGCTGTTGGAGGCGATGCCACCGTATCAGGGGGGTGGGGATATGATTTTGTCGGTTCGGTTTGAACAGACAGAATATAATGNGTTGCCGTACCGTTTTGAGGCGGGNACACCCAATATTTCGGGTGCGGTGGGCTTGGGCTGTGCGATTGATTTTGTGAATGAAGTCGGTGTTGAGGCGATTGCGGCACATGAGGCGGCACTGCTGGCGTATGCGACGGAGCAGCTCTCAGCTATTGAGGGNGTGCGGTTAGTGGGAACGGCTGAAAATCGGGCGGGGTTGGTTTCGTTTGTTGTGGAAGGGGTGCATCCACATGACATTGGAACGTTGCTGGATGGTGAGGGTATTGCGATTCGGGCGGGTCATCACTGTGCGCAGCCGGTGATGGAGCGGTTTGGGGTGCCTGCGACGGCGCGAGCTTCGTTTGGTATGTATTCGACGTTTGATGAGGTGGATCGGTTGGTTGTGGCTATTCAAAAAGTGATAGGAATGTTCAGTTAATGGATAATATGCGGGAGCTGTATCAGCAGGTGATTCTGGATCATAATAAGAATCCGAGAAATTTTGGTAAAATTGAGAGTGCAGATGGGTTTGCTCATGGAAATAATCCGTTGTGCGGGGANTCGATCGATGTCTATTTGCGGATTGCAAACGGGATCGTGGAGGAAGTGAAGTTTGAGGGAACCGGGTGTGCGATTTGCACGTCGTCAGCATCGATGATGACAGAAGCGTTGACGGGGAAGAGCGAGGCGGATGCAGAGGCTCTGTTTGCTAGTTTTCACCATGCGCTGACGGATGTGACGGAGACGGACGATGTGCCGCTGGGGAAACTATCGGTTTTGATGGGTGTGAAGGATTATCCAGTGCGCGTGAAGTGCGCGACGCTGGCATGGCACACGTTTGAGGCGGCGCTGAAACGNGTGCAGGGCGAAATTTCAACGGAGTAGGAGANGATATGTTTGGTCGANCAAAGAANGAGCGTTTTAAGTTGGAAACGCANAATGAGGAGTTATTCCTCGATGTGGTAAAGAATTTACGGATGGTGTTTGATCCTGAGATTCCGGTGAATGTGTATGACTTGGGTTTGATTTATAATTTGGATATCGATGAAGACCATATGGTTTATGTGCGGATGACGCTGACNGCACCAAATTGCCCTGAAGCGGAGACNATTCCGGGGCGTATTCAGCAGGCTGTGCAGGATGCAGAGGGTGTTGAAGATGTGGATATTGAACTGGTGTTTGATCCGCCGTGGACGCGGGAGCGGATGTCGACAGCTGCTCTCTTNGCACTGGGTCTGATTTAAGGAGAGTAGGATATGGTTACGGAAGAGCAGGTTCTTGCTGAGTTGAGTAAGATCATCGATCCAGATTTTCAGCGGGATATTGTTTCGTTGGGTTTTGTGCAGGATATGGTGATTGAGCCCACGGTGATTTCGTTCACGATTGAACTGACAACCCCGGCTTGTCCGTTGAGTCCGGTTTTTCAGAAACAGGCAATTGATTTGGTGGGTGACCTGCCGGGTGTTGAGCGGGTGAATGTGACGATGACGGCGCGGAAGCAGGAGGGGCGCCGGATGAATACAGAGGAGAGCGGGCTGAAGGATGTGAAATATATCCTAGCGGTCAGCTCGTGCAAAGGGGGCGTGGGTAAGTCTACGGTCTCCTCTATGCTGGCGCGTACCTTGGCGGCAAGGGGCTCGAAAGTGGGCTTGCTCGATGCGGATGTCTATGGACCTTCGATTCCTACATTGTTTAATTTGCACAAACCCGGTGTGCGGGCAACAGAGGACAATCGGTTCTATCCGAATGAGGTGGAGGGACTGAAGTTGATGTCGTTCGGTTTTCTGATGGGCGACGGACCGGCGGTGATTCGGGGGCCGATGGTTGCACAATATATGCAACAGCTGCTTCACGGGGTAATTTGGGATGAGTTGGATTATCTGATCATCGATATGCCGCCGGGTACNGGTGATGTTCAGTTAACCATTTCGCAATCGGTACAGATTGATGCGTCGCTTATTGTGACGACACCGCATCAGCTCTCGCTCACAGATGTTCGCAAGGGCATCATGATGTTTGACAAGGTGAACGTGCCGGTGTTGGGCGTGATTGAAAATATGTCCTACTTCGAGTGCGATGGTTGTTCCAAACGGCACTCCATTTTTGGGGAGGCGGGTGCGCGGACGTTGGAGGATCGGTTTGGTTTGCAGACCTTGGCGGAGTTGCCGATTTCGCATCAGTTGAGCGGCGATTATGAGTCAGTGGCGGCGCAGCAAGTGGCAAACGATACCGTGGATGTGGTGATTCGTGCCTTGGGCAAAAAGGTGATGGAGCAACCGGCGATTCCGCAAATTGAGTCGGATGAGAAGACGATTTCATTGATCTTTGAAGATGGCGAGCGGGTCACGGTTTCGAATGCGGCGCTTCGGCGTGCGTGCAATTGTGCCCTGTGCGTGGATGAGATGACGCGGGCGCCGCTACTCGATCCCGCATCGGTGCCGATGGATATTCGGGCGGAGAAGGTGAGCTTGATCGGAAACTATGCCATTTTGGTCGATTGGTCGGACGGACATAATACGGGTTTCTTTCCGTTTAGCTCGGTGCGCGAAGTGGGAACGTCGGTGAATACGTCGGCAGGACTTCAAGGTTGTGAAATTTAGTCGATAACGTACGGTTGCCGGATATGAAGCTGTTAGACAAACTTGAGCGTCGTTTTGGCAATTGGGCTGTTCCGAATCTGGCGATCTACCTGATTGGTCTTCAGGCGATCGGGGTGGTGCTGCTGATGACAGAGCGCACGAGTGCGGATCAGCTTTTTTTGCACGGAAGTTCGGTGTTGCATCGCGGTGAGTGGTGGCGGCTGATTTCGTTTATGATGCTACCGGAGACGTTGAGTCCGCTGTTTTTGTTCTTTGCTTTCTATGTGTTCTTTATGATCAGTAATTCGCTGGAGGAGCATTGGGGCACGTTTAAGTATAATCTATTTGTTTGGGTCGGTTATCTGCTGTCGGTGATTTCAGCTTTTTTGCAACCCGGTATGATCGTGACGAATACCTATTTTCTGGGGGCGGTGTTTCTCGCCTTTGCGACCATTTTCCCGCATGTGACGTTTCGGCTGTTTTTAATTCTGCCCGTCAAGGTGAAGTGGTTGGGTTGGTTGACGGCGGTTGGATATGGTCTGACATTGTTGAATCCAAGCGTTGGACCGGTTGCCACGGGGCAGCGTTGGGGCGTGGTGACGGCATTTATAACCTATCTCCTTTTCTTTGGAGGTGATTTGATTGCGGGGATACGAGCCAAGCAACGCAAACAAGTGTTCACGGAAGATTTCGAAAAAGTACAGATGCAGGCACGACATACGTGTGCGACGTGTAGCGCAACCGAGCAAAGTCGTCCAGAATTAGGTTTTCGTTATTGTTCGGTGTGTGGAGGTTGTTATTGCATAGATCATATCGGTGAACATCAAGAGAAGGAACATGCACATGGCCATTAACCAAGCCGTTATTTTTACAAAACCGATCTATCACTTATCGCATGCACTGACGCCGGACGCGTTGTATGAACAGGTTGAGTCGTTTCTAACAGAGCGTCGTTTTTATGTGCGAACGCATCGTTGTGTGACGGGGGTTGAATTGGCCGCTGGGGGCATCATGGATCAGCACTATGTGGTGTACAGCAAAGCGGTACGGGTGGCGGCTTTGGAAGATCTACAGGTGAGCGACGAGGCTAAAGAGCGGTTCGGTAATAGATTTGAAACAACGTGGCATGATGAAGTGGCGCAAGGTCGTTTGATGAGTACAGATCAGTTGATGAAGCAGCGGTCGCTGTCTGCCACATCGGTACTTGATGAGTGGGAGAAAAATTTAGCGGCGGGCAAGGCGTTTAAGGTGCAAGCCGGTTTGATCGTAACTTTTGTAGAGGCGTTTAATTCGTTTGTCATCAATGGGTTCTATCCAGCGATGGCAGAGCGGTTTAATCATGCTGACAATGTGATGCACTATTTGGTGGTGGAATTTGATTCGAACGACTGTTCTTGGCGTTCATTCCGGCAGGACGTTTTGGGTGTGACCAATGCGGCAAAGGCATCTGCTAGCAGTTTGCGGGGCCAGTTGTTTGCGGAGTATCCGGTCGAACTGCCGGGGAGTGATAATTTTGTGCACGGTAGTGCTGGGCCGCTAGAAGGCTTTGCGGAGCGACTGGTGCACGAAGAAGAGGTAGGCTTGGCAACCAGCCCGATTGGTGTCTATTTGCAACGTAGAGGGGTTTCAGCCGTCACGTTTCGTGCGTGGTGTGCTCGGCAACCTATTGTGGAGTTGGCATCGTTGTTCGATCTAACGGAAGAGAAGAACTCGAATGAGATTCTCTCTATTTTAGATCCGATTGATTTTCGTTAAAAATCGACTTGTTCGGCGATGAACTGTTCCAGTTCGCAGATAGCGATGCGTATTTGTTGCATGCTGTCACGGTCACGAACGGTGACGCAGTCGTCTTGTTCAATGGTCTCAAAGTCGATGGTGATGCAGATGGGCGTTCCAATTTCGTCCTGCCTGCGATAGCGGCGACCGATGGCCCCGTTTTGATCGTAGAAGCATTTCCAGCGGCGGGAGAGTTTTTCGTAGAGTTCACGTGCTTTTGCCACGAGCTGTTCTTTGTTTTTGACGAGGGGTAGAACCGCCACTTTGTAGGGCGCGATGCAGGGAGCAAAGCGAAGAACGGTGCGGGCTTCGTAGCCTTCGGGTGCGCGCTTAGCATCGGGTTCGGCTGTTAGCACTTCCCCGCCATCTTTGGGAATCCACTCTTCACGGTAGGCTTCGCAGAGCAGGGCGAGTGCGATGCGGTCGACACCGGCAGAGGGTTCGATGACGTGCGGTAGATATTTTTCTTTGGTCTCTTCGTCGAGGTATTCGAGTTTTTTACCGCTGGTCTCTTGATGTTGTGTCAGATCAAAATTACCACGAGCGGCGATCCCTTCGAGTTCCTGCGTGCCGAAGGGGAATTCATATAGGATGTCGGTACAAGCGGAGGCGTAGTGAGCGAGTTCGTCGTCGGCATGAATCTCGCGTTGCATGCGGCCTTCGGGCAGGCCGACTTTCTCATACCACTTCAGGCGTTCTGCGACCCAGTATTCGTGCATGTCGGCATCGGTACCGGGTTTGATGAAGTATTCGAGTTCCATCTGTTCAAATTCGCGAGAGCGGAAGGTGTAGTTACGAGGGTTGATTTCGTTGCGGAATGCTTTGCCGATCTGGGCGATTCCGAAGGGGACTTTATTCCGCACCGTGGAGAGGACGTTGCCGAACTGTGCGAAGATGCCTTGTGCTGTTTCAGGTCGGAGATACGCGACGTTCGAACTCTCTTCGACGGGGCCTACATAGGTTTTAAACATGAGGTTGAAGGCGCGGGGTTCGGTGAGAGTGCCGGGTTCGTTGGTGTCGGGGCCGACTAGGTTGGGATAGGCATCGAGTGAAATATCGAGCAGGGGAATGGTTTCGTAATGCGTGGTTTCACTTTTTGCGAGTTTCTTCACTTTCTTTTCGGCGGGTGCGGGGGCGCCTTCATGAAAGGCGAACATGAGGGCATTGCCATCGGTTTTATGGCGTAGGACAAAAAGTTGATCGGCGCGGTAGCGTCCTTTTGTTTCACGGCAGTCGAGCATGGGGTCTTTGAAGTTGCCGACGTGTCCGGAGGCTTCCCACACGCGGGGATGCATGATAATGGAGCTATCGAGCCCAACAATGTCTTCCCGAAGCTGGGTCATGGATTTCCACCAGCAGGATTTGATGTTGCGTTTCATCTCTACGCCGAGAGGGCCGTAGTCCCAGAAGCCGTTGATACCGCCGTAAATTTCGGAGGTTTGAAAAATAAAACCGCGTCGTTTGCAAAGACTAACGAGCGTATCCATTGTTACGTTATAATCATTTGGTTTCATAAGCGGGAAAGGATGCCGAAGGTGATGGTTTGGGTCAAGTGCGAAGGGGGGCAACCTCTTTTGTCTGTTCATATCGTGGTGGGCTTGGTATCTGTTTTTGATGGGTAATAAAAAACAGCGGCGACGGGTGCCGGTTGGGAGGGTGGCCGGATTTTTGATGACGGTGATTCTTGTGCTGGAGCTGGTGCTAATGAGCGGATGGCTGGAGAATAGTCGTTTGGACGCTCGGCAGTGGCTGCTTGATCAATTGGGAGTCGACTACACGAACAACACGCTTCAAGCTGAACAGCCTGTTGTGTCCAAATCAGAAGCTGTTTTGGAAGAGCGTGAGTCTGCAACCGAAGTGCAAGCAATCGAGCCGGTGATTCAGGTGGAGGAGTCGATTCCGCGGGTTGAGGAGATTGGCGAAGAGTTAAAGCCGGTGGATGATTCGGTTCCGGTGGGTTGATTACGTTTTCCAGTAGGCGAGAAATTCAATATTTCCTGCGGGGCCTTTGAGAGGGGACGGACAAATCCCTTGCCAGTGAAAGCCCAGTTCATGGACGCCAAAGTGCTGGATTTTCTCGATTACTTCCTGATGCACGGCAGGATCGCGAACAACGCCGCCTTTACCCACTTGGCTTTTACCCGCTTCAAATTGAGGTTTGATCAGCGAGACAATTTCACCTTGTGGTTTGAGCAGCTGTTGCAGGGGCGGTAGAATTTTGGTGAGAGAGATGAAAGAGGTGTCGATACTGCAGAAGTCGATGGGTTCAGGAATGTCAGCGGTTGTAAGGTAACGGGCATTGGTTTGTTCCATAACCTTCACGCGCTCATCGTCGCGCAGTTTTTGGTGAAGTTGGTGGGTGCCACAATCGACGGCGTACACATGGCGGGCACCGTTTTGCAACATGCAGTCTGTGAAGCCTCCGGTAGAAGAGCCAATATCCAGCCCAATTTTTTCGGTGAGCTGGAGATTGAAGTGGGTAATCGCAGCTTCGAGTTTGAGGCCGCCGCGACTCACAAATTTTTCAGTCTGCTTCAGTTCAATGAGTGTGTCTTCCGCATAGAGGTGTCCGGGTTTAGATGCGGTTTGTTCTTTGACACGGACTTGCCCCGCCCGAATTAGTCGTTGTGCCTGCTCTCGGCTTTCGACGAGTTGCCGGTCTACTAGGAGTTGATCGAGTCTTTTTTTTGCGGGCATCGTTGATTACTCAGCTGGAAGGATTTGTTGTTCTCGAAGCCATGCTTCACAGGGAGTGGTCCATTGATGAGCGGGTTTTCCGAGGTCGCGTAGTCCGTAACCATGTCCTCCGCGGGTGTAAAAGTGCAATTCAAAGGGAATGTTAGCCTGTTCGAGAGCGAGGGAATAGGCGAGAGCGCTGCGGTAGTAGCGCTTGTCATCCTGAGCTTGGGTTATGAAGGCGGGGGGCGTCTCTTTGGTGATAGCGATGTCTGTTGTCAGCCGGGTTGAGTCGGCTTGGTTGAGATAGGCGGGGTAGACCAGTATACTGAAATTTTGACGGGGAGTGTTTTGCGCGGCGGCAGCGGTTAAGTGGGCGCCGGCTGAGAAGCCGATCATGCCAATCTGTTCGGGATTAATATTCCATTCACGAGCCTGTTGTCGGCAGATTGAGATGGCTTGGTTGGCATCGAGCAGAGCGCCTTCTCGGTTGTGGGGTGTGCGATAGGTCAGCACCGCGGCTGATAGGCCGATTTGATTGAGCCATTCGGCTATTTCAATGCCCTCTTTGTCGATCGATAGAAAGCGGTAGCCACCGCCTGGGCAGACGATCACTAACGGCGAGGGGGTTTCATTTTCTAGAAGATAGAGTGTGAGAGTGGGGTTGGAGGTGTGTGTTACCCAGCGATTGTTTTTTTCGGCCTTTGTATCAATTTGTTCAGGCTGATCGGTGACTGGACCCGGCATATGGTCGCTCCAAAGAGGTAGTGGGTTCGCTTGAGCGTGGGAGAGAAGTGTGAGGGTGAAAGCAATGAATAGTACGGTATGGCTGTAACGTGTCATGTAAACCTCTCGCTATTATGAATTATCACAAAGTACCAATCTAAATTTTTCTCCTTGGGTTGGAAAGAAAAAGTGGTGTATCCATGGGCGCTAGGTTGAGAGGTAAAATATGAGTAGTTTGGATTGGTGGGTAATTGGGGTCTATTTTTTAGGACTCGCGTTGGTCGTTTGGTGGTCATCGCGGCAACAGCAGACAGCGGCTGATTATTTTTTGGCGGGTCGCAATGTCGGCTGGTTTGCGATTGGCGGGTCGTTGTTCGCCTCAAACATTGGCTCTGAACATATTGTAGGGTTGGCGGGTTCGGGGGCGGCAAGCGGTATGGCGATGGCGCATTGGGAGATGCATGCGTGGATCATGCTGATGCTAGGGTGGATTTTTGTCCCTTTTTATTATCGGGCAGGCGTGTTCACGATGCCGGAATTTCTGGAGAAGCGTTTTAATAGCGAGGTGCGCTGGATCTTATCGCTGGTCTCACTGGTTGCTTATGTTTTTACCAAGGTATCGGTTACTGTATATGCAGGGGCACTGGTTTTTCAGACGTTGCTACCCGATATGGAGTTAACCCTCTTGGGTACCGTGTGGGGACCGTTCTGGATTGGGGCTTTTGCGACGGTTATCCTGACCGGAGTATATACTGTTTTTGGTGGCTTCCGAGCCGTGCTCTATACGGATGCGGTGCAAGCGATTCTATTACTGGTGGGTTCTGTGAGTATCACGTGGATCGGATTGCAAAGTTTGGGAGGCTGGGATGTCTTGGTGGAGATGGCGCGCGAGCGTTCGGATGAACTCGCATTATGGCGACCCTTGGTTGTGGAGGGCTCTGATATTCCGTGGTGGAAGAATGGCGATTTTCCGTGGCTGGGCATTCTTATCGCTTCTCCCATCATCGGCATCTGGTACTGGTGTACGGATCAGTATATTGTGCAACGAACGCTGGCGGCAAAAAATTTAACGATGGCTCGTCGTGGTGCGATATGGGGATCGTTTTTGAAAGTATGGCCGGTTCTCATTTTTCTTCTCCCGGGTATCATAGGATGGGCACTGCATCAGAAAGGGATCATTCACATTCCGATGAAATCGCAGGGCGGCACGGCGATGGATATTGATGGCGACCAAGTATTTGCCACCATGGTTATTCAACTATTGCCAGCGGGACTGAGAGGCTTAGTGGTCGGCGGTTTATTGGCAGCCTTGATGAGTTCGCTTTCATCGCTATTCAACTCTTGTGCGACACTGTTTACCGTTGATATCTATGAAAAGGTGTTTCCCGATCGCAGTGAGCGTCATTTGGTAGGGGTGGGGCGCGTGGCAACAACGGTTATTGTACTATTAGGCATGTGCTGGATTCCGGTGATGTATCGCATTTCAGACGGCGGAATTTATCAGTACTTGCAGAGCGTACAGGGATACTTAGCACCACCGATTACGGCTGTTTTTCTCTTGGGCCTTTTCTGGAGCCGAGTGAATGCCAATGGAGCTAAGTGGGGCTTGATCGTAGGGTTTGTGCTAGGCATGGCGAAACTGGCAATTCAGGCTCAATTCAGCACCTTGGACGAATCGAAGCAGGCCGCACCCGCGATCTTGGCAGCCATCGGCGATTTAAATTTCCTCTATGCCTCTGGATGCCTGTTTCTGCTCAGTATCGCGGTGGTTGTGTTGGCTTCACTGATAACGGATCGCCCCGACGTAGCTTCATTGAAAGGGTTAACGTTTTCGCACTTGGATCATCAGGAAATCCGATCCACGGCAGAAAAAGTGGACTATGGACTAACCGCCGTAACGCTCGCACTGGTTATAGGAATGTATCTCTATTTCAGTTTTTGGCTGAGGTAAACAGAGAAAAAAATGGAGCGGGTGATGAGAATCGAACTCACACGACCAGCTTGGAAGGCTGGGGTTCTACCATTGAACTACACCCGCTCTATCAAAGAGAGGCATAATTTAGTGAGATGTGAGGGTTGCGTCAAGCGGGAGCCATTGATTTTTATCGTCGCTTGAAAAGACGCCAACACCAAAAGCGGAGACGAGCGCTCCAGCCGGGTCTATTATCGGCCCGTTTGATACGCGGCTTTTTTGGCTCACCGGGTTCAGGTGGCGGCTTACGCATATAGTCTCGATCTGCAATTCCCATTGGTTTTCCTTGTGCTCTGCATCAAAACATTAAAAATGTGACGAATATGGCACCGAAAAAAAAGACGACAATTAGGGTTTTTCCAACNAGTTGGTTGGAACCGTGTGATTTTGGCTCTTTTTATGAGAACCCAGAGCAGCCGTTGGAGGTGGATATTGGTTCGGGGAAGGGGCGTTTTCTTTTGGCGCGTTCGGGTCGTTTTCCGGAGCGAAATTTTTTGGGTATCGAGCGCCAGCTAGTTCGGGTTAATCGAAGCGGTCGAAAGTGTGAACGAGCGGGGCGGCGGAATGTTAGGTTGCTGCGGATGGAGGGGTATTATGCGATCCGTTATCTGATGCCTGCTGATCGTGTTTCGACCTACTATTTTTTCTTTCCTGATCCGTGGCCGAAGGATCGCCACCATGACCATCGGCTATTTAATGCGGCGTTTATGGATGCATTGTATCGGTCGTTGCGGGTGGGTGGTTGTCTGCATGTGGCGACGGATCATTTGCCTTATTATGAGGAGATTTACGCGTTGCTGTCGGCGGATGAGCGTTTTGATGAGATCGATGCTTTTGATCCTACGGAGGAGGAGCGTACCGATTTTGAGTTGCTCTTTTTAGATAAACGAATTGGACGTTGTTCGTTTCGGAAGCATTAGAAGATCATGTCTTCCAGTGTTTTGCGGTTCACTTGTTCGAGGCTATTGGCAACGGCGTCGGCTTCGGTGAGGTGGTCGGCTGAAAAACTGTTGGTAACTGCGAGGACTTTCATGCCGGCTTTTTTGGCGGAGCGAATGCCGGCGGGGGTGTCTTCAATGGCTACGGTATTGGCGGGTTCTTGGATTTCAAGATGGGTGAGTGCTTTTAGGTAGGGTGCGGGGTCGGGCTTGCTCTTGGCTGTGTCTTCGGCGGTGACGATGGTTTTGAAGCAGGATGTTATTTTTTGGGCGGTGATTATGGGTTCGATGTCGGAGCGGAGCGCCCCGCTGCAGAGGCCTACGGGCACTCGCACGGGAATGCTTTTGATGAGTTCGATAACGCCGGGNAATGGGGTGAGTTTGCCAGAGATTGCGTAGCTTTCAAATAGGACGGCTTTCTGTTCAATTAGCTGCTGAAGGCGTTTTGAAGGGAGGTGTTTATGTGCTTTTTTGTAGGCGGTTTTAAGTGCATCTCGGTCGTCAAATCCAATGTAGAGTTCTTGATAGGTGTCCCAGTCGATCTGTATGTGATCGTCTTTAAGGGTTTCGTTGAAGGCGCGATGGTGCCAGGGTTCGCTGTCTACGATGATGCCGTCGAAATCAAATATAACTGCCTGTAACATGATTTAATTCTGTAACCTGAACGCTGGGTTGTCAATGGCTTTGAAGAGATTGCCAGATCTCTTCGAGCCGCTGAGCTGATATTTTTCTGGGGGTTTTAATTTCAGGTGCGAAGCGGTTAACGCGGAACTCTTCGATGAACATGGCAAATTCGATGAGTCGATGGGCTTGGTTAATGGTTTCGGTTTCGAGCAGTTTCTCGTTTAGCCGGTCGATAAAGGGTTCAATTTCGGCCAGTTTACGAAGGTCGGCCTGTGCATTACTTCGTATGCGTTGGAGTCGGATTTTTAAGGCTTTTAGATAGCGTGGATAGCGTTGGAATAGTTGAGGAGTACGAATAAACCCGGGGCGGAAGAGGAACCCGAGTTGGAGCTGAATGTCTTCCGTGATTTCGTTGGATGTGTGGACTGTCTCTAATAGGGCTGAGATTTCAGAGCGAAGCGTAAGGAGCTCGCCCATCTGTTGAGCGACGTGCTCGAATGTTTCAAAGAGCTCAGCGCGAGTTTGGTCGGCCTGTTGCTGGAACTGTTGTGGATTGCGAATGGAAAGGGTGGTGTTGTTTGTGAGCGACTGGATGATGGCTAAGTCGGTTAAATCGGCGAAAAAATGGGCGTCAATCATGGAAAGTTCAAGTTGGGTGGCTGTGGCAAGGGGAGGGCGTTTTTCAAGATAGTGAACGGGGTCGGGGTGGGTGATGCGAAAAAGGCGTGCGAGCGCGATCTGGTGTTCGGTATCGGCTTCGATGGGGAAGCGGTACATGCGTCGGCCGACCCCGTTAGGCGCGGCGTAAAGAGCGGGATAGCCGCGTGTTTTTTTGCGGTCGGAACAAATGACTTCGGGTGGGAGTTCATCGCCCGGCCATTGCTTTTGCGGGGCAAGTTCCCATTTGCTGAAGAGGGCTTTGACTCGGTCTTGTGTGGATTTTTGCAGATCGTTCTCATCCAGTTTTTGATGGATGGCGTGAATCTCTTCGCCTTTCATCTCGATAATTTTCATCTGTAAAAATGGGGGGAGAGTATCAGGTTTTAGATCATCGGGATCAACGGGTTGTTGGTGCTGTTGTTGAAGATAGTGGGCTAGAGCGTGGGTGAGGGGTTGGTCGTAGGATGGCGGAAGCGCGGCAAATTTCTGGGCGACGGAGGAGAGGGGTTGGAGGGCGGTGCGTATTTGTTTGGGGAGTGTTTTTAGGAGGCGCTCTACTTTTTCGGGAAGCCAGCCGGGCACAAGCCAGTCGGGTGCGCTGAGGGGAATAAGTGCTAGTTGATGCGATTCGACGACCCATGCGATGCCATCGAGTTTTTCGCCGGGGTCGAAGGTGTAGATAAGGCTGTAGGTTTGGTCATCTAGGGTGAGTTGGTCTGGGTATTGCTGGGGGTTAATTTTTTCACGATCTGCAAAGATGATCTGTTCGAGTTTCACATCGAGTGTGTTTTGATCGAGCCACTCTTTGAGGGTAGGTCTTGAGTAGACGGTTGGGGCTAGTTGTTTGTCGAGGCAGTGATAGGCATTTTGGGCGTCCAAGAGCATGCCGGGTCTGCGGATTTTTTCTTCTAGAGTGGTGACTTGCCAAAGCAGTGATAGGAAGGGTTTGATCCGGGGATGGTCTAGTTGAAGATCATTTTTCAACAGTGCTTCACGGATGAAAATCTCGCGGGCTTGAGGGGGATTGATGGGGCCATAGTGAATGCGGCGTCCGTTGGTGATCTGCAGCCCGCCGGAGAAGTGTGTTTCGCGGGCATAGACAAAGCCATTTTGCGCATTCCAGACGGGTTGGTCGTAGACAGATTTGCAGAGATGCGGTGCGATTTCTGTGAGCCATTCAGGATCAAATTGGGCGTTGATACGGGCATAGAGTCGGGTGGTTTCCACGAGCGCAAATGACATGACCCAGTGGGGGGATTTTTGAAAGAGGGCGGAGCCGGGGAAAATGTGGAACCGTCGGTTGCGTGCTCCTTCAAAGCTGCGATCCTCTGATTTGCAGCCGATATTGGCGGGGATGCCGGCGAGTAGGCTGCGGTGGAGGGGGGTGTAGCTGATTTCGTCTAGAGGCTGATGGGGGGGTAGTTTCCATTTCAACTCTTTGGCGGATGTTCGCAAATCGCTAACGAGGTTTCGCCATTCGAGAACCCTGCGAAAGTTGACAAAGTTTTGGGTGCAGAATTTTCGTAGTTGGGTGTGAGAGGGGCGGTGACCGAGATCGGTTTCGATCTGTTTCCAGAGGTTGAGAATGGTGATGAAGTCGGAAGTGGGCTCGGCCCATTGTTTGTGAGCGCGGTCGGCTGCGTCAGCTTTTTCGGTGGGTCTTTCTCGCACGTCGGGAATAGAGAGGAAGGCGGTGAGGATGAAGAGCTCCTGCAGCATCCCTTCTTTACGCGCCTGTAGTAGCATACGCGCTAGATGGGGATCGATGGGCATTCGTGCCATTTCACGTCCGAGGGGTGTGATAGATCGTTTTGAATCAATTGCACCGATGTCGGTGAGCGTTCGATAGCCTTCGGCGATGCGGTTGTGTTGTGGGGGATCAATAAAAGGGAAACGGTCGATGGGCGGGAGCTTGAGTAGACTCATTTGAAGAATAACGCCGGCAAGCGAAGTGCGGCGAATTTCGGGGTCGGTGAAGCGGGCACTGTTTGCGAGTGTTTCTTCGCTGTAGAGATAAATACAGATGCCATCTGTGATACGCCCGCAACGCCCTCGGCGCTGGCGTGCACTGGCTTGTGAGACCTGTTCAATCTGGAGTCCTTGGACTTGGGTGCGGGGATTGTAGCGACTCATCCGAACCAGTCCGCTATCGATGACATAATGAATGCGGGGTATGGTGATGGAGGTTTCGGCCACGTTCGTGGCGATGATGATGCGGCGGTTTTTGCCGGGTTTGAAGACGCGTTGCTGATCGCGCATGCTGAGGCGACCGTATAGGGGTAGGATCTCGGTGTGCGGCCAGCGTTTGCCAGCCAGCTTTTCTGCGGTTTGTCGGATCTCGCGTTCGCCGGGGAGGAAGATGAGAATATCTCCTTCGGTATCGATTTCGTTCAGTTGTTGGATCGCTCGGGTGATGTGCTGCGAAAGTTCTTCTTCCTTTGTGGGAGGTAAAAAATAATCTTCTACAGGATAGGTGCGCCCTTCGACTTGAATGACGGGTGCGTTATCAAAAAATCGGGAGAAGCTTTCGGCATCGAGTGTAGCGGAACTGATCACAATTTTGAGATCGGGGCGTTTGGGAAGGAGGGTTTTGATGTATCCGAGCAGAAAGTCGATGTTGAGGCTGCGCTCGTGTGCTTCGTCGATGATGAGTGCGCTGTATTGCTGGAGGGTTCGGTCATTGCGGGTTTCGGCGAGTAGGATGCCGTCGGTCATGAATTTAAGGATGGTTTGTTCGGTTGTTTTATTGTCAAAACGAACCTGAACGCCCACTTGTTGCCCGACTTCAGAATGCGTCTCTTCTGCTACTCGCTGTGCCATACCGGTGGCGGCCAGGCGTCGGGGCTGGGTGATGCCGATACGTTGCTTTTCTCTGGCATCGGCTTCGTAGACCATTTTGGGCAGTTGGGTTGTTTTGCCGGAGCCGGTGGTGCCGCAGATGATGACGACCTGATGGTTTTGAATCGTTTGAATAATCTCTTCTCGACGGAGCGATACCGGTAGCGACGAGGGGTAGTCAATGTGTAGGTCCCTGGAAGGAGCGCGTGAGTCGGGCTTGGGAATATGATTTTTTTTGTCCATGCGGGACGTAGTGAGACATAGCGTTTGGGGGTGTTCAAGCCTTATTAAAAACGAAGCTATGCACTTTCTGCTTTGCGGATGGGGTGGNGCATGATTTGATTGTCATTTGATGGGAGGNGGTAATGTTTAAGCATGTGGTAATGTGGNGTTTTAAGCCAGAGGTGGTGGAGAGCGATAAACAATTAATGAAAGCGCAGTTGGAAGCGCTACTGGAGCGAGTGCCCTCGNTGCAGTCGATTGAGGTGGGGTTGAATGTGGCAGCGGGTGAGGCGGTTTTTGATGTGGTGTTAACGACCGGCTTTGCAGATGAGCTTGCCTATCGCGCCTATGCGGATGATCCGGCTCATCTTGAAGTGGTTGCGTTTGTTCGTTCGCTGGTGTGTGATCGGGCCGTTGTTGATTATAGAGTGGATTGAGGTGATAAGACNATGAACGGAACCGAGATTATTGTTGCGTTAGATGTTCCTGATGGAGCGGCTATGCGGGAGAAATTGCAAGCGATGTCGGATGATATTGGTTGGTATAAGGTGGGCTTGGAGTTGTTTTGCTCGGAAGGGCCTTCGGTGCTCGATCCNTTGAAGGAGCTGAATAAATCGATTTTTCTTGATCTAAAATTGCATGATATTCCGCGCACGGTGGGTAATGCCGTTAAAACGGCAGCGGCTCATGGTGTTAATTTGATGACGGTGCATGCGGTGGGTGGACGTGCCATGCTTGAGGAGGCGGCGCGNGCGGCGGCTTCGTGTGAACATCCGCCAAAGTTGGTGGCGGTCACTACGTTGACGAGTTTGAATGANGACGATTTTGAGGATCTGGGGATAGAGCGGAGTGTGGAAGAGCAGGCTGTTGCTCTGGGACGGTTGGCTATGGAATCGGGTATTGATGGATTGGTGACCAGTGCGCATGAAGCTCGGGCTTTGCGAGAAGCGTTTCCGGATGCCTTACTGGTTACGCCTGGCATTCGTATGCCATCGGGGGATGTGGGAGATCAAAAAAGGGTGGCGACACCCTCTTTTGCCGCNGAGCAGGGCGCTACGCATCTGGTTATTGGCAGACCGATTGTGCAGGCAGAGGACCCGGTAGCGGCAGCGGCTATCTTGTTGGATGATTTAAAGAAGGCGGTGGTTTGATGCGTTCTCCGAAGGTGATGATTATTACGGGATATGGCGTCAATTGTGAGGCAGAGTCTGCGGAAGCTTGGCGTCGGGCGGGGGCGGAGGCATGTCTGGTGCATGTGAATGATCTGTTGGCAAATCCGGATCAACTGGATGGGTGCGATGGGTTAATGTTTATTGGTGGATTTTCATATGGCGACCANATGTCGAGCGGGCATGTTTTTGCGCAGCGCATNAAACATCATCTGCNGCCTCGTTTGCAGGNATTCATTGATGCGGGTAAGTTGATGTTGGGTATTTGTAATGGGTTTCAGGTGATGACGAAGATGGGGCTGCTGCCCGGAATTGAGNGGGAATATTTTACCCCGAANGTTTCGCTNATGCAGAATGACTGCGGGCATTTTCAGAACTATTGGGTGAACATTCGTTTTGANGATGATTCGCCGTCGGTGTTCACACGCGGTTTGGGAACAATTCCGTTACCGATTCGGCACGGTGAAGGGAAAATTTTTACGGTGAACGATGAGGTNTTGGAAAGAATGGAGCAGTTGGGTTGTGTGGCNGCTCGCTATGTTGATGCGCAACATGAGCCGACGATGGCATTTCCAGCNAATCCGAACGGTTCGCTGCACTCCATCGCGGGACTGTGTGATCCGAGTGGTCGGATTTTCGGAATGATGCCGCATCCGGAGGCGTATTTGTTTCCTGAGAATCATCCGCAGTGGGATACGCAGAAACGAACTGGAACTTTGCCGCAAGAAGGGCTGGGTTTACTGTTGTTCCGAAATGCGGTTGAGGCAATGGGAGAAGTGATTGCGTAACGGTTGGCTACATTCGGCTGTAATTCAGGCGGCGGGGTGATCGATGGAAGAGCCNCGTAATCGTAAGGTNAATCAAGATCGGTGGGAGTTAGATCGGGTTCGCTATCAGTTAGATCAGCCGCTTTCACCCAACCGCGATATCGTGGCATTACGTGATCTTTTGAGCGATGTAGCCGAGGGGTTAGATATCCCTCTGCAGGAGTCTATTCGGACGTTGAGGAAAGAGTGGGCATCCATTGTGGGTGAACCGATTGCTGCGCAGAGCGAGCCTGCCTTCATAAAAGAGGGAGTGTTGTATGTTTTTGTGCAACAGGCTGGATGGTTATCTGAGCTTTCACGTATGCGCGGGCCTTTATTACGCAAAATTGAAGGGGCATACACAGAGATGAATATTCGCAAGCTCCAGTTTGAATTGAAGCGCTATCCTTAAAGGATGGANCCGGCAAGGTCGGCTAATTCGGAACGCTCGCCTTTGGTTAAGTTTATGTGTGCGTAGAGTCGCTGGCCGCGCATTTTTTCAATTAGGTAGGAGAGGCCGTTGGAATGACTGTCGAGGTATGGNTGATCGATCTGGAAGATGTCTCCGGTGAAAATGATTTTGGTTCCTTCACCTGCGCGCGTGATGATGGTTTTGATTTCGTGTGGGGTTAAATTCTGCGCTTCATCGATGATGAAAAACGTTTTCACTAAGCTGCGTCCACGAATATAGGAGAGCGGTTCAATCACAAGCACATTGTCTTCAAGCANTTTGGAAACCTGACTTTTCTTTGTGCTGCCTTCTGCGTGNTCGATTACGCCTAGATTATCGAAGAGCGGTTTCATGTAGGGNTCGAGCTTCGATTGAATATCTCCGGGCAAGTATCCGATATCTTTATTGCTGAGGGCAACGATGGGGCGTGCCATGAGAATTTGACGGTAGCACTTCTTGCGTTTTAGNGCCCCCGCTAGGGCGAGAAGCGTTTTACCGGTTCCGGCACGGCCTGAGAGCGTGACCAGTCGGACATCGTCGTTGAGAATCGCGTCGAGTGCAAAGGTCTGCTCCGAGTTGCGGGGAGTAATGCCAAACGCGGGTATNTTATCTACGTGCCGAATGAGTTGTNGTTCGTCGTCATAAGCNGCGAGTGCAGATTTGTGGTCACTGCGTAGAATNAAATATTCATTGGGAACAAACGGATGNCCTTCNGNGAGTTCATCCGCAGGAAATTCGTAGGGCGGTTTATACATTTCTGTTATCAANTCAGCGTCTACGTTATCAAGCGTCCGTGAGCCGGTATAAAGCCGTTGAATATCGGAGACATGATCGTTTTTGTAGTCTTGTGACATCAGCCCAACGGCTTTGGCTTTAACGCGTAAATTCACGTCTTTGGTGACGAGAATGGTGAGCCGCTCGGGGTGTTCTATTGAGACTTGATATGCCGTATTAAGGATATGATGGTCGGGTTTTTTTTCAGTAAAGTTTTGAGCCAGTTTTTCATCAAATTCGGCATCGAGTCGGATGCTGATGCGTCCTCGTCCAGGACCAATGGAGACCCCGTCGCCAAAGAGCATATCGCTGCTTAGCCCGTCCACGGTTCGCGCAAATTCACGCGCATGAAAGTTGAGTGANTCGTTTCCTTTTTTAAAGTTGTCGAGTTCCTCCAAAACCGTGATAGGAATCACGATGTCATGTTCTCCGAATTGATGAATCGAGTTGCTGTCGTGAAGAATTACGTTGGTATCGAGTACGAAGATTTTGACCGCCGAAGCTGGTGGCATAATAGTTTCCATCCTTTCTGCTTTGGAGTCTGATTCAAGGGGCAGTGGTGTGTCAACGGGTAATTTNTGAGGAGTGGATTAGGNGTCTTTTTTTAGCTGCAACCAATGACTAATNCGCTGTCTGTTTCTAGCCACGAGAATATAGAGTTGGTCTGCTATAGGTCTGATGATAGGCCAGTTGGTCCAGTTGAGCCAATAGCCTCGATCGACCAACGCATAGGCTGCACGCAATGCATCCATNCCCACTTTTAGCTGACCCTTATGATCGATAAGATGAATCTTGCCGGCGGCTCGATTGGTATCTATTTCCGGGAAGCGTTGGATGGCTTCTGTATCATGAATATCGACAAACTGAAGCGTTTGGTGCGTATCATACTTTTGTAGAATGCGTTTGTTTTTAATACAAACAGGGCAATTTCCATCATAAAAAAGTGTGTTCATTAACGACCTCGATCTAGGCGCAGGGCATTTCGAAAGGGGAGTCCGGCCGCCCGAATTTTTCCTTGCGTGCGTTGGCGGTCATAGGGAACTCGACGTAATTGAATGGTATTGAGTTGCGTATTGTAGATGACGTANGCAGCGTCTGGATTGCGGTCGCGGGGTTGACCAACCGAACCAACGTTTATGAGGTAGCGGCAGTCGGGGTTGACCGTTAGGGTTTCATAGTTACCCTGNTCAATATGCCCGTTTTTTATGAATGCTGTGGGAATGTGGCTGTGCCCGATAAAACAGAGTGGACTGAATTGATTTCGAAAGTGACCTTTGGCGGCTTCAATATCCAATACATAATTCCATTGGTCGGGATGATGAAGAGAGCTGTGTNCGATTGTGAAGGCATCTATATCTATCGTGTAGGGAGCTTGCTTCAGTTGTTTTTTATCTGATGCGGATAGTTTTTTTCGGGTCCATTGAAGGGTGTCGCGTACGAGNGGATTGAATTGATGTAAGCGNATAGGCGCGCTGCAGTAGTGGTCGTGATTGCCTTTAACAAATCGGGCTTCCAACTCGTTCAATTTTGCCAAACATGCAGTGGGGTCGGCGTTATAGCCTACGATGTCGCCGGTACAAACATAGCGGTCTACGGATTGTTCATGCGCATCTTGAATAACGGCTTCTAGCGCTTCAAGGTTAGCGTGAATGTCACCTAGTATGGCGTAGATCATGAGTCAGATTCAGCTCGCGTGAATACGGGTTCATTTGGTTGGGAGAGGGTCGCATTATAGTGATAACCACCGAGGTCAAATTGGAGGAGCTGGTNGGGGGTGGTGAGACGGTTTTGAATGAGGTAACGNGCCATTAACCCACGCGCTTTTTTTGCATAGAAACTNATTATTTTGAAGCTTCCATTTTTTTCATCTTTAAAAACGGGAGAGATAATGGTGTTGCTTATCTGTTTTCGGGGAACGGCTTTAAAATATTCCTGTGAAGCGAGGTTAATAATGGGTTCCTGCGAGAGAGTCGATAGATGTTCTAAAATGGGGGTTTCCCAAAAAGAGTAGAGATTGTCGGCTTGCGCGGTTTGGAGGGCNCGACCCATTTCTAGGCGATAGGGTTGAATGAGGTCTAACGGTCGGATAATGCCATAGAGGCCGGAGAGGATACGCAGGTGATCTTGTGCGAAGTNACAATCCGCTTCGGTNAGTGTTGAGGCATCCAGTCCATCGTANACATCGCCGGTAAAAGCAAGTAGGGCTGGTTTAGCATTGTTGGGTGTAAATGGAGTGTTCCANTGCTTAAAGCGCTCTTCATTCAATTGCGCTAATTTTGTGCTGATGTCCATGAAGTCGGCGAGTTGATCGGTGCTNAATGTGCGTAATTGCTCGACCAGCTGTTCGGATTTTTTGAGGAAGTCAGGATGGGTTGTATTGTGAATGGATGGGATATCCATATTCATGCTTTTGGAGGGTGAGAGAAGCGCGATCATGATGCTAAATGCTCCTGTATAGATGTGCGGAATAGTTCGGGTTCGAGTAGGAAAGAGTCATGTCCTTTTTCGGATGAGACGGTCTGATATGTGGTTTCAACACGGGCAGCTTGCAGTGAGGTAACAAGTTCCTGCTGCTCTTCTGGATAGAAACAGCAATCTGAGTCGATTGAGAAGACTAGGTGTTTTTGGTGTTGGCAGGCATCAAAAATATGGAGATCCGTTTTGGCTTTTGCATCGCTTGCGAGATCAAACTGAGACCAAGCGGCTATTAGGTTTAAGTATGTATTGGGGTCAAAACGACGTACGAATTTTCGGCCCTGATGAAGAATGTAGGATTCAAGCGGNGTGCGAATTTTATACCACGAGAACTCATCTTTTTCCTGTTCGCAGCGATTGGTCATGCGGGCTTCCATGTCGGCGAGGGAGACAAATGTTTTGTGGGAAATCATACGGGCAAGGGCNAATCCGCGTAGGGGTATGGGGCCGGCATAATAGTGACCATTGCAAAAGTTGGGGTCGTTCTCAATCGCTAGAATCTGTTCGAGATTGTGAACTTTGGTGAGTGTGGGAGCTCGTAAACCGCAGGCGATACTGATGATGCGATCACTCTTTTCAGGATAACGGGTGGAGAAATTAAGGGCCATCATGCCGCCGAGCGAAGAGCCGATCACCGCGTGAAACTTCTCAATGTTGAGATGATCAAAAAGAGGTAGTTGGGCATCCACAATATCACTGAAATNAATTTGAGGAAAATCGCCGCCGTAGGGATTTCCTGTTTCGGGGTTGATTGAATTAGGACCTGTGCTGCCATAGCAGCCGCCGAAATAGTTACAGCAGATAACAAAATATTGATCGGTATCAAGCATCTTACCGGAGCCGATAAACTCCTCCCACCAACCTGTTTGGCACTCCTCAGTCCAGCGATCTGCAGTCCCCTCCACAGCCGGGTTGNTGCCCGCCGCATGTTGGGAGCCTGAGAGGGCATGGAATAGCAAGATGGCATTGCTTCGCGAAGCATTTAGAGTGCCATAGGTCTCGTATGCGATTGTAACGGGACCGAAGAGAGTGCCGTCATGAAGNTGCAGACGGTCTGTCGGCTGTTCTCCATAGGTGTAGAACTGGCTCTCTATGAGCATTGAGCACTCCTTNGTGATCCAAGGATCAATTTATATAGCAGCTAATGCTTGATCAATGTCTTTTATGATGTCGTNGATATGTTCAATACCAACCGAAAGACGCACCAAGTCCGGTGTGATTCTGGCGTTGAGTTGCTGTTCTTCTGAAAGCTGTGAGTGTGTGGTGCTAGCAGGGTGAATCGCTAAACTACGTGCATCGCCAACATTNGCTAGATGAGAAAANATGTTGAGGTTTTCAATNAAGGTACGGCCNGCCTCTGCACCGCCTTTGACACCGAAAACAACCATGCCTCCGGAACCGTTCGGCATATATTTTTGAGCGAGATCATACGAGCTATCACCTTCCAAGGAAGGATGACGAACCCACTCTACCTGCGGGTGTTCTTGAAGATGCTTGGCCACTGCAAGGCCGTTTTCGGAGTGGCGTTCCATGCGTAGGGAAAGCGTTTCAATTCCTTGGAGCGCTTGCCATGCGTTGTCGGGTGANATGCAGGCCCCGAGGTTGCGCAAGGGGATNAGACGCATCCGCAGTATATAGGCGAGTGGAGCCAGATCACCGAGATCATTAGCAAAGCTGGTATTCCAGTAGCTTGGTTCGGGATCGGAAAGAAGTGGGTGTTTGCCGGTAGTCCAGTCAAACTTTCCTGAATCAACTACAATGCCTCCAATAACGGTTCCGTGTCCGCCGAGCCATTTGGTTAGAGAGTGAATCACAATGTCTGCGCCATGTTCGAGGGGCCGACAGAGTGCAGGTGTTGAAAATGTTGCATCTACAATGAGCGGGAGNCCATGCGCATGAGCGATGTCTCCAATTGCTTGAAGATCAACCAAATCGAGTAGGGGGTTNCCGACNACTTCGCAATACAATGCTTTTGTTTTGTCGGTAATGGCCGCTGCAAAATTTTCNGGATTGAGCGGGTCAACCATCTTCACGTTAATACCCATGGAGGGCAGAATGTCGTTAAACTGCGTGTAGGTTCCGCCATACAAATTGTTGGCAGAGACGATTTCATCTCCTTCACGGGCGAGGTTGATGATGCTGTAGAACGCAGCACTGGTNCCTGAGNCAAGTCCTAATGCAGCNNCTCCTCCGTCTAAGGCTGCCACGCGTTGTTCGAGAATGTCGGTGGTGGGATTCATCAACCGCGTGTAAATGTTGCCCAGTTCTTTGAGGGTGAATAGATTATTGGCGTGCTCGGTGCTGTCGAACCGATACGANGTTGTACGGTAAAGCGGAGCTGCGTGAGATTTGGTTGTGGCTTCGGCGTTTTCGTANCCTGCATGCAGACATAGTGTTTCTAGTTGACTCATAATTTTCTCCTGTTTGCCTATGTAAAAGGNTGTTNAAGCTGAAGTTATTCTGGGTCGGAGTCAATCGCTTTTTTAGCCATAAACTGCCGTAAGAGCTTCATTTCGGCGGGTTTCACGCGTCGCCATTCGCCTGGTTTGAGTTGGTCCAATGNTAGTGGGCCAAGGTGGGTGCGTTGCANTCGAAAAACTTTTCGTTCAAAATGTTCCATGAGGCGGCGTATATGGCGGTTTCGACCCTCTTCCAGTACGATGNTGTGAATGACGCCTTGCCGAGTATGCGTTCCGTCGCTTATTGATTTTGCGCGTAACACTTCACCTTTATTAGGGATTCCTTTGACTGCTTTTTGAAGTTGGTGATACCCGAGGGGCTTATCAATCCATACTTTATATGTTTTCTCGACATGGTGTTTGGGATGCATGAGCAGATGGGTTAGTTCGCCGTCATTGGTCACAAGAATTAAGCCCTCACTCATGAAGTCGAGCCGTCCGACGGTGTAGACGCGTTCAGGCAGATCTTCGAGTAGATCGAGCACGGTGGTGCGTCCCTTCGGATCATCGGAGGTGCAGATAACCTTGGGTGGTTTGTTGAGAATTAAGGTGATGGGCGGTTCGACGTTGAGCAANGTCCCATTGCACTCTACTTTTTGGCGTCCCGGCTCGACGCGGGTGCCTAGCTCGGTGATGATNTTTCCATCGACTTTAACACGTCCAGCCGTGATGAGGGTTTCNCAGAAACGGCGGGAACCCAGACCGCAATCAGCCATAAATTTTTGAAGTCGGATGGGGGGCTGAGGTTTCATAATAAAAAAGCACCTATGCGGTTCGCGTAGGTGCTGTGAATCAGTAGGGTTACCTAGATTATTCTTCCGGCTTGGTCTTGGGCAGACCGAAAGCACGATCGCCTTCTTTCCAGCGTCCGTCTTTCTTCAAGCTGTCTACGCGTTCAAANCNCTTCAAAACGTTCCGCTTTGTAACGATTTTAGCCGCACCTTTTAAGCTGCTATGCATTGACATGGTTGTTCTCCTTCGTTCGTAAANGGGTGTANAAAATAGGTTTCAACCCGATCTGTCAAACTCATAACCTGCATATTTAAAAGCGAATAGGGGAAGTGGCTTTATCTAACGAAACATCAAGAGAACTANTGTAAATGCCTATTGCATTGCAGGAGTGGAGTCGATAGTTTTTTCCNGATGCAGAATAAACCGTCAAAGATGCGTATTGCCGTGGGAATGAGTGGGGGAACAGACAGTTCCGCTGTCGCGGCTATGCTNGTTGATCAGGGGCATGAGGTGATCGGTCTCACGGCGCATATGTGGAAAGAGGGTTCGCGTTGCTGTTCACTGGAGGATGTGGAGCGGGCGCGGTCGGTTTGTGATTTTCTACATATCCGGCATTATGTGGTGAATGCGCAAGAGTTGTTTGCGGAGAAGATTGTCGATCCGTTTGTTGAAGGGTATGTGGCAGGAGAGACTCCATCGCCTTGTATTCAGTGCAACGCGTTCATCAAGTTTGGATTTCTGCTGACACGAGCGGAGCAGCTGGGATGCGATGCTGTGGCANCCGGCCATTATGCACGGGTTGAACAGGATGCCGCGGGATTTTATCGGCTATTCTGCGCGAAGGATCCGGAGAAAGATCAGTCCTATTTTTTACATCGACTCAATCAGTATCAATTAGAACATCTGCTTTTTCCGCTGGCAGAGATGCCGAAACCGGAGGTACGCGCGTACTCAAAGGAGCGGGGACTGCCGATTGTTTCGAGAGGTGACAGTCAGGATCTCTGTTTTATTGAAGAGGGTAAGCTGGCTCACTTTGTAGAACAGCGGGATGATTCGGTCGCGGTGGAAGGTGATATTATGGATCACCAAGGCCGCGTTGTTGGTAAACACGCCGGATTACATCATTTTACGGTTGGGCAACGGGGCGGTCTTGGAGTTGCTCTGGGGGAACGGATGTATGTGAAGCGGTTGAACAAAGAGGAGAACCGCGTTGAAATTGCACCACGCCCCGGCGTGCTCTCAAACGTTTGTCTGGTGCGTGATGGGCATTGGATTCATACAGAAATGGAACAAACCATCCGTTGTGTAGTGCGGCCTCGCTATCGCAGTGGAGGATCAGCTGCCACCCTCACTGTTTTGGAGGATAAGGCGGGCATTCGCATTCAATTTGATGAACCCCAGTTTGCGTTAGCACCGGGACAGGCAGCTGTATTTTATCATGATGACGAGGTGCTGGGCGGCGGTTGGATCGACAGCGTTTTAGAAGAGGATTCTTCATCCGATCAGCCTAACCAATGTGTTGAGGAAAACGCATCAATTTAAAACTATAACAGGAAAAATTATGAATATTAACTTGGTAGCAAATACGATTCGAACCCTTTCAATGGATGGTGTACAAGCGGCAAAATCGGGTCATCCCGGCATGCCAATGGGAATGGCAGATGTGGCCGCTGTTTTATGGCTGAAATACCTGAAACATAATCCGAAAAACCCTACGTGGACGGATCGTGATCGATTCATTCTTTCAGCCGGTCATGGTTCGATGCTTCACTATTCGCTGCTTCACTTAGCAGGTTTTGAAGATATGACGCTGGATGAACTAAAACAGTTCCGGCAGTGGGGATCACGAACCGCAGGGCATCCCGAATTTGGGCATGCGTCCGGCATCGAGACAACCACGGGCCCACTTGGACAAGGCTGTGCAAATGGGGTGGGCATGGCCATTGCGGAAGAGATGATGGCGGCGCGATTCAATACAGAGAGAGATGCGTTGGTCGATCACTTCACATACGTGATTGCCTCGGAAGGCGAGTTTGAGGAAGGCGCTTCGCACGAAGTATTCTCACTGGCCGGCAACCATGGCTTAGGTAAATTAGTGGTGTTTTATGATCAGAACTTCATATCTATCGAAGGCGATACGCACATTACTTACACCGACGATGTGACCAAACGAATGGAAGCCTATAACTGGCAGGTGTTGGAAATTAATGGTCACGATGAACAGCAAATTTCGGATGCGATCGAAGCAGCGCAAGCGGAAACAGCAAAGCCGACTGTTATTATTTGTAATACTACTATTGGTTTCGGATCACCCAATAAAGCAGGCAGTCATGACTGCCACGGAGCTCCGCTGGGAGAAGAGGAGATTTTGATCACCAAAGAAGCTCTGGGAATGCCGGCCGATAGCTTTCATGTTTCGGACCAAGTGAAAGAAATGTTTGAACAGCGGACTGCGGCGATGGAAGCGGTGGAAGCGGAATGGGATGAGCTCTATTCTCGCTGGAGCTCAGAACATCCTGAAAAAGCAACCGAATGGCAAACAGCTTTGAATCAAACGCTACCCGATCTCGATACTTTGCTGCCGACTTTTGAGGCGGGCGAGACGCTGGCAACGCGTGCCTCTTCGGGGAAGACCATACAGGCGTTGGCAGACGCGGTACCCTACTTGGTAGGTGGTTCGGCTGATTTATCACCCTCTAACAATACCTACATGAAAGCCTATGCTGATATTGGCAAAGAAGCTTTTGAAGGTCGTAACTTTCATTACGGTGTTCGTGAACTGGGAATGGCCGGTGTGATGAATGGCATTCAGCTGCACGGAGGCCTTCGTGTTTTCGGTGGCACCTTTCTTGTCTTTGCCGATTTCCTGCGTCCAGCAGCTCGTCTTGCAGCCTTGATGGGAGTGCCGGTTATTTATGTATTTACGCACGACAGTTTTTGTGTGGGCGAAGACGGACCAACGCACCAGCCGATTGAAACCACGGCCAGCCTGCGGACCATTCATAATTTGACGGTTATTCGACCGGGCGACGCAAATGAAGTGCGAGAAGCATGGATTGCTGCCTTGCAGAATAAAAAAGGGCCCACAGCACTTCTCTTCACACGTCAGGGATTACCCACACTAGATCGCACGGTTTATCCGGCAGCCAGTGCGCTACATCGCGGCGCATACGCACTGTGGCAAAGCGGCGAAGGAACACCGGATATATTGTTGATTGCAACGGGTTCAGAAGTCGAACTGGCTCTCAATGCCGCTGAGAAACTAGGCGAAAAAGAGGTGAATGTTCGCGTCGTTAGTATGCCTTCCTGGGAACTGTTTGCCGAACAGGATGAAGCCTATCAAGAAAGTGTGTTGCCAGATGCGTGCGACCGCCGAATTGCGATTGAAGCCGGTGCCAGTTTTGGATGGGAACGTTATATTGGGCGTAAGGGAATCATGATTGGTAAAGATGATTTTGGTGCTTCGGCTCCATATAAAGTACTGCTCGAGAAGTTTGGTTTCACCGTTGATAACGTATTAGAAGCAGCGGATCGGCTTTTAAAAGAGGTGTAAATGAATTGGAAATCAATCCAGAACGGAAGTGACATCCGTGGTGTTGCATTGGAAGGCGTAGCGGATGAACCCATCACGCTAACGCCTGATGTAGCTCGGACGTTGGGCTGGAGTTTTGCGTGCTGGGTTAAAGAGAAATGCAATGTGGAGTCGCCTCGAATCTCTGTAGGCCATGACTCGCGTCTGTCTGCAAATAGTCTCAAGCAGGCGGTAGCGGAAGGTATTGAAGCCGCAGGAGGTGAAACCGGTGATGGTGGATTGGCTTCAACCCCTGCCATGTTTATGTCGACAGTCTTTGAAAACCATCGATTCGATGGTGCCATCATGCTTACCGCCAGCCATCTGCCGTTCAATCGGAATGGGCTAAAGTTTTTTACGCGAACTGGCGGGCTGGATAAATACGATATCGGTGCCATTTTAGAACAAGCGGAAGCGAAAGGCTTCTTTGCTCCCGAGCCACTGCGAAAGACCTTTGCAGTAGCGTTAATGGCGGATTATAGCGACCATCTTGTTCAGATTATAAGAGAAGGTGCCCAAGCAAACGAACCGCTTGCTGGATTGCATATTGTGGTGGATGCCGGCAATGGAGCAGGTGGTTTCTTTGCCGATCAGGTCTTAAAACCGCTGGGAGCTGATATTTCGGGTAGTCAGTTTTTGACGCCCGATGGAAATTTTCCCAATCACATTCCCAATCCTGAGGATAAAGAGGCGATGGGAGCCATCGTGG
>NZGU01000019.1 GCA_002691095.1 Kiritimatiellaceae bacterium | reverse complement strand
CCGATATCCCCATATCCCTGATCATCGGTCATGATCAAAATAACATTTGGAGGAGGCAAAACCCCACTGGCTGCTTGCACAGAAGACCAAGCAATCCCTAGCAAGCCCATCAACAGAAACGAACTAATCACCCTCATACATTTCCCTCACGCCGCAACATCAAAAGAGATAAACAAGAAACAGAGCCGAGCAGAACTGCTCTTTTGTCCGAAAGAAAATGGCTCCTGCGGTTGGGCTCGAACCAACAACCAAGTGATTAACAGTCACCTACTCTACCATTGAGCTACGCAGGAAGCTTCAAAGGTCGAAAAAGATACATGAAACCACTTGGAAGTCAAACCTTCCAAATCGACTTTTTTACGAAAACGACCGCCGCCCCTGAATCGCCTCTGCCAGCGTCGCCGCATCGGTATATTCAATTGCACTCCCCGATGGCAATCCCGACGCCATCCGGCTCAACCGTATGCCCCGCGGTTCCAACAGTTCAGCCAAATAGTGCGCAGTCGCCTCGCTCTCCACATCGGTTCCCAGTGCCAGCAGCACCTCGCTAATGCCCTCCGGCTGTAACCGCTCCAGCAACGACTCCACCCGCAGATCCGCGGCCCCCACGCCCTGAATCGGCGAGAGTCGCCCCATCAACGCATGATACCGTCCCTTAAAGCCCCCCGAACTCTCAATTTTCAGAATATCACTCGGCGCCTCCACCACGCACAGCACCTGAGCCTCCTGCCGAGGGCCCGTGCAGATGCGGCACGGATTTTCCGTGGCCGCCGTAATTCCCCCACACCGCTCACAACAGATAATCCCTTCATCCGCCTCCAACAACGCATTTGCCAGCAACCGCATCAGGCCCCGCTGATCCTCCACCAGCATATAAGCCATTCGCTCCGCCGTCCGCCGCCCAATTCCCGGCAGTCGGCTCAATGCCGCCACTAAATTATCCAGCAGGATATTCAACCCGCACCTCTCCTAAAAAGGAAGTTTCATATTGCCGGGCAATCCCATGCCCTGCGTCAACGAACCCATCTCCTTATTCATCACATCCTGCGCCTTATCCAATGCACCCTGAACCGCCCGCTCAACCGCCTCCTCCAGCTTCTTTCCGTTCGCCGCGGCCACCAATGCATCGTCCAGCCTCACCGACTGCAGTTTCATATCGCACGAAATCTCCACCGTCACACCATCCTGCTCGTGCTGCACCTTCGTCTTCGCCAGCGCCTTCTGCTTCTTCTTCATATTCTTCTGAAGGTCCGCCGCCTGCTTCATCATCTTCATCATATCCATAAAAGATCTCCCGAGTTACGTTCTAATATCTGTAATGCTACCATTAAAAATCTCCACCACCTCTTTCACCACCGGATGCTCATACTCCACCTGATTCAGTGCTGCTTTCGACACCTCCGACGGCTCCTCCGCCACCTGATGGTCAGACGGCAACGCCTGCCGCGCCCCCTCATCCAGCGGCTCAAATTCAAACGAAACCATACGCCTTAACACCCTCTCGACCGCACGCCCCAACGCCACCTTCAGCCGATGCTCCTCAAACCGCTCTTTCTCCGCCGCGAACTCCGGATCGTATCCCACCGTTAGCACCCGCTCATCCAGCCGCAACGGAACCGTATCATGCAAATAGCGTCTCGCCAACGAATCCACCTTCACCACCTCGTCCGTCAACGCATTCCAATCCGCGCACAGTTTTGAAAGTCCCACCTCAGCATCTTGCTCCACCCCCGCAGGCGTTCGAGTAGGCATCACCTCTTCCTGCTCCTCAGCCCCCGCCTCCGCTACTACCAATGGAGCCGATGCCGCTAGGCTATACCCTTTTTTTTTTAGTGCCGCCACTTCCGCCATCAGCTCGTTCAGCGTAACCGTCTCCGCCGCCCGCGCACACCGAATCAGCCCCGTCTCGAGCAACGTACGCTTCGAGAGAGCAAATCGCATCCGCCCATCCGTCTCAATCAACCCATCAATCACCCGCAAAATACGCCCCGGATCGGTATCGCCCGCCTGTGCGAAAAGCCCCTCTCGCTGCGCCTCCGGCAACTCCAGCGCCTCGGCCGCCTCGTTCCCATACGAAACCACCAGCAAATTCCGAAAATGCTCCAACAGCTCAATCACAATTCGCTGCAAATCCTTGCCGGCATCGTCCAGTTTTCCAATCAAACCCATGATCGCGGGCACATCACCGCCCAAGATCGCCCCCGACAGCTGTTCCAACGCCTGCCGCGAAACCAGTCCAAACACCGAGAGCACATCCTCCTCGGTTATCTTCTTTCCCCTAAACGCAATAATCTGATCCAGTGCCGACTCCGCATCCCGCAATCCCCCCTCTGCACCCCGCGCAATCGCCAGCAACGCATCTTCCGTAATCTCAATCCCCTCCTCCGCACAACCACTCCGCAGCCGCTCCACAATATCCTGCACCGAAATTCGGCGCAGATCAAACCGCTGACACCGCGAGAGAATCGTCGGCAGTACCTTATGCACATCCGTCGTCGCAAAAATAAACTTCACATGCGAAGGAGGCTCCTCCAACGTCTTCAACAGCGCATTAAACGCCGCCGTCGAAAGCATATGCACCTCGTCAATAATATAAATCTTATACTGCCCCCGCGCCGGCATATAACGCGCATTATCCCGCAGATCCCGAATCTGTTCCACATTGTTGTTCGAAGCCCCATCAATCTCAATCACATCCAAGCTATTGCCTGCCATCACTTCCAAACAAGCATCACAGGTATCACATGGTGTCGCAGTCGGTCCCTGCTCACAATTCAATGCCTTCGCCAGAATACGCGCCGTCGTCGTTTTTCCGGTTCCTCGCGAGCCCACAAACATATACGCATGCGCCACCCGCTCCTGCTCAATCGCATTCACCAGCGTCTGCGTCACATGGTCCTGCCCCACCACATCACTAAACTGCTGCGGCCGCCATTTTCGTGCTAAAACTTCATATGCCATAACTGCATTCCAAATCATAAAACTACCCAACCCAACCCACCCACGCAAGCCCTCCCGATCAACAACTTTCCATTTCGATAGTTACGACCAAAAAGAGATGGAAAAACGGATCCTTTCCGACTAAAGTCCCGTTTCATTTTGCGACATAAAACGGAGAGCTCATGCACGACTCAAAAACCATTCAATTTGCCTCACAGCAGCACCAAACCACCTACGGAGAGCACCCCACCGTTATTGCCTACGCCCCCGGACGCATTGAAATCCTCGGTAATCATACCGACTACAATGCAGGCACCACCCTCTCCACAGCCATTAACCACGGCACCGCCTTCCTCCTCTCCCCCGCCGATCAACCCGGCGTTCGCGTACTCGCCGCCGACCTCCAGCAAAGCGCCTCGTTCGATCCCGCTACCGACGAACGCCTCTCCGATCAACACCAATGGGCCAACTACGTCAAAGGCGTATTTCACCTACTCCGACCGCATGGCATTGAGGTAGACCGCGTCAACTGCACCTTCGCCGGCTCCATCCCCATGGGAGCTGGCCTCTCCAGCTCCGCCGCCCTCGAAGTCGCCACCGCCTACGCCCTCATCCAACACGCCGACACCTCCCTCGATCCCATCGAGATCGCAAAAGTCGCCCAAGCCGCTGAACAACAATTTGCCGGGTGCAACTGCGGACTGCTCGACCAATTCTCTAGCATCTTCGGAGTGCCCTCCGGTCTCATCTACTCCGACTTCAGAACCCTTACCACCGATAACGTCGCCCTACCCGCAGAAGCCCGTTTCATCATGATCAACCCCCACATCAAACACGCGCTGGCCGAATCGCCCTACAACGAACGCCGAGAAAGCTGCGAAAAAGCCGCCGCCCAGCTTAACCAACATCTCGACCACTCCATCACCACCCTCCGAGACGTCACCTGGGAACAGTTCACACAGCACCGCCACCTCATCGACCCCGAAGCCGCCCAACGCGCCGAACATGTTATCGCCGAAATTACCCGCGTCGGCCAAGCCATCGAACACCTCCAGCGCCAAGACCTCTCGGCCTTCGGTCAACTTCTCTTCGACTCCCACGAAACCTCTCGCACCGCCTTCGAAAACTCCTGCCCCGAACTCGATACCGTCGTCGAAGCCGCCCAACAAGCCGGAGCCCTCGGAGCCCGCCTATCGGGAGGCGGATGGGGCGGCAGTGTTGTCGTTCTCGCCCGTGAAGCCGAAGCAGAAACGCTCACTGAATCGATTCTAGAGACCTGTCGTCAAAAAGGATTTCAACCGACGGCCGAGATCACCATCCCCTCTGCCGGAGCGCACGTCATCACCCATTAGAAGGANAAACGNATGAAAGTACTCGTTGCCGGCGGAGCCGGATACATTGGAAGCGTCACCACCCAACTCCTCTGCGACGCGGGTCACGATGTCGTCGTATTCGACAACCTCGAACGCGGCTACCGCCCAGCGGNCGATCCGCGCGCCCATTTCATTCAAGGCGATCTTCGCAACAAACCAGAGATTCTTGCCGCCCTTCAAAACGAACAACCCGAAGCCGTTATCCACTTTGCCGCCTACATCGAAGTCGGCGAATCCATGAAAGAGCCCCTCCCCTTCTTCGAAAATAATGTCAGCGGTTCGCTCCATCTCATGCACGCNATGGTCGAAGCAAGCTGTAAAAAGCTCATCTTCTCCTCCACCTGCGCCACCTACGGAACGCCCGAAAAAATCCCCATGGATGAATCCCTACCCCAACGCCCCGAAAGCGTCTATGGCGAATCCAAACTCCTCTGCGAAAAAATCTTCCAATGGGCCGAACAAATCCACGGTATCGAATGTGTCTTCCTCCGCTATTTCAACGCCTGCGGTGCCACCGAAGCCTACGGCGAAGCCCACCTACCCGAAAGCCACCTCATCCCCCTGATTCTCCAAGTCGCACAGGGAAAACGTGAAAAAATCTACATCTTCGGCGATGACTATGAAACCCACGACGGCACCTGCATTCGCGACTACATCCACATAAAAGACCTCGCCCAAGCCCATATCCTAGCCCTCCAACCCGGCATCCGCGGTGCCTTCAACCTAGGAAACGGCGATGGCTATACCGTCAAAGAGGTTATCGACGTCTGCCGCCNCGTGACCGGNCACCCCATCCCCGCCGACATTCAACCCCGCCGCGCCGGCGACTGCACCACNCTCGTAGCCGACGCCACCAAAGCCCGCACTCAACTCGGCTGGAACCCCCAATATGCCCAACTAGAAACCATTGTTCAAAGCGCTTGGAAATGGCACCAAGCACATCCCGAAGGATACCCCACATCATGAAAAAAATNCTCCTCATCTGCTGGCTGCTTCCCGCCATCCTCTTCGCCCAAGACTCCTTAAAACCCGATCAAATTGATCTCTACAAAAAAACACCCCAAACCGACCTTCATCTACACACCTTTCTCCCTCCCGCTTCCCCCTCAACGGAGCCTCGCCCCGCCATCCTCTTTTTCTTCGGCGGGGGCTGGAAAAGCGGCATGCCCTCCCACTTCTATCGACAAGCCTCGCACTTTGCCCAACTCGGCATGGTTACCTTCTGCGCCGAATACCGCGTCAAAAGCCGCGAAGGTGTCACCCCCGACTACTGCGTTCAGGATGCTCGCTCCGCCATGCGCCACCTCCGAGAGCACGCCCAAAAATGGAATATAGATCCCAAGCGCATCGCCGCCGGAGGCGGATCGGCTGGTGGCCATCTCGCCGCCTCCACCGCCACGCTCTCCCACCTCAACGACCNACAGGACAACCTCGATATATCCCCCACTCCGCAAGCGTTGCTCTTATTCAACCCTNCCCTCGACACAAGTCNTGGCACAAGATACNTCGGCGAANTCGCCATGCAAATNAGCCCCCTCCACCACCTGCAAACCACCATGCCCCCCACCCTCATCCTGCACGGCACCGCCGACACAACCGTGCCACACACCCAAGCCGTTGACTTCCAGCAAGCCATGAAAAAAGCCGGGCATCGCTGCGAACTTCGCCTCTACGACGATATGCCACACGGATTTTTCAACCAGAAAAAATACAACGAAACCCTCCAAGAAGCCGAACAATTCATCCGCTCCCTCGGTTGGATTGAATAGCTCTTTTCTATCGTAAAANCCCAAGCAATCCGCTAGTTTTCGCCCCTTTACAAAGGAAAAGCATGGACGATTCCAANNTAGACGCATACATCCCCGCAGACATGGCGAAACGCGCCGAAGCCTCCGCCGTACGCAAAGCCAATCGCGATTTCCTCAGCGCCCTCTTTCTCGCCATTCAAGCCGGTGCCTTCATCGCCTTCGGAGCCGCATTCTTCACCCACGTCATTCACGACAGCACCCTCGGCATCGGCCTCACCCGACTNCTCGGCGGGCTAGCCTTCTCCTTAGGCCTGATTCTCGTCATCATCGCGGGTGCCGACCTATTCACCGGCGACACCCTCATGGTCATGGCCTGCTACAGCCGCTCCATCAAAGTCAACCAAATGCTCCGCAGTTGGCTCATCGTTTTAGTCGGCAACCTCATCGGGGCTCTCGCCATCGTTTTGCTCGTCTACCTNAGCGGACACTGGCTCACGCAAGACGCCGCCATTGGAGCCGTCGCCCTCGAAATCGCCTACACCAAAACCAGCCTCACTTTCACCCAAGCCTTCGCCAGCGGCATGCTCTGCAACGTCCTCGTCTGCCTCGCCATTTGGCTCTGCTATAGCGCTCGCTCCGTCACCGACAAAATTCTCTCCATCATTTTTCCCATCACGGCCTTCGTCGNCATGGGATTTGAACACTCCATTGCCAACATGTTCTTTCTTCCCGCTGGCTGGCTCCTCAGCAACCACCCCACATTTGCCGCCCTCTGCTCGCAACCCATCACGCTTTCGCTCATCCTCAAAAACCTCATCCCCGTCACCATCGGCAATATGGTCGGGGGCGCAATTTTTGTCGGCACCGTCTACTGGATCCTCTACCTGCGCCGCGGCGCCCCTGCCCCCAAATCAGGAGATCAAACATGACCCTCGACCCCACCCANCTCGCTGACTGGCAAATTGCCGAAGCTGCCGAAGAGCAGATGCAATCCATCCAGACCATGATCGAGAAACTCGGCGTAACACCCCAAGAAACCATTCCACAAGGCCATGGCATTGCCAAACTCGACGCTCAAGCACTCTGGAACCGCCTCCAACATCAGCGCCCCGGGAAATATATCGACGTCACCGCCATCAACCCAACCCCCCTCGGTGAAGGCAAAACCACCACCACCCTCGGACTCGTCGAAGGCCTCGCCCAGCTCGGCAAGCGCTCCGTCGGAGCAATCCGCCAACCCAGCGGCGGCCCCACCTTCAACATCAAAGGCTCGGCCGCAGGAGGCGGACTCGCCCAGTGTATTCCCCTCGCGCCCTTCGCCCTCGGCCTCACCGGTGATATTGACGCCATCACCAACGCGCACAACCTCTGCATGGTCGCCCTCACCGCCCGCATGCANCACGAGCACAACTACGACGACGAACGCCTTCAAAACATCGGCATCCCTCGCCTCAACATCGATCCTCAACGCGTCCAGATCAAATGGGCCATCGACTTCTGCGCTCAAGCTCTACGCAACATCACCATCGGACAAGGCGGAAAAATGGACGGACTCGAAATGGCCTCCGGCTTTCAAATTACCGTCTCCAGTGAGTTGATGGCCATACTCGCCATCGCCGAAGACCTCACCGACATGCGCCAGCGTATCGCNCGCATGGTCGTGGCTTTCAGCACCGATGGANGCGAAATAACCACCGCTGATCTCGAAGTGGATGGCGCCATGACCGCTCTGATGATCGANACCTTCAATCCCACCCTCGTTCAAACCCTCGAAGGCAATCCCGTTCTCGTCCACGCCGGTCCCTTCGCCAATATCGCCATCGGCCAAAACTCCGTCATTGCCGACAAAATCGGCACCCGCCTCGGCGAATATCTCGTTACCGAAAGCGGATTCGGCGCCGATATTGGCTTTGAAAAATTCTGGAACCTCAAATGCCGAGCTTCCGGACTCGCGCCCGACGCGGTCGTTATTGTTGCCACCATCCGCGCGCTCAAAATGCACGGCGGCGGACCCGAAGTCAAACCCGGCAAGCCCCTCGATCCGGNCTACACCGAGGAGAACCTCGCNCTGCTCGAAGCCGGGTGTGCCAATCTTCTCGCTCACATCAACACCGTCAAGCAGAGCGGCTCGAATCCNGTTGTCTGCGTGAACAGCTTCCATACCGATACACCCGCCGAACAGGCGCTCGTTAANCGTATCGCCGAAGAAGCCGGTGCCCGCTGCGCCATCTCCGAACATTGGCTCAAAGGCGGAGCAGGTGCCATTCCGCTCGCACAGGCCGTNATCGACGCCTGCGAAGAACCCAGCNCNTTTTCCTATCTATACGATACGGATCTACCCATTCCTGACCGCATCGAGAAAATCGCCANGCAAGTCTATGGCGCCGATGGCGTTGACTGGACACCCGAAGCCCGCGAAAAACTCAACCAATTTGAGCAAGATCCTGAAACGCTCGCACTCGGCATCTGCATGGTCAAAACCCATCTTAGCCTCTCGCACGANCCCACGCTCAAAGGCGCTCCTAGCGGCTGGCGATTACCTATTCGAGATCTCCTCGTCTACCGGGGTGCCGGGTTCATCGTTCCGGTTGCGGGCGACATCAAGCTCATGCCCGGTACGGGATCCAATCCCGGGTTTCGACGCATCGATGTGGATACGACGACNGGGAAAGTTACCGGACTCTTCTAGCCTAAATCGGTGGCGAACTGTTTTAAACGCGGTAGATCCACAAACTCTAATACCGAAGCGTGGGTCGANTCTAATCGAATTTGCGGCGCACAATCTGCGTTGTAGGCCTGAATCCAGCGCGAGAGACANAGACACCAATAATCNCCCGCNTCCAACCCCGGAAAACTAAACTCCGGGCGCGCCGTCGAGAGATCATTTCCCTGCTCTTTTGAATACGNAAGAAAAGACTCTGTCATCAGNGCNCAAACCGTATGCATACCCGAATCATCGGCACACGTGTCACATTTTCCGTTACGGAAAAATCCCGTCACCGGGTCAGCTGAACAGACCAACAGCGGCCCACCTAACACATTCTTTGCCATCGCTAGGCTCCTACCGTCTCTTCTTCACCATAAACCCGAATCGTATCATACTGTGTCGTACGCTGTGCCGGCACATATCCCGCTTCGCGAATCATGTTCACAACCTGATCTTCCGTCACGCCATACTCAAGGCCGGTCGCACTCACCACCTCTTCGGTCATCAACACACCGCCATAATCATCCGCACCGAATTGCAACGCTAACTGCGAAACATCTGGNCCTTCGGTCACCCAGCCCGCCTGTAGGTGCGGGATATTATCGAGAATCAAACGCGCCATCGCCACCATCCGCAGATAATCGGTNCCGTTCATCAAGCGCGGGCAATCNAGCTTCGTCTTGTTGGGTGAAAAACTCCATGGAATGAAGGCCGTAAACCCGCCTGTCTTATCTTGCTGATCACGCACNTTAATTAAATGCTCAACCCNCTGTGCACCGGTTTCACCAAAACCATAGACCATGGTGGCAGTCGTTTTCATGNCGATTGAATGCGCGTCGTCCATCAAATCTAACCACGCCTGTGAGCGCGTCTTCTTCGGACTGATCGCCTTGCGAATATCATCGACCAGCATCTCGGCGCCCCCGCCCGGCAACGACTGTAGGCCTGCCGCCTGTAAACGCTTCAAACACTCCTTAATAGTGATGTTCTCTTCCGCCGCGATAAACTCAATTTCCGTCGGCGAAAGCGAATGGATCCAAATGTCCACATTATCCCGAATCAGGGTTAAACACTTCTCGTAGTAGTCCAACTTCAAGTCGGGATTCAATCCGCCCTGAATTAAGATTTGCGTAGCCCCCGCTTCCGCTGCTTTTTTCGCCTCTTCCAAAATCTGTTCCGGCGAACGGGTATAGCCCCGCTTGTTCTCGGGATTGGTNTAGAACGCGCAGAATTTACAATCCACTACGCACACGTTTGTGGTGTTCAAATTCTTATCAAACACATACGTCGCCAATTCNCCCGGAACAGCCAGCTCACGNTTCTTCGCCGCCACACGGCCCAACTCCTGGAACGGAGCCTCATCCATCAGAATCGTNGCATCCTCCGCATTTAGCCGTTCGCCTGCCTCCACTCGATCCAGAATCGGTTTCCAGCGCGTCGAAACCGTCGGCATGGGAGGTAATGCCTTCACATCCGGCTGTCCTTCCAACTGCTCGTANGCACTGTTNGTCAGAACAGGCGTATGTCCATGATTGGTCAAAAATTCCTCCATCTCCTCCGCCGTGAAGAATTTTTGACTCTGGGGTGCTCCTCCCTCTTTCGCGATACGCTCATTCAAGCTCGTCCCACCAATATCGTCCACTCCACTATGCGTCAATACACCCAGCAGCTTCCGATCCATGTAATTTACCAACATCCGAACATGTGGGAAATTATCACAATAGATCCGCGACAAGGCCGCCACCCGCACCTGACGATCGCCTGTCGGGCTATATTTAATGCCCAACGCNTTTCCNTTTGCTTGGAACGGCAACGGAATGACCGCCTGAAAGCCATTCGTCTCATCCTGAAGTGAGCGCAACCGTGAAAGGTGATCAATCAAATGCTCATCCTCCTCAATATGCCCAAAGAGCATCGTTGCGTTCGTCGGNATTCCCTGCGCATGCGCCTCCCGATGCACATCCAGCCAGTGCTGCGCTAAAATCTTGGTCGTCGCAATTTTCTTCCGAATCTCCGGATGAAAAATCTCCGCTCCGCCGCCTGAGATGGAGCCGAAACCATTCGCCGTCAACCGCTCCAGACACTCCTTCACTGAAATACCCGCATTGCCCGCGATCCAGTGAATTTCCACCGCCGTCATTCCCTGCAGCAACACACNCGGNANCATCTCCCGCGANAGCGCAAATAGCTCTTCATAGTAGGTNATATCCAGCTCCGGTATCATCCCCCCCACAATATGCAAATCCGTCAGGTTATGTCCTTGAGCCCGCTCCAAATCCTTCTTCGCATCTTCTAACGTAGTCACATACGCATCCGGCGCATTCTCATCCCGATAGAATGAACACAATTTACATTTCACCACNCACAGATTAGNCGGATTCAAATTATGACTATGCACATAATACACNTTATTNCCGTGGCGAGCCCGCTGTATTTCATTCGCCCGCGCCATCAACTCCGCCGTCGGCATATGCTTCAACATATGCAATGCCTCTTCNTCACTTATTCGCTGTTGCACAAAATTGCTCATCTGCCTTCTCCGTCGTTGAATTAGCTTTTTATTAGCATGCCCATCATTCGCGTATCAAATAAATCGATCAAAAAAGAACGATTAATNCTGCTGANCACTAANCAATCGGATTCAAACTCCATAATTAACGAAAAAAAACCTAAAAAAGTGAATTCGACAACCGCCTTGATTCAACTCTCAGNATCACCTACGTTCTTGCCATGCAAACACAACGAATCATCAACGCCCAACTCGTCAACGAAGGAAACATCCAATCCGGAGAGCTCCTCATCCGCAACGGACGCATCGAATCGATCGCCCCCTCCCTGCCNGGCACCGCCAACGAAACCGTCTTCGACGCGCAAGGCAAACTGCTATTTCCTGGAATGATTGATGCCCATGTACACTTCAGAGAACCCGGTCTCGAGACAAAAGGAACGCTNCACTCAGAGAGCCGCGCCGCCCTCTCCGGCGGCATCACCTCCATTATGGAGATGCCCAACACAAAACCCGCAGCCATCACNAACGAAATCCTAGAAGAAAAATTCAACCGTGCCCATGAAAGCTGTCTCACGAACTACTCTTTTTACCTCGGCGCCTCAAACACCAACCTAGACCAACTCCTCTCCATTGATCCCCAGCTTGTATGCGGTGTAAAACTCTTTTTAGGCTCCTCCACCGGAAACCTCGTCGTCGACAACCAACAGCAAATCGAAGAGATTTTCAAAAACGTCACCGTACCCATCGCCCTCCACTGCGAAGTCGATCAAATCATCCGAGACAACGAGCAGCGGGCAAAAGAAAAATATGGCNCCGAGGTTCCCTTCGCTGAACACGGTCGGATTCGATCCCGCAAAGCCTGCTGGCTCTCCACTCAATACGCCGTNGAACTAGCCAAAAAATACAACACCCACATTCACATTCTGCACATGACAACCGCCGATGAATTAGAATTTTTCACCACCNATCCCCTACAAGAAAAGCACATCACCGTCGAAGCCTGCCCCCACCACCTATGGTTCTGNGACGAAGATTACGAAACACAAGGCGCCCGCGTTAAATGTAATCCCGCCATAAAAACCGCGGCCGACCGCCAAGCCCTCCGTGACGCCCTCAAAAGCGGACTGATCGACACCGTNGGCACCGATCACGCACCCCATCTACGCAGCGAAAAAGAGAACACCTATTTCGAAGCCCNCTCCGGCATGCCCTGCGTTCAAAGCGCACTCCCCTCGCTACTCGAATACCTCACCCCCGAAATGGCAGCCGAAAAAATGGCACACAACCCCGCCACCATCTACCAATGCAAAGACCGCGGTTTCATCCGCGAAGGATACCACGCCGANCTCACCATCGTTGACCCAGATCAGCCCCACACCGTCAACGATCAAAATATTCTCTACCACTGCGGATGGTCTCCGTTTGAAGGCATCACCTTCCAATCCACCGTCCANGCCACCTTCGTCAACGGCAACCTCATGTACCAAGACGGTCAAATCCTNGGNACCCATTCCGGCATGCGACTCACCTTTGACCGATGAAACTCCCCTTCACCTCCTATAAAGAGTTCATGATCGAACGCCACGGAGCCCCCCTCCACCGCGTCCCCATCGACTTCAACTTCGGCTGCCCCAACCGCGAAGCCGACGGCTCCGGCGGCTGCACCTTCTGCAACATTCGCGGCTCCGCCGCCGTCCAAACTCTCGGCGCCCAAACCGTCGAAGAACAGATGCACGCCGCCATCGATTTCGCCCGCCGCCGCTACGGTGCCAAAAAATTCATGGCCTACATCCAAGCCTTCTCCGCCACCTTCGGCAAAACCCAACAACCCCTCTACCTCAACCTCCTCGACCAATTCCCCTTCACCGCCGTCAGTATCGGCACCCGTCCCGACTGCATCACCCCCCAAGCCNTCGACTTTCTCACCGAACTCAACCAACACATCGAAGTCTGGGTCGAGCTCGGCGTTCAAACCATCCACGACTCCACCCTCGAACGCATCAACCGCGGTCACGACTGGGCCAGCAGCGAACAAGCCATCNACGCCCTACACAACGCCAACATCCCCATCGCCCTTCACGCCATCCTAGGCCTCCCCGGTGAAACCTCCACCCACTTCCAAGCCACCGCTAATCGGTTCGCCCAACTCCCCATTCAAGCCGTCAAAATTCATAACCTCCATATCGAAAAAGGCACCACCCTCGCCCTCGAACACGCCCTCACCCCCCTACCCGTCTTCAAAGAGCACGACTTCGCCGAACACCTCATCGACTTCATCCGCCGAATGCCTCCCAACCTCCCCATCATGCGCCTCACCACCGACACCCTCGACCACGAACTCATCGCCCCCCGCTGGCACATGGACAAGATGAAATTCCGCAACTATGTCGTCGCCCAAATGGAAGCCCGCGAATGGCGTCAGGCCGACCTCTTCCCCGGATACCAACACCCCGAACCACCCACGCCCCTACCGCTAAACCCCGTCACAACCCAAGACGGCTCCACCACCTTCTGGAACGAAACCGTCAAAGAGCACTACCATACCCGCGCCGGCGCCCGCCTCGAAGCACAAGGCAAATATATTCAACCCGCACGCCTGCCCGAACAACTCAATCAGCAACCCCTTCACCTCCTCGACATCTGCTTCGGCCTCGGATACAACTCCCTCACCGCCCTCAATACCGCCCCCCACAGCCCCCACCCCATACGCATCACCGCCCTCGAAATGGACCGCCGCGTCGTCCGCCACGCCGCCGAAACCCTCCCACCCCATCCCGACGACACCTTCGACTGGGCCGCCACCCTCCAAGACCTCTACCAACACGGCCACGCACAACCCCTTCCCAACCAATCCATTCAAATGCACTGGGGCGATGCTCGCCACACCATTACCCTTCTCCCCGACGCCTCCGTCGACCTCATCTTCCTCGACGCCTTCTCCTCCCCCCGCAACAGCGAATGTTGGACCCTCCACTTCTTTCAGCAAATCAAACGCGTGATGCGTCCCAACGCCCAACTCTTCACCTATGCCGCCGCAGGTCCCATCCGCGCCGGTCTCATACAAGCCGGCTTTCACGTCGGCGAAACCACCCCCGTCGGCCGGCCTCGCAGCGGCACCCAAGCCACCCTCAACCCCACCCTCATCCAACAACCCCTTCCAACAGATGAACACAACACACTTGCCACCGCCACTCGCGGCATTCCCTTTCACGATCCCCAACTCGTATGGACGCACCGCGAAATCATCCGCGACCGCGAACAACGCGTGCTTCAATTCAAAGCATAAAACTTTTTATTTTTTCTTGTTAAGTGCTACATCATAATCTAGCTTCCTGTTATTAATTACTTTGAAATTAAGTTCTATATATAACTAAAGGGACAGATATGAAAAAAATTAACTACTACTTCATTGCACTTCTCATCACGCTCGGCGCCAACGCCGACCAACGATCCTACTGGAGCCTCAGTGCCGGCTGGGCACAGCCCGGAGATACAGAAATCTACAACGCAAACCGCAATCACATCGGTGATTTAGAGTTTGATGCTGGCATGGTAATTGAAGGCGCCATTGGCAACCAAATTAGCGATCTACCGGTTGCCTACGAACTCGCCATCGCCTATCAGCAGAATGAAGTATCAGGTAACCGTGATGGTACGGCCATTTCCGACGATGCCACTCTCCTGACGGCTATGGCAAACGGCTACTATCTGATCAGTTGCNAACAAAGTTTCACCCCCTACGGAATGGTTGGGATCGGAGTTCTCGATGCTGATATAGGAGTAGTGGGTCAAGATACCGTACTCGCCGCTCAATTTGGCGCCGGCATCTGCTATCCNCTCGATGATGAGAGCTGTCTCAGCCTCGAATACCGCTTCTTCGTAGCTGAAGACTTGCAAGATGAGGGAGGCGATATCGAATTAGACAGCCAGAACTTNCAGATCGGNTACACCCGNTACTATTAATTTCGGCACATTTTCCTTCTACTTGAATGTGTTGAGGATAAAAGGCGCTGTGCNAGAGNACAGCGCCTATTTTCGTTTTAGAAAGTTGCGTCCTGCCCTTGTTCCGTACCGCGCTTTGTGGTTTATTCGCCCGCATTATGACAACCGAAAAGCACCCAACCGAAGACATCCGTATCTCCAGCCTCCAACGGCTGATCACGCCAGCACACCTGAAACAAGAGCTGCCGCTCAGCGAACCACTTGTGCAGCAAATTGTGGAACAACGCCAAACCGTGCGCAACATCATCGACCGGAAAGACGCGCGCCTGCTCACCGTGATTGGTCCCTGCTCTATTCATGATCCGGCCGCCGCCCTCGACTATGCCAAACGGCTCAAAGCGATCGCGGAACAAACCGCTGAAAAACAGTTCATCGTCATGCGCGTATACTTTGAAAAACCACGCACCACCACGGGCTGGAAAGGATTCATCAACGATCCCCGCCTGGACGACAGTTGTGATATGGAGCACGGNCTGCGCGCCGCGCGGCAGCTTCTCATTCAAATAGCTGAACTTGGATTACCCATTGCCACCGAATTTCTCGACCCTATCGTGCCNCAATATACCGCTGATCTGATCAGTTGGGCTGCCATTGGTGCACGCACTACCGAATCACAAACGCACCGCGAAATGGCGAGTGGTCTCTCCATGCCCGTCGGTTTCAAAAATGGCACCGATGGCAATGTGCAGGTTGCGATTAACGCTATCGCTTCCGCCAGTATCTCCCACCGTTTTCTCGGCATCGATCCCGAGGGTCACACATCGGTTGTAACCACACAGGGCAACCCGAACACGCATCTAGTACTGCGGGGTGGCGATGGACAGCCTAACTACGAAAAACCGGAAGTGCTGGCNGCCGCCGAGCGGCTCAGCCAAGCTGGACTCGCNAAGGCCTTGATGGTTGACTGCTCCCATGCCAATGCCAACAAAGTGGCCATCAATCAGCTCACGGTATGGAACAGCATTATCGAACAGCGTANAGAACCTGACTGTGCGATTATCGGTGCCATGGTCGAAAGTTTCATCGAAGCTGATAATCAAAAAATTGTCGGAGAGAAAAAATACGGCCTTTCCATCACCGATCCNTGCATCGACTGGCCGACCACCGAAGCGATGCTNCTCAGCTAACGAGCTGCGAGAGGGGTAATGCTCCCCACCCCTCTTCACANAGACGTTCTAGCAGCACGGCCGCAGCTACCGCATCATACAANGCATCATGGGCCGCTCGTTCTGGAACCAGTGCATCGATNCGGCTCGAAAGCTGTAGCGNAACAATCAACTCTTCTAACGCATATGAAGANAGCCCCGGCCACGCTTCCCGTGCCAGTTTTAGGGTATCAATCCACGGACCAAATGGGTGCATCGGTGCCATCAAGCGNAGCATCTTCTGTTCCGTCGCGCAATTATGCGCCACCCGTGCATTGCCGCTAATCTTCTCTNGCAGCANCCGAAACAGATCATCGCGAGTGGGTGCTACCGTCAACTGATCCCTCAGTTGGGCATGTCGTCCCGGTGCGTGCGGATTAAACGGACGCTCCGGTTCGACTTGAATAAAACTCTCCCACAAACTGTTCTGATCAATCCGACCGGCGCACAACTTCACCACTCCCACTTGCCATGGCTCAACTGGAAAACCAGCAACCACACCGGTAGATTCAAAATCAAGAACAGACAGCGTGGCTTCCTCTAAACGCACAGCGTGCTTAGCTCTCCATGTAAAAATAGATCGGTTCTTCAATCGCTTCTACAATCCAACGCAANAAACGAGCCCCGTCCGCACCATCAATGACCCGGTGGTCATACGAAAGCGACAACGGCATCTGCAAGCGTCCCTCCGCATCTTTCGCACCTCGGCCCACACCCAGAATCGCCACTTCCGGAGAATTCACGATCGGTGTGAAGAAGGAACCNCCGATTCCGCCTANATTCGAAATCGTGAATGTTCCCCCTTGCAGATCCTGCAAGGCAATCTGACCATCCCGCGCTTTTTGTGAGACGTCGGTTAGAGCTGCCGCTATTTGCGTCATCGATAGATGATCAGCATCTCGAATCACCGGCACCATTAATCCTTTATCCGTATCAACGGCAATACCGATATTGTAATAATCCTTATAGAGAATCTGCGCGTTCTGCGCATCAATACTTGCGTTGAAATTCGGGAAACGACGTAGCGCGCCCGTCACAATACTCACCAACATAGAGGTGATCGTTAATTTCACGCCCGCCGCCTCGGCTGAACCCGACAGCCGTTTACGCAACTCATTCAACCGCGTAATATCGGCCGTATCATGTTGCGTTACATGCGGAATCGTTGACCAACAATGCGCCATNTGCTCCATTGTGGCTCTGCGAACAGCACTCATTTTCTCCGCACGAACCTCACCTTGCAATCCACTAGGCCGAACCGGTTGATACGTNGCCGCTCCGCCACCTGTTGCAATCATAGCCCGTGCATACGACTTCACATCTTCCAANGAAATACGNCCATTATCATTCGCCGTCTGCACCTGCTGAATATCTAGACCCAGCTCGCGAGCCAAGCGGCGCACATTCGGAGCNGCTGAGACCGCTCTCTTCTTCTCTGGCGCGGNTGTCTCGACAACCGGCGTGGGCGCAGGCGTTGGCGCCGGGGCAGCCACTACAGGGGCAGGTTCCGGTGCGGGCTCTTCTTTTGGAGCAGGTTCNGCCACCTTGGCAGGCTCCTCTTTCACCGGTTCCTCTTTCACCGGCTCTGCTTTGACTTCTGCCGCNGCCTCCGCATCCAAGGTTAACACATGCTGACCGACACTCACATTGTCGCCCTGCGCTACCAGCAATTTGCTTATGGTGCCAGCAGCTGGAGAGGGAATCTCCATACTNGCTTTGCCNGCTTCAATTTCTAAAATCGACTGTCCCTCACTGACGCTGTCGCCTTCGCTGACCAAGATGCTGACCACATCGCCACCTTCGATATTTTCGCCCAGTTCAGGCAACATAAATTCAATAGCCATAACGTTACTCTCCTAACGGATTGGGTTTATTCAAATCAATGCCCAGCTCACTCCGAGCACTTTTCAATCTGTCTTCGTCATACTCCCCTTTTGCCGCCAGAGAGGCAAGCACCGTCCACGCAATCGCATGTGCATCCACTTCAAAATGCTCCCGGAGTGCCGGACGATCATCACTACGACCAAATCCATCGGTACCCAATGAAACCAAGCCGTTCGGTGCATGCTGCGCCAGCACACCTGGCATCAGCTTCAGATAGTCCGAGGCCGCTATGGCAGGTCCGGTTTCTCCCTCAAGGCAGCTAGCAAAATAGGGCTTCACATCCTTGCCGTTACGAATTTGCTCCCGCTCCGCATCCTGAACATCTTCAATCAGGCACTTGTAACTCGTGACCGACCAGATGTTGGTGGCCACTCCATACGTCTCCTCGAGCAACTCGCTCGCTTTGATCGCTTCCGGAAGAATCGCTCCGCTCCCCAGAATCTGTGCCTGCGCTTTTTTGTTTTCACGGAACTTATACATNCCCTTGAGAATACCCTCTTCGCTTCCCTGTGGCATGGCCGCCTGCACATAGTTATCGTTCATCAGCGTTACATAATAAAATAGCTGTTCGTTCTCTACATACATCCGACGAATACCGTCTTTAATGATAGCCGCCAACTCATACGCAAAGGCCGGGTCATACGCCATCATGTTCGGAATCGTCAGTGCCATCACATGGCCGTGTCCATCCTGGTGCTGCAGCCCCTCACCTGCCAGCGTTGTTCGACCCGCTGTGGCACCCAGCAANAAGCCTTTACACCGCGAGTCTCCCGCAAGCCACGCCATGTCACCAATGCGCTGGAAGCCGAACATAGAGTAGTAGGTATAAAACGGTATGGTGTTAATGCCGTGGTTGGCATACGCCGTACCCGCTGCCACAAACGAAGCAAACGAGCCCGCTTCCGTGATGCCCTCTTCCAGAATCTGTCCATCTTCCGCCTCTTTGTAGAACAGCAGGTTATCCGCATCTACCGGCTCGTAGAGCTGACCCGTATGAGCATAAATTCCGACCTGACGGAACAGCGCATCCATGCCGAACGTCCGCGCCTCATCCGGCACAATCGGCACCACCAGATTACCAATGTTTTTGTCCGCTAAAATTTTGCTCAAAATACGAACAAACACCATCGTCGTTGAAACTTCGCGATCAGAGCCCTCATTGAACTCCTCAAAAATCTTATCTGCTGGCATCTCTACCGGATGGTATTCTGTACGCCGTTGAGGCACATAACCGCCCAAATCCTGACGACGCTCCATCAAGTACTTCATCTCCGGTGAATCCTCATCCGGACGATAGAAGGGCACATCATCAATCTCTTCATCCGAAATCGGCAGCCCAAAACGAGTCCGAAACTCGCGCAACGCTTCCTCACCCAACTTCTTCTGCGAATGCGTAATGTTCTGGCCTTCACCCGCAGCACCCAATCCATACCCCTTCACCGTCTTCGCTAAAATAACGGTCGGACGATCTTGGGTATCGACCGCCTTCTGATACGCCGCAAAAACCTTTGCCGGATCGTGCCCNCCACGCCGCATCCGCTTAATCTGATCGTCCGATAAATTTGATGCCATTTCCGCCAATTCCGGATCTGCTCCAAAGAAATGTTCCCGCACATATTCGGCACTCTCCACGGTATATTTCTGATACTGACCATCGACCACTTCACCCATGCGGCGAGCCAGCACNCCATGCTCATCCTTCTCAAACAGCGGATCCCAATCATCGCCCCACAGCACTTTAATCACATTCCAGCCCGCTCCCCGGAAAGAAGCCTCTAACTCCTGCACAATTTTTCCGTTACCCCGAACCGGTCCATCCAACCGCTGCAAATTACAGTTCACAATAAACGTCAAATTATCCAACTTCTCCCGTGCCGCAAGATTGATCGCGCCTAACGTCTCCGGCTCATCTGTCTCGCCATCCCCCAGAAAAGCCCATACCCGCTGATTCGTGCGCTCACGCAAGCCTCGATCTTCAAGATACTTAATGAACCGAGCATGATAAATCGCCGAGATAGGCCCCAATCCCATCGACACGGTGGGAAACTGCCAAAAATCAGGCATCAGCCACGGATGCGGATAGGAAGAGAGACCCGGCTTATCATTCAACTCCTGCCGGAAGTTACTCAAATGATCGTCGCTCAAACGCCCTTCCAAATACGCCCGTGCATACACCCCNGGCGAAGAGTGACCCTGAAAGTAGACCATATCACCCGGGAACGCATCTGTTTTACCTCGGAAGAAATGGTTGAAACCCACCTCNTACAACGTCGCAATAGACTGATAGGTCGAAATNTGACCCCCGATACCATCTTTTGCCCGGTTTGCTCGAACCACCATCGCCATCGCATTCCACCGAATCAAGCTCTTGATTCGCCGCTCCATCTCACGGTCGCCCGGATATGGCACCTGCTGATCCGCCGGAATCGTGTTCACATACGGCGTGTTCGCCGAAAACGAAAGTCGTATACCCTTCCGATAAGCAGAGAGCTGCAGATCACTCAAAATTTCCTTCACCCGATCAGCGCCTTCGCTTTCAATCAGATCGTCCAGTGCGTCCAGCCAGTCCTGCTTTGCCAAGTCCATATAACTCGTCCTTTTTAAGAAACCATTTTCAGCGACGTTTTTTCTAAATCGCAAGGCGGCAGATTAATTCTGCTATGCAGGTGAAACAACATTATTTGCCACAAAAAAAAGNCACCATACGAATGACAATAGGGCATTNAGCGCATCAGATACCTTTTCAAGAACTCTTTTTTAGACCCGATTACTATGCTTTANTTCNACCNTTCAAAGAAGGAGTAGCCCCACATGAAACGAATTGGAGCCCACGTGAGCGCCGCNGGCGGTGTGTCCAACGCACCCAAAAATGCCGCAGAGATCGGAGCGGATGCCTTCGCTTTTTTCACCAAAAACCAACGCCAATGGATCGGCAAGCCTNTGGAANAGAGCGAAATCAACGCCTTTCATGCGGCCTGTCAAGAGCACGATATTGCCTTGGATCACATCCTCCCCCACGACAGCTACCTCATCAACCTCGGTCACCCCGAAACCGAAAAACTCAACAAATCACGCGATGCTTTCAACGACGAAATGAAACGCTGTGAACAACTCCAACTCAAACAACTCAACTTTCACCCCGGCAGCCACCTCAAACAGATCGACGAAGCAACCTGCCTCCAGCTCATCGCCGAATCCATCAACATCGCCCTCGATCACACCAGCGGCGTCACTGCCGTTATCGAAAACACCGCCGGCCAAGGCTCCAATCTGGGTTTCCGCTTCGAACACCTTGCCGCCATNATCGACAAAGTAGAGGACCAAACCCGCGTCGGTGTCTGCATCGACACCTGTCACGCCTTTGCCGGCGGATACGACTTGCGCACCGCTGCCAGCACCGAAGCTGTCTTTGCTGAATTCGNCCGCGTCGTCGGCTTCCAATGGCTNCGCGGCATGCACCTCAACGACTCCAAAAAAGANCTCGGCAGTCGAGTCGATCGCCACCACAGCCTCGGCAAAGGNGAAATTGGAATCGATGCCTTTCAATACATTCTTCAAGACCCCCGTTTTGACGAGATTCCCCTCATTCTAGAAACCATCGACAACTCCATTTGGAAACAAGAAATTCAACTCCTCCGAGACTTTGAACATGCAGCTGCTTGATAATATACGCGTCGTGCTCGTTGAACCCATGATCGGCGGAAACATCGGTGCCGTCTGCCGAGCCATCAACAACAACGGCATCACCGACTTAGCCGTTGTCAATCCCCGTCCCGATACCGATTGGAACGAAGCCGAAAAGCTCGCCTGCAACGCCCGCCCCCAACTCGCCGCCCGAAAAACGTTCGACACACTCGAAGCAGCGATTGCCGACTGTACGCTCGTCGCCGGCACCTCCGCCCGCACCGGCTTCTACCGCGACACGGCCCTCACGCCCGCCGAATTTGCGCCCACGGCCCTCGAAAGCGCAGCTCACNACCGCATCGCACTCCTTTTCGGTCGCGAAGACAAAGGCCTCTTTAACGAAGAATTGGCGCTCTGCACCCACATCATTCACATCCCCACCAGCCCGCTCTACTCCTCCCTCAACCTCTCCCACGCTGTGATGGTCTGCTGCTACCAACTCTTCCAAGCCACCGCCAATGTTGAACTCCCCACTGAAAAAGCCGACGAAGCCGACACCCAACTCCGAGAACGCATGTTCTCNCTGTGGCGTGAAATGATGATTCAAACTGAATTCACCCACGACCAAAAACTCGAGCACATGATGATGGGTCTGCGCCGCATCTTCAACCGCGGAAAGCTCACCGTTCCCGATACCAAAATACTAATGGGACTCGCCAAACAGTCCCTCTGGGTAGTCGACCGTTGGCGAGAAGCCGCGCAACAACAGAAAGAAAATTCATGACCCTCTACCCCGACAAAAAATCAATTTCCAAAGCTGAAATCAACGAATTGCCCATGCAAGCCTACGAAGGCCCAATCGTTAACTGCACAACACCTGAACAAGCCGAAGAAGCCGCACAAGAGCTCCTCCAAGAAACCCTCCTTGGGTTTGATACCGAAACCCGTCCCAGTTTTCGAAAAGGCGAACACTACCTCCCCGCCCTCCTGCAACTAGCGGCTCCCCACAAAGTCTATCTTTTCCAACTGCAGCAATGCACGCTTACGCCCGCGCTGCTCCAACTGCTCAGCCGCNCCGATATCATCAAAGCAGGNGTCGCTTTGAAACGCGATGTGGACGAGCTAAAACAGCTAACTCCCTTTGAACCGGGAGGATTTGTTGAACTGNCCACGATTGCCGAAGCCGCTGAAATTAAAAACCTCGGGCTACGCGCCCTCACNGCCCTCCTATTCGGGTTTCGCATTTCCAAAAAAGAGCAAGTCTCCAACTGGGCCAAAAAAATCTTATCCGATGCTCAAAAAAAATACGCCGCAACCGACGCATGGCTGGGGCGCAATCTGTATCTTGCTTTCAAAGAAAAAGGGCTGATTCACTCATCAGCCCCATCATCTCCNCCAGATTAATCCGAGGGAGTTAGCCGTTCAGCAATTCCACTAGTTCCGCTTGTTGCTTCAGGCCCACCATCGTCTCNTTCAATTCGCCATCTTCGAGCAACAGCAAGGTCGGAATCGAGCGTACTGAAAATTTCGCAGCCANGTCTGGATTCTCATCNACGTTAACTTTGGCAATCACAGCAGCCTCGCCAATCGCACCCTTCACCTTCTCCAGAATCGGAGTTTGCATCTTGCACGGCCCACACCAAGGTGCCCAAAAATCTACTAATACTTTTCCCTGCTTCACTACCTCNTCAAACGATGCACTATCCAAATCCAATAAACCTTCAGCCATAATATAACTCCTTTAATTCACATTNCTTATACCGACACATACTGATGAGGTAAAGAGAACATTGCCTATCAGTGCCACAATGTATACGTTTCGACACCATGTATAAAAAATTACAACGCATTCAACTCATTATTACCGACCTTGCCGAAAAAAACCAATGCTTTGGAAAACTGGACGACGGGATGAGCGTCTTTGTGCAAGGTACCATTGCCGTCGGCGATCACGTCGAAGCCGAAATCATCAAAATCAAAAAACAATATCTCGTCGCCCGCCTAACCCAAATTCTCTCTCCAGCCCCCACCCGCATCCAGCCNGTTTGCAACTATTTTGGCACCTGCGGCGGTTGTAAATGGCAGCACATGAACTATTCTGAACAACGTCGGCTCAAACAGAAACAGGTCACCGACGCCCTCCATCATATCGGCGGTTTTACCTCCATNCACTGCCAGCCCTGCATACCTGCCGAAGAGATCTACCACTATCGCAACAAAGTCGACTTCTCCTTCACNGACCTTCGCTACCTAACCCTTGAAGAGATGGAACAAAACCCTGAAGAGCTACAAAAACCTATCGACTTCGCCCTCGGCTTCCACGCCCCCGGACGATTTGCGAAAGCGATTGATATCGATCACTGCCACCTCGCCACCCCCGAAATGAATCAGGTACTCAACCTCACCCGTGAATTCGCTCTCCAACACCGAGATGAACTCCCCATCTACTCCACCCACACCCACACCGGCGAACTCCGTAACCTCGTCGTCCGCCATGCCGGACACACCCACGAACTTATGGTAAACCTCGTCACCACCACGCACCAACCAGCCCTCATGCAATCCCTCGCCACCCATCTGAACCATGCGCTCGGAAACNCCCTCACCACCTTTGTCAACAGCACCACCTCCGCCAAAAATACCGTCGCCTTTGGTGAAAAAGAGTTCGTCATGCACGGGGAAGGATATATCTCCGACCGCCTCGGCGCCTATACCTATCGCATCTCACCCAACTCCTTCTTTCAAACCAATACTGCGCAAGCAGAAACCCTCTATCAGCAAATCCTCACCACGGCCCAACTTAGCCCAGATGATATTGTATACGACCTCTTCTGCGGCACCGGATCGATCACCCTCTTCGCCTCTGCTCACTGCCAAAAAGTNCTCGGCATCGAACTCGTAGAAAGCTCCGTTCAAGACGCTCAGGCNAANGCCGAGCGCAATCAGGTCGAAAACTGCTCCTTCCTTCAACTCGACATAAAAAACATTCGCTCCATCGCAGATCAACTGTCTCGTTTCGGCTCCCCCGATGTCGTCATCACCGACCCTCCACGGGCGGGCATGCACCCCAATGCGATTCAACTGCTCCGCGAAATCGCACCCCCCGTCATTATCTACGTCAGCTGCAACCCCGCTTCCCTCGCGCGCGATGGCGCCGCCCTCGCCGAAAATAATCTCTACCAACTAACCGAATGCACACCCATCGACCTCTTTCCACAAACCAACCATGTCGAAAGTATTGCCCGCTTCGAAAGACGCTAGCTCCAACATCCCCCCACCGGCAGCGGGGCCTCCATCTGCACCAGCTCCTTTAAAACCGGATGCTCCACCGTTAATCGGCGATGATGCAAGCCAATCGCCTTCGACTCCCTTTTCGCCCCATAACGCACATCCCCCACAATCGGACAACCCATCCCGCTCAACTGAACCCGAATCTGATGATACCGCCCCGTTATCAATTCTACTTCCAGCAACGCACCCGCCGCACCCACCGACACCTGCCGATACCGCAACACCGCTCGCTTCGCATCCCGACACGATTCATCAACAATGCGCCCCNCATGGTTATCATGCACCAGAAAATCGACTAACTCACCCGAGAGCTTCTCCGGTGCTCGTTCCACCCGCGCCACATACAACTTGCCCGACCGCAACTGCCGCATCGACTCATTCAACCGACTCAACGCCTTACTCGTTCGCGCAAACAACACCACCCCGCTCACCGGACGGTCCAGTCGATGCACCGCATGCAGAAAAGCCGCCCCCGTTTTTTTCTTCTCCACCCGCACCCACTCACGCGCCCAATCCTCTACATTCATCTCATCGCGACCACTGGCCTGCGTCAACATCCCCCCCGGTTTATCGACCGCCAGCAGGTGATTATCCGAATAGACCACCCGAGCCCCCAATGCCTTCACATCATACATCACCGCCTCANGCCTCCAGCCAACGCGCCCACGTTCCACTNGGCAACGGATAACAACTCCCATCGCCTCGCAACAGCATCTCCCCCTGTTCATGAACACCCGANGCATGAAACTGCTCGACTAAATTATGCAACACTTGCGGCGAAAACCCCGGCGTGTGCGAAGTCAACACCACAAACAGCGGATCATCACTCAACACCTCGTGAACCAGTTCCAGCGTATTGAGCATCTGCTCCTCCACCTTGAACAGCTCCCCCTTGCGGCCCCGCCCAAACGAAGGCGGATCCAACAACACCGCATCATATCGATTTCCCCGCTTCACCTCGCGCCGTAAAAATTTGAGCACATCATCCACAATCCACCGAACCGGCGCAGCCTCCAACCCATTCAACAACGCATTCTCACGCGCCCAATCCACCATCCCCTTTGAAGCGTCTAGATGACAACAGGCCGCCCCCGCCTGGGCCGCCGCAAGTGTCGCACCACCCGAATAGGCAAACAGGTTCAAAAACCGAACGCTGTCCCCTCTTTTTTCATGCGCCTCATGCAACGNTGACCGAATCCACTCCCACATAGCCAATGTCTCAGGGAACAACCCCACATGACCAAAATCCGTAGCCGACAATTTCATCCGCACACCCGCTACTTCCACTTCCCAACTCGTAGGTAATGCCGCNCGTCCCTCCCACTGCATACCAGCCCGCCGATCAAAACGCGCCGTCGCACCGCTCCACAATTCCTCATGCTGCGGCGCCCANACCGCCTGCGCACATGGCCGGTCCAACACCACTTCGCCAAACCGCTCCAACTTGCGACCCGTTCCGCTATCCAATAACGCATATCCCAATGACTCGCTCATGACGCCNGACGACTCCGATCCTTAAACAACCCCTTGTTTTTCCGCAACCGTCCTCGCTCACCATCAATGGCAATGTTTAGCAAAATACCAAACATAATCGACGACGCCAAAATACTCGAACCCCCGTAACTAATNAAAGGCAATGCCAACCCCTTCGTCGGGGCCGATCCCGTTACCACCGCAAAATTAATCAACGCCTGCAACGCGATCATCAACGCAATACCATGCGCCAAAAAACGACCGAACAAATCCTGCGCCCGCCGGGCTACCTGCATCCCCGTCGCAAACAACACCCCATACATCACCACCACCAACAACGAAGCAATCAAGCCCAGCTCTTCTCCAATAATCGGAAAAATAAAATCCGTATGCGCCTCCGGAAGATAGTGATATTTCTGAAAACTGTTTCCAAACCCCACACCAAACAACTCACCACTCGCGAACGCTCGCAANGAATTCGCCAACTGCCACGCCTTCCCCTGNTCATGCGCCTGCGGATCCAGAAACGCCATTATACGTCCCATCCGTTCTGGATTCTGAAAAATCAACATCGCCACTCCCAGCAGACCGACCCCCGCCACCCCCATCAACGGCAACATGGGCGTGCCAGCCATCATCATCAAACAGAGTCCCACGGCAGCAACCAACAACGTGGTTCCGTAATCCGGCTCCACTAATATCGGCACCGCAAAACTCGCCAGCAAAAGAAATGGTATCACCAAGCCATAGCGAATTTCCTCCAACCGCCGCATACTCCGCGCGAGCCACCACGACATCACAATAATAAAAACCGGCTTCGCAAACTCNGACGGTTGAATGGTCATCGGTCCCACCTGCAGCCAGCGCCAACTTCCATTGACCATTTTACCGATTCCCGGAATCCGCACCAACACCAGCAATCCAATCGAAACCAGCGCCAACGGCAACACAGCTCGCTCATAGAGCCTATAATCCAATCGCGCCGTCACCACNGCCGCCACCACCGAAATACCCAGCCAGATTAATTGACGCTCCACAAAATATGAAGCATCACTACTACGCTCCGAACTGGCACTCATCAGCACCAGCATCCCCAATGCAACCAGCAGCAAAACAACCGTAATCAGCGGCGTAACCGTCCGGTGCATCGGCGCGCGTCCTTTACACTACTCGCTAAACGGAATGCGTAGCGTAAAGCCTTCTCTCAACGGTTCACCCTCAACGATCTGAGGATTCGCCCGNAAAATTTCCGCTTTGCTCACACTATAATCACGCGCAAAATCATCCAGCGTATCCCCCGGATATACCTGCACTTCGCGAACCACCCCAATCGCACCCTCCGGCACTTCAACCGGACTCACCTCCACCAGCGAAGATGCATTCATAACCGGCGCCGCCGACAACGGAGCCAAATCCGGCTCACTCACGACCGACGGTTCAAGTGTAGTCTCCACTGCAGACGAACGAGCCGCAGGAACACTTCCATAACTCGGAATATATATTTCCTGACCCGCATAAATACTGTCGCCCTGAATTTGGTTCAAGCTACGCAAATCATTGAGACTCACGCCAGCACGCATCGCGATTTCAGACAGTGTATCCCCCTTCTGAATCTGATACGTTCCACCCCGAACCACATTAGACGTCACCGTTTTTGTCACGGTCTGACGACTCACCGCGCCTCGACCCGCCGGNATCCGCAACTCCTGCCCCACAAACAACACATCCGGATTAGAAAGATTATTCAGCTCGATCAGNGTCGATGAACTCGTATCAAAATCAACCGCCAACTGAGAGATCATATCACCCGGCTGCACGATATAAATTTCACTGGCCGCCGCCGCAACACTCGGCGCACTCACCACCGGCAAATCTGCACCNATTTCACTCGTCGTGATGATCGGCTCATACATCTCCTCACCATACAACGGTTCACTCGCCAAAACACCCGAACCACCACTCATCGTAGTCGACGACGTCANACTTCCCTGATGCTGGTGTCTCCACGGNCCCTTATGCTTCGCACCCGCTCCCCGACCGCTTCCGAACGACTCAGTCGTAATACAACCCTGTGTCATCAACAACGCACCCACACCCACAACACCCATCACACGTTTGAAAATATCTACTCTCATTTCCATTCTCCTACCTTCCTTCACTCCATCGGCTAACCAACGTCTTGAAACGATCCCCTCGTTCCTCAAAACTCTTAAACTGATCAAAACTTGCACACCCCGGCGAGAGCAACACAACCTCTCCCTCAANAGCCTCACNACAAGCCTCATCAAACGCATCTTTCATCGANCCAAACGAGGCGCAGGCCATCTCACGCCCCCATTCCCGCTCCATAATCGAAGCTGCATTTCCAAAAACGTATAATCTCAGGACCTTTTCCGCCAGTATTTCTTTAACAAAACTCAGATCCGATTCCTTCAATACTCCACCCGCTAACAGCCGCACCCCCCCCCTGCAAGAGGCAACCGCCGCCGCCATCGCCGCCAAATTTGTCGCCTTTGAATCGTTAATAAATTCCACCCCATTCACACATTCCACCCGCTCAAAACGATGTGCCAGCCCCTCAAACTGCTGTGCCGCCTCCTCAAATGCCTCCCGACCAACGCCCACCGCCTCCATCACGGCGGCCACCGCCACGGCACTGCTCGCCATCCAATGCGGCGCATCAAAATAACTACCCCGAACATCCAAAACCAATCGTTCACCGCACCAAACCCGCCCCTCTTGTGCACGATAATCAGCCTCTNTCNCTGTTCCCACCCACGCGACATCTTCCACGCCATCAAGTGTTGCCGCATACAAATCCCGCCACTCCCACGGCAGAACCGCCCGTTTCAAGGCGNTCCCTTTGCTTCCAAAAATACGTTCTTTCGTCCGCACATAGGTCTCCATATCTCCATGCCTATCCAGATGATTCGGCCGCACATTCAACAACACCCCAACCTCCGGCGTAAAATCCACAACGGTCTCCAACTGAAACGAGCTCACCTCCAATACCCACCAATCGGCCCGCGAATGCGTACGAGCCAATGTCGAAGCCGGAACGCCATAATTCCCCCCCAACCCCACTTCAAACCCACACTTTTTCAACCCATCTGCCAACCACTTCACCGTNCTNCTCTTCCCNTTTGAACCCGTTACAGCCACCGTCCGACCCGCATACCGAGNCCACCCCAACTCCAGCTCCGAACAGTAGGCAACCCCCGCTTCTNGCAAGGCAACCAACCAGGGATGCTGCAACGAAAATCCCGGACTCACCACGCCCAGTTCAAACAACCGCTCCCGACACAACCGCTCCACCGCATCCCCATCATGCGTTCGCTCATCCACCACCACCACNTCCACATCCTCCGATTGCAACAGCGCCTCCGCCGCACGGCCACTAAGCCCTGCCCCCAACACAATCGCTGACTCAATCCCCCTCTTCATTAGCGAATCTTCAACGTCGCAATTCCAATTAACGCAAAAATGATCCCCAAAATCCAAAAACGCGTCACAATCACCGTCTCCACCAACTGCGGCAACCGATTCTCACGCACCGCACGCTCCTTCTCTACATGCTCAAAATGATGATGCAACGGCGCACACTTAAAAATCCGACGGCCAGTGCCCGAACGCTTCCGTGTATACTTAAAGTAGCTCGTCTGCAAAATAACACTCAACGCCTCCATCACAAAAACACCCCCTACGATAATCAACAAAAGCTCCTGCTTAATCAACACCGCCAACATCGCAACCGCCCCCCCCCAGCGCCAGACTCCCCGTATCGCCCATGAAAATTTTCGCCGGATGACAATTAAACCACAANAACCCCAATCCCGCACCCAACAACGCCCCGCAAAAAACCGTCAACTCCCCGCTCCCCTGAACAAACGGCACCTGCAAATAACTCGAAAAATTAAAATGACCCGCCACATACGTAAGCAACAAATACGCGCCGATCACTGAATTCGTACACCCGATCGCCAGTCCATCCAATCCATCCGTCAAATTGACCGCATTCGAAGCCCCCACCAATACCAACACCAAAAAAACAAAGCNCCCCAACAATCCCATATCCAACACCGGANACTTATAAAACGGNACCATCAAATCCCGTACCCGCTGCTGCGTCTCCGCATCCANCCACAACACCGCAAACACAACCCCNGCCCAGAACAGCTGCGCCAAAAACTTACCCCGCACACTCAATCCGTTCTTCCGCTTAATCTTCCAATAATCATCCAGAAATCCAATACCACCCATCACCACCAACGTCCCCAGCGTTAACCAAACATATCGACTCGTCGGAATCGCCCANAACAACGTCGCCACCACCGTAGCAATCATAATAATGATGCCCCCCATCGTCGGCGTCCCCACCTTCTGACTTCGCTGAACACTGCCCACCCGCTCATCCACTTGCTGCTCACTAAAATTGATTCGCTGCAACCGACGAATCCAACCCGGGCTAATCCACAACATCATCAAAAAACCCGTGGCCGCCGCACCCAACGTCCGCACCGTGATATATTGGAAAAGACGCAACTCAGAGAGAAACGATTCAAACTGTGACAAATAATAAAGCATACCTTAATCCTTNTAATATAAATCAAACACCNGCTCGAGTCTCAACCNACGAGAACNCTTCAACAAAACCGCATCCCCCTCCGAAAGCCAAGACCGCAATATCCCCACCGCCGCTTCAATCGACTCCGCATACACACCCCTCCCACGTCGTACCATCCGCTCACCAAAAGCTCCCACCGCAATCCACCCATCCAGCGGCAGCTCCTCCACNTAATCAGCCAAAGCCAAATGCTCCTCCTCCGCCACAGCACCCAATTCCCGCATCTCCCCCAGCACCGCAAACCGCCGTCCACTCGGCATCTCACCAAATGTCTTCAACGCCGCCCGCATCGATAATGGATTCGCATTATACGCATCATTCACCCAGNAAACACCCCCCCGCTCCAACCGCTCCCACCGCATCGGCGCAGCCCGAAACAGCTTCAACCCTTGCCGCATCTGTTCATGCGACAACCCCAANAACAGACCCAACCCAATCGCCCGCAGCAAATTTCCCGCCATATGCTCCCCCGGCTGCGGNAAATCATACGTCACCCCCTCCACCCGTAACCGCCCATCCACCAGATCACCCCGCACCGTTGCCTCTACCCCCAACCCCACATCCAGCACCGACGCCTCCGTCTGATCACACAAATACTCAAACCACCGCTCGTTCCTCGACAAAATAGCCGTGCCGCTCCCTGCTAACGCCCGCAACAACTCCGCCTTCTCNTTCACAATCCCCTCCAACGAATCAAAACGCTCCCGATGCGCCGCCCCCAAATCCGTCATGATCGCCACCTCCGGCGCCAACCAACTCGCTAACGGGGCAATCTCCCCCGGNCCACTCATTCCCAGCTCCACCACCGCCAACGCATGCGACTCCCTCAACCCCANCAACGTCAACGGAACCCCAATATGATTATTNTAATTACCAGCTGTCCGATGAACCTCACCCCACGCATTCGCCACCGCCGCCGCCAACTCCTTCACCGTCGTCTTGCCCACACTCCCCGTCACCCCAACCGCACAACCCTTCCACTTCGATCGACTCAACACCCCCAACTGCTGCAGTCCCACCAACGGATCCTTCACTCGCAACAGCGCCCCCCCTCCATCCGAAAACTTCTGTGCAACCAGCGCCCCCGTAGCCCCCCGCGCAAACGCCTCCCCCACGAAATCATGTCCATCAAACTGCTCCCCCCGCAACGCAACATACAACATCCCCGGCCGCAACTGCCGTGTATCCTGCGTAACCCCCGTAAAACCACTCGCCGGCACGGCCCCTGTCCAAACACCCTCGCACACAGCCGCCATCTCCTCTGCCCTCATCCGCATCATATCCGCTTCCACTCCCTCACCACATCACGATCATCAAACGGAATCAGCGTCCCCCGCAGCTCCTGATACGCCTCATGCCCCTTTCCTGCCACCAGCAAAACATCACCCCGCTCCAACGCCCCCATCGCATAAAAAATCGCCTCACGCCGATCCAGCACCACCTCCACCCGCTCACCCTCCTCACACCCCGCCAAAATCTCCTCACAAATCTGCGCGGGCTCCTCCGAACGCGCATTATCACTCGTCAGCACCACCCGATCCCCCAACCGCTCCGCCACCGCCCCCATCAACCCCCTCTTCTGCCGGTCCCGATCCCCCCCGCAACCAAACACCACCCACAACCGCCCCCGCACCGTAGCCCGTACCGACGCCAACACCTTCTCCAACGCATCCGGTGTATGCGCATAATCCACAAACACCTGACGACCCCGAAAACGCCGTACCAACTCCAACCGCCCCGGAACCGAAACCATCTCCCTCAACCCTCGCTTAAGCTGCTTAAACGAAACCCCCGCATGGCCCGCCACCGCCACTGCCGCCAACGCATTGCCCACATGAAAACGGCCCATCAACGGCAACCGAACCCGCCCCGCCCCCCACGGCGTCACCAACTCAAACCGCATCCCCTCACCATCCACCTCAATCTCACGCGCCCGAACATCAGCGCCCTCCCCTTCTCCCACCCGAATCACCCCCGGCCCCAGCTCCTCCGCTACACGGCGACCCCACGCATCGTCCACATTCACCACGGCCACACCAACCCCCGCCTTCAGCTGCATAAACAGCCGCCGCTTCACCCCAAAATAGCGCTCCATATCCTGATGATAATCCAGATGCTCAGGCGATAAATTCGTAAACACCACCACCTCAAAATTCAATCCATGCACCCGCTCCAAATCAATCGCATGCGAAGAAACCTCCATCACCGCCCGCTCACACCCCCCCTGAACCATCTCCGCCAAATAGCGATATAAATGATCCGCCTCCGGCGTCGTCCGAAATGCCGGCAGTACCCGCGAACCCACATCATACTGAATCGTTCCGATCAACCCCGTCTTCACCCCCACCGTCTGAAACAAATGCTGCACCATAAACGAAGTCGACGTCTTTCCATTCGTTCCCGTAATACCCACCAATCCAAGCTGTTCATCCACCTGCCCATAAAAACCCCGCGCCAATTCCGCCAACGCCCGCCGCGAACACGGCACCCGCATCACACCCACCCTACCATCCAACCGCAGCTCCTGCTCCGCCACCACCAGCACCGCCCCCCGCTCCACCGCATCCTCCGCAAAGGCATGCCCATCCGACACCATCCCCCGCACACAAACAAAAACCGACCCCGGCAAAACCAACCGCGAATCCGACACCACACCCGTGACCTCCTGCTCCAGGTCGCCCCCCTTTACCGGCCACTTCACCTTCGCTATAAACGCACCTATTTTCACTCTTCTATCCGCGTCCTATACACCCGCCGACCCTCCGGCGAAATCCGTAAATACCGAACCGCAAACTCCGCAATGTCACGAAATGCTGGCCCACAAACCGTACCGCCATAATACTTAATCTTACGTCCACTCTCCGTATACAAGCCCGGATCATCCGCCACTACAATAATCGACAACTGCGGATTCTCCGCCGGCAGGAATCCAGCAAACGACGAAACAAAATTTTTCTCATAATATCCGCCCCCCTCCTCCGGCGGCCGCACCTTCTGCGCCGTACCGGTTTTTCCCGCCACCGAATAGCCCGCCACCCGCGCCTTGGTTCCCGTGCCCTCCTCCTCCGCCACCACCCGCGCCAACATCCGTTGCATCGCCAGCGCCGTCGCACGAGAAATCGGACGCCCCACCATCTCCCGACTATTCTCCTCTAGCACCTGACCCGACGCATCCACCACCCGCTTCACCAGAAACGGTCGCACCTGAAACCCATCATTCGCAATCGTATTCATCATCGAAAGCACCTGCACCGCCGTCGTCGCAATTCCCTGCCCCATACCAATCCGCGTCGCGCTAATCTTCGACCAATGCTTCGGCGCATAGAAAATCCCCGCCTCCTCTCCCGGCAACCCCACCCCCAACCGCGACCCAAAACCAAACGAGCGCAACTGCTCATACAAACTCGCATCCCCCAACATCAACGCAATTTTCGCCATTCCGATATTGCTCGAAACCTTCACAATATCCTCCACACTCAACACCCCCTCCGGATGACTGTCCCGCAACCCTCTTCCCCCATACGACCAATAGCCATTCTCACAATCAAACCGATCGCTCACCTCCACCAAGCCCCGATCAATCGCCCCCGCAACCACCCCCGCCTTCATCGTAGAGCCCGGCTCAAAATTCACCCCAATCGCTCGATTCTTCAACCAATCCGCCGGTGCCCGACCATACCGATTAGGATCAAAATCAGGAAACGATGCCATCGCCAATATTTCTCCCGTACGCACCTCCTGCACAATGGCCCAAGCCGCCTTCGCCTCAAACTCCAAACAAATATTCTCAATCGCCCGCTCCGCCACATATTGAATCTGTTGGTCCAGCGTCAACACCACCGACGCCCCATCCTGCGGCGGAATATCCAACGTTCGCTCGCTATAAACCTCCCGTCCCCGCCCATCCTTCTTACTATTACGCACCCCCTCTTTTCCCCTCAAATACTCATCATACCGCAACTCTATCCCCGCTCCACCCACACCCTCACGATTCGAAAAACCCAATACATGCGCCATCAACGACCCCTTCGGATAACTCCGAATCGGCGCCTCCTCCAGCAAAACCCCCTTCAATAAAACCGACGTTCCATCCTCCTGCACAAACCGCACCCCCTGAAACGCCCGCTCAAACGCCTCCAACCGTCTAGCCGGCACAAACTTCACCACCCTCACATACTGGCGCTCCACCTTCGCCAACACCTCCTCCACCTCCGCACGCTCCAACGAAAAATAGGCCGAAAGAACCTCCGCCACCCGCCCCGCATCCCCATGCTCCGCAATATACCGCGGATCCACCACCACATGATACGCCGCCACATCCGCCGCCAGAATCTCCCCATTCCGATCCAGTATCCTGCCCCGACTTCCCACCCGACGCACCTCCAACGCCCGATGCTCCTCAATCGGCTGCTTAATCCACGGCTCCGGGTAGAGATGCAACAACGTCAACCGGAAAAAAATTCCCCCGAATAAAAGGAAAATAAGCAGCTCCAATAGCCACGATCTCCGCTTCAACTTCTCCACTAATTCACTCTCCCAATAAAAAACCCGTTCACTGAAACGCAGCAAAACGGGTCAAATCCATCCCCTCAACTCGCACCTCAGCGAATGCGACCATTCACCCTCACCACCTGCTCACCCGCCCGTTCCAACGCCTCAATCCGAATCACCTGATCACTCTCCGGCATCTCCATCTCTAATCCATGATGCACCAACGCCCGCTCCAAATTAATCGGGGCCGTACGGCTCGACCACATATCCATCTCCACCATCAACCGTTTACGCGCCTCCGCCAACACACTCTCCTGCGTCTTAATCGCCTTGCCAAGCCCCGCACACCGAATATTGATCGACATATACCCCGCACCAATCACCACCAAGAAAACCAACACCCCCACCAACAACGTCGGGAACGGCACCTGCACCTCCTGCCTACGCTTACTTCGCCCTCTCTTCTTCGCAGCCATCCTACCCCTCCACCCCAATCACTCGCAACTTCGCCGACCGCGCCCGCGAATTCTCCGCCATCTCCGCCTCCGATGCCATCAGCGGCTTCTTCGAAATCCAACGCACAAACGGTCGCTCCCCCTCCACCTGCACACCCCCCGCCTGCAGCGCCACCTCCCGTCGCACATGCCGGTTAAAAAACTGTTTCACCAGCCGATCCTCCAAACTATGAAACGTCAGCAACACAAACCGACCCCCCACCCGAATCCGCAACAACATCTCACCCAACACCCGCTCCAAACTCTCCAACTCCCGGTTCACCACCATCCGAATCGCCTGAAACGTCAACGTCGCCGGATGCAACCGCCGTCCCCGCCGACCTCCCTTCACCCGCTCCACCACCGCCGCTAAATCACTCGTCAACTCAAAAGGGCGCACCTCCCGCCGCTCACAAATCGCCCGTGCAATCCGCCGTGCCGACCGCTCCTCACCCAACCGATAAATCACCTCCGCCATCTCACCCTCATCCGTCTGCGCAACCCACTCGCGCGCACTCAACGCCTGCGACTGATCCATCCGCATATCCAACGGCCCCTCCCCCTGAAAACTAAATCCCCGCTCCGCCTCATCCAACTGAAACGAACTCACCCCCAAATCCAAAAAAACACCATCCACCTCATTCACACTCCGCTCCCGCAAAGCATCCGCCATCATCGCAAAATTTTCATGCACCAACGAAACCCGCTCATGCTCCCCCAACCGCAACCGCACCCGCTCAATCGCATCCATATCCCGATCAAAACCAATCACACGCCCCCGCTCATTAAGCCGCTGCAAAATCGCCTCCGTATGACCTCCGCCCCCCACGGTTCCATCCACATAACAACCATCCGGCTCCTGCACCAGTGCATCCACACACGCCTGCAACATGACCGGAACATGCCCCACTATTAAAGTCCCTTTCCAGGCTCCGCATGCAACCCATGCTTTCCATTCAACGCCCCATCTTGGCTCACCCCCAACAGACGACCCAATCCCACATTCGTCTCCTTCAACGTAAACAAGCGACCCTCGCCCCGCGCATGATCAATTGAATTCGAATAACTTAAATATCTCGCCACATCAAACATACTCACCTCTGTATCCTCCTTTTAATAACCACCAAAAAATAGCTCATCCGCCACCGTAGAACTCCCCGGTAACGCCAAATCAAATCGCTCTGCACTCCACACCTCAATCCGACTCAGTGCACCCACCAGAACCACCTGGCTCTGCGCCTCAATCGCCCGCAACAAATGATCCCCAATCCGCACACGCCCCTGCACATCCCAATGCAACAGCTCTCCTCCTGCCACAATCGAACGAATCGCCTGCTGATCTTCTCCATCCAGCGCATCCACCCCCCGCAAGCGCTCCATCCGCCGCAGCATCTCATCCTGTAAATAGAGATACAAACAAGGCCGCTCAGGATGCGGAAACGCATATAACTGCTGCGCCGAACCCGCCAGATTACGCCAAATTGACGGAAAAATAATTCTCCGCTTCGCATCCAGCTGATGCGTAAAAGAACCCACCAACATCACTTGATTAGTCATTTCAATATTCACCATTATGCTCCATATCGCTCCCTTACGCTATTATTCAAACCACATTACTCCACTGCATGTCAAAAAAAATAGACAGAATTCCCCCTTTTTTTTGAAAAAACAGAAAATAGTGAAGCAAAGCAGCTTCCCACGCACACATGGGCTACCGCCCCACACGCCTCCCCCTACCATAAAAGCATCAACGGCTTCGCAAGAAACCATCTTCAGCAATGCGACTGCACAACTCCGAAAAAGATATACCAACCGCCGCCGCCGCTTTGGGCAGCAAAGAACTCTCCGTAAACCCCGGAATCGCATTCAACTCCAACACAAACGGCCCCTCTTCAGGATGCAACCGAAAATCCACACGCCCCATGCCCTCAGCATCCAATCCCCTAAAAACATCCCACGCCAACGCCTGCAACTGCGCGGCTAACGATCCACTCAAATCCGCCGGCACCACATACGATGTCGCCCCGCTCCGATACTTCGCATCAAAATGGAACCAATCCCCCTCCGGCACCACCTCCACTACCGGCAACACCACATCTCCCACAATCCCCACCGTTAACTCACGCCCCTCAATAAACCGCTCCACTAAAATCTCATCGCCAAACCGCCGCGCATCCGATGCCGCCTCCAGCCACTCCTCCTCCGAACGAACCACATGACACCCCACACTCGAACCTTCACAGGGCGGCTTCACCACCACCGGAAATGGCAACGACACCCTATCTGTTGCCCCTAGCACCTCACCCGCTGCCACCGGCACATCCAAATCACCTAAAACAGCTCGGGTTTTCACCTTATCAAACGACACCGCACAAGATGCCGCAGAGGAACCCGTAAACGGAATACCCAACGATACCAGTTGCTGTTGCACCCCTCCGTCTTCTCCAAATCGCCCATGCAATGCAATAAAAGCCAGATCAAACTGCGTCTCGAATACGAGCTCCTCACTCGTAACATCCACTTCCAAAACCTCATACCCCGCCCGTCGTAGCCCTTCCGCCACTGCGCCGCCAGAAGCCAATGAAATCTCCCGCTCCGAAGAGACGCCGCCCATTAACACCCCAATTTTTTTACCACTTCTCATGAAAGGAAAATCTGAAGTAATTCATCCACAACCGCAAGCCCCCAGCCCTCAATTTATCTCATATATTCACAGTTTTTATAGTTTACTTATAAAAATATTATATTATTTTACATCTTGCAGTTGGTAGGCATGGAAAAAACTATGTTGAATAAAACTGCTATTTCAAAAAGACAGCGACTCAGCCGAAACGCCCTCTTTTCGTATGAAATCGAAGATCACAACATCGTCAACAAACTCTTCGGCATTATACCGATCCACAAACTCGCTATCAGCCATCTAAGCTACCCCCGCCTAGCCGCCCCCACCGAGCTCAACCCCATCAAAAACCTCTACGAACAGACCCTCCTCTTACAAAAGAGAAAGTCAAGCCACGCCTACATCCTTGAATCAACACAACAAAACCACCTCTTCGTTATCTACCTCACCGGCAAAACACTTTTCATCCTTCGTCAAGCCATCGGGAAGGCCCACGATCATTCGCATCTCCACCGGCGATTCCGATAACCAAAAAAAAGACCCGCCACACAGCGGGTCTTTCTCGATGTTGGATTGGCTCCACTGTTTAGCTACGTATCGCAGCCTGCGCGGCTGCTAAACGAGCCACCGGTACTCGATACGGAGAACAACTCACATAATCCAGCCCTACCTTGGCACAGAACTTCACGCTCTCAGGATCGCCTCCATGTTCACCGCAAATACCGCACTTCAGGTTTGGACGTGTCTCACGACCCCGCTCCACACCCAGCTTCACTAACTGACCGACACCGGTCTGATCCAACTGTTGGAAGGGGTCCGTCGGAAGAATCTTCTCATCCAGATAATCCGGCAAGAATCCACCAATATCGTCCCGGCTATAGCCAAACGTCATTTGCGTCAAATCGTTCGTACCAAAGCTAAAGAACTCAGCACTCTCCGCAATCTCATCAGCGGTCAGCGCCGCACGGGGAATTTCGATCATCGTACCGACCAAATATTTCACCTTCACACCCGATTTTTCGATGAGTGCATCCGCCTCTTTGCGAACGATCGTTTCAAGGAAATCAAGCTCTGCTTTCGTGCCCACCAACGGAATCATGATCTCCGGTAATACCTTCACAGCCTTCTTAGCCTTCGCCACTTTACACGCCGCGCCAATAATCGCACGTGTCTGCATCACGCACAACTCAGGATAGGTGATCGACAACCGACACCCACGATGCCCCAGCATCGGATTGTGCTCATGCAACGACTGAACGCGATCCGCCACTCTCTTCGCCGGAACCCCCAGTCGCTTCGCCATTTCCTGCTGATCTTTCTTCGTATGCGGAACAAACTCATGCAGCGGCGGATCGAGCAACCGAACCGTTACCGGCAATCCGTCCATCGCTTTGAAAATTCCCTCAAAGTCTTTCTGCTGATGCTTCAACAACTTCGCCAAGGCTCCCTGCCGCGCTTTCTCATCTTCTGCCAAGATAAACTCACGGATCGCCCAAATACGATCTCCCTCGAAGAACATATGCTCCGTACGGCACAAGCCAATTCCCTGCGCACCAAATGCACGAGCTGCTTTCGAATCCTTCGGCGTGTCAGCATTGGTCCGAACACCCATCTTACGATACGTATCCGACCACTTAGAAACTTCCGCATACATCTTATAGATCGGATCTTTCTTAGCGGATGCTTTACCATCAACCACAGCCGCCACGACCGGGCTCACCTGCGTTGGGATCTGACCCAAGTAAACCGATCCCGTTGAACCGTTCAAACTCATCCAATCGCCTTCTTTGAGAACCCGCCGACCAATCGTGACTGTTTTCTTCTTATAATCGATCTTCAGATCACCCGCACCGCAGATGCAGCATTTGCCCCAACCGCGAGCTACCACCGCCGCGTGAGATGTCATGCCACCTGTCGATGTTAGAACGCCCTGTGCAGCCCACATACCACCCACGTCCTCCGGGCTGGTATCATGACGAACCAGAATCAACTGCTCATCCGCTTGCTTCTCAACCAGCGCCTCAGCCGTCGCCGCTTCAAATACAATCTTACCAACCGCAGCTCCCGGACCTGCCGGCAACCCGCTCGTAATCGCCGTCGCCTTCTTCTCCGCTACCGAGTCAAAAATCGGGAAGAGCAACTGCTCAAGATCATCCCCCGAAAGCGACATCAACGCCTCTTTCTGAGATAGAATCTTTGTCTGGCTCTCACCCGTGTAGAAATCTTTACCGGTCGCCATTTCAACAGCCCAACGCACACCAGCCAATCCAGTACGCTTCGCATTCCGCGTCTGCAACATATAGAGCTTACCTTCCTGCACCGTAAACTCCACATCCTGCGGATACTTATAATGCTTCTCCAGCTTCGCCATAATCCGCTGCAGCTCTTTGTATGCAGGAGCCCAAACCGGATCCTCTTCGTTCGGCATTTCATCCAAATCTTTCGGTGTACGAATACCCGCCACCACATCTTCACCCTGAGCATCAATCAAATACTCACCCATCGGCTTACTGTGACCCGTTCCACCATCACGCGTAAACGCAACACCCGTGCCCGACTTCGGCCCCATGTTTCCAAACACCATGGTACAAATGTTAACCGCTGTACCGAACAAACCTGAAATTCTGTTGATCTGACGATACTTATCCGCACGCTCAGAATTCCAAGAGCCGAATACCGCGCAAACAGAGAGGTTCAGCTGCTCATAGGGATCCTGCGGGAAGGGCTTCTTCACTTTCTTCAGATACACCTTCTTGTACGTATCAACCAGCTCTTTCAACTGCGCAGCCGTCAAATCCGTATCCTGTTCCGCTTTGTATTTCTTTTTCAGCTTCACCAGCTCTTCTTCAAAATCTTCATGGCTCAAACCCGTATAGGGCCCCATCACCACATCACCAAACATATCAATGAAACGACGGTAACAATCCCAGCCCGTCCGCTCATTTCCACACTGCTCAATCAACCCATGCACCGACTTATCCGTCAGTCCCAAATTCAATACCGTATCCATCATCCCCGGCATCGAAACCGCTGCACCCGAACGAACCGAAACCAGCAGCGGATCTTTCGGATCTCCCAGCTTCTTGCCCATCTGCTTCTCAAGCTTGGTCAACTGACTCTTCAGTTGCTTCTCCATCTCCGGAGCATTTTTTCCGCCCGTCTTCGAATAATAAGCACACGCCTCTGTCGAAATGGTCAATCCGGGAGGCACAGGCAATCCCGCGTTTGCCATCTCCGCCAGGTTAGCACCCTTACCACCCAAAACCGCCTTCATGGAACGGTCACCTTCGGTCAACTCTTTCGAGATACCATAAAAATAAACATACTGCTTCTGCGCCATCGTCTGATCTCCTGCTTAATTTGGTCTCACACAAAAGCGCATACTCTTATCAACCCAAGCTTCCCTGTCAAGAAACACACGCAAAAAGGTGCACCACCTATCCCGTTCCATTCTCAAAAAAGCACGATTAACCATTTCCAACACAAGCTCGATTTCGTATACCCATCACATGCAAATTCACGACTACTTAGCCGAACAACAACAGCTCATCGAGCAACAACTCCAACACCATTTCCAACATCACTACACCGAAAACAGCGTCTTAAACCGTGCCATCAAATACTCCATCTTTAACGGAGGCAAACGGATTCGTCCCATTCTCTGCATCGCCGCCACCGAATGTTGCGGAGCCGACGAAGAACACGCCTTTCCTTCCGCCCTGGCCATCGAACTTTTCCACTGCTCCACCCTCATCCACGACGACCTTCCCTGCATGGACGACGATGACCTTCGTCGCGGCAAACCCACCTGCCACATCCAATTCGGCGAAGCCAACGCTGTATTAGCCGGAGATGCACTCATCATCGAAGCCTTCAAACTCATCGCCCAACAAAACCGCTCTGAGCTCGCCCTCGAACTCGCCCAAGCCGCCGGTGCCAACGGTGTTATTGCGGGGCAAGTCGCCGACCTCGCTGCCGAGCACATGACACCCTCCCGAGAACTCGTCGACTTTATTCACTATCACAAAACCGCCATTCTCATACGCGCTTCCATCCGCATGGGCGCCATCGCAGCTCACACCGACCCAACCACCATTGAAGCACTCACCTCCTTTGGCGAAAAAATCGGAATCGCTTTTCAGATTCAGGATGACATTCTCGACGAAACCGCCTCTTCTGAAGAACTCGGCAAACCCGCTGGTTCCGACCGAGCCCAATCAAAAATGACCTATCCCGCCGTCTATGGCATGGAAGCCTCCCGCAAACGCGTTCAATCCCTCACCGAAGAGGCCATACAACACCTACACTCCGTTTCCCTCCGCCCTAATCCACTCGAAAAACTAGCCAACTACCTCGTCGAACGGAAAAAATAAAAAAACGCAAGCAGGTAAACCTGCTCACGCTTACAAACATCTTCGAATGCAATCCGGTTACTGATTTCGGTTCAAACGCCGCTCAGCCATCATCTCTCTCACAGCCGCACGTTCCGTTTCGTTTAAACGCCCATCTCCATCCGCGTCAAATTTTTCTAGTATCTTCGCCCGCATCTCTGGGTTCATACGATCCCGCTCTCTCGCCTGACGCCCCTGCCCTTCTCCTCGCCGTTTTTCCCGCAGATCTGAGCGCCCAACACCCTCTTTATTTTTTGGCTGTTCACTAATTTCTGCCGCCGCAAAAGCCACCGCCGCTTCACCTGTTTTCTGCTGGTTTTCACAACCCTCTGCTGAGGGTTGAACCCACAGCACACTCAACATAACTCCACTCACTATCAGTTCTTTTTTCATCACTCTATCTCCCATTATAATTTATGATAATAATGTAACGGCGAGACACATAAAAAAATTGTACCCAACTCAAATGAAAACAGTTAACGGAGAGAAGCCACTCGAAGGGGTAAAGAAGCAACCTCTTCATCATCCACTTCTAAACGCAACGCGTAATCCGCGAACAGATCAAATTTAATGCGCTGTAGCTGCAAAATGAGATTCACCGCCGCAGAACTCACATCGCCGCCAAATCGAGGCCGAATCGAAGCCCCCATACTTTTCATGAAAAGCTGGCCGTCCGGATCTACCATATGCAACCGAATCTGATGTTCCACTGCCTCCTGCACCTCAAAGCGGATTCGGATCGCCACCGCACATGCCGGATGCACCACCGGCACCGACCCTGCCACTAATTGATCAAACGTTCCCAGCAGATTGAGCTTTCCCTGGCTCTCGGTCGCTGCATCACACAGCGCAAATATTTCCACCTTCATTCTTAATACGCTCCTCGCGCAACCAGCACCGCTCGAATCGTTCGAAACAGAATGATGATATCCAACCAAATCGACCAGTTGCGCACATAATAAGGATCATGCTTCTCCATCCCAGCCGTTCCCGACTCACTGCGACCCGACCCCTGCCACAATCCCGTTATACCCGGCTTCACCTGATCTCTTAACTGCTGCACGGATTTGGGCAAATCCTCAAAATGATACGAAGGCAGCGGGCGAGGCCCCACCAACGACATGGAGCCATTCAGCACATTTAGCAACTGTGGCAATTCATCCAGCGACGTCCTCCGTAACACACGCCCAATGCGTGTAATCCGCGGATCTTTCTTTAATTTATAATATTTCTCCCACTCTACACGCAGCCCCTCATCCTGCTGTAATGCCTCTTTCAAACGCTCCTCTGCATGAGGCACCATTGTACGAAATTTAATGGTCTGGAATAGTTTTCCATGACGCCCCACGCGAAGCTGTAAAAAGAGCGGGTTCTTTCTATCCTCCAACCATATGAGAACATAAAGGATGCTCAGTATTGGCAACCACAATGGCAACGTGATGGAAACCGATAGGTAATCCGCAATGGATTTACCCAATCTAGCCAATGGATTCAGAAGGTTTTTTGTAACTTCAAGACCCAACATGCCATCAAAATCAATTGGCGAAACCCATAAAGAAGGGGCGGCAGAGAGGTCTGGAATAATGATAATACGCCGATACTTTTCCGCCGGACCATGAATCAGAGATGCAAATTGATCCTCACTAAGTGAATTCTGTGCAATCACCGCAATCGGTGCAACGTGACTTACCTCCGACAAACCACCTTGCACAGGAATGTTCAATACATGTTCCGTATCCACATCATCCGAAAAAATAGCAGCAGGTGAATACCCTAGCTGAGGATCGTTCATTAACATTTGAACACAATCCTCTAACGGCTTGCCCCCGCCATAAATAGCCACCGGCAGACCCCACCGATTTTTTGAAACCAACAAGGCACGCACTCCAAAACGCCCCAGCGGCAACAAAATAGCTGCCATTAAATAGGTAAAAAGAAACACAATTCGACTCGACGCAATATTCTCTTTCACAAAAAAAGAGACGACCAAAATACTGGCAAATAGAATGAACAGAGTTCGCTCAATTTTTCTCAACTCATCGGCAGAACCGAGCCCCCAACCCGGCAACAACTTGCCTAAAACACAAAAAACAAGCCAAGTCGGCAGCAGCAGCCACCCGTTAACAATCGAAAAAGAAATGCCATTGACCCAAAGGAGAATAAAATTCCCCACAATAAGCGCGATTGCCATCATGACTAAATCTATCAGCGCCATTGCCAAGCTATCGAATAGGAAACGCCTATTGTAGACAAAGGAGGAGAGCAATTCATCGTAAGAAGAAGCGTTATCTGCTTTTCTGTATCCCATTCACTATTCTCCAGGTGTCTGCATGAATTGCTTGTTCATACTATAAAACTCGCTCTTTTAACCACTTAATATTAGCCCGAATAGAGGCTGAATTTTTTATCTTTGATGCTCTCTCGAACGCCTCCAACGCTTCATCGTATTCACCCAAATCTCTCAACTCGCTACCCAAGACCCACCAATACAAATCATTGTACTTCCGCAGGGAACACGCTTCCCTCAAATATGCTAACCCCTGCACCTTATAGTGATTCGCGATTGATCCCTCTTTTTCATGATGATGCAGAAAAAGATATACCTTTCCGAGACCTGCACAAATTTCCGGATCTTTTGGATTATGCTCATATGCGCATTGATACGCTTTCAGCTCACGTTCAGCGATGGCGACCTTCTCAGACATATCGAGCGCATAATAACGCAGATCATATAACGTCGATCCCATGGTACGATGAGCTCTCCAATTAGACTCATCCAACTGAACAGCCCGAGTGGACAATTGTAACGTATTATCATTCGAACTTTTAACCGCGACAAACCGGCGATCCGCTTCCGCCCGCAAAGAGGCAGAGGCCATCACTTGAACACACCACAACAAACTACCCAAACAAATCGCCGCCGCCATCCAAGCCATCCATGGACGCTTCAGATGCCAACCCCGTGCTTTCTGATGACGCTCCATCGGTGCGATGGAAGATGCCATCAAAAAAGCGAATACCATCGCATTGGGATAAATATGCATCTGAAAATCAAAAAACGAGTGCACCATCGTACCAATCCCCATTGCAAATGCAGCGATACCAACAAATGAGTGACGAACTTCCGTCGATCGAGAAGCCAATCGCAAGCATTTGAACAACGTCCCCAACCACGCCAGTCCAAACAATGAAAACCCAACCCAACCGTAATCAGCGGCCAACTCCAAATATTCATTATGCGGATGCCCGGTAACAATTCGCTGTCCTCGAAAACGATTTCGATATTCCGGATACGTATACCGATAAGCCCCCGGGCCATGTCCCCAGACCGGCTCATCGCCAATCATCTCCAACGTATCCATCCAAGTTTGAGGTCGGAAATCACGCGACTCACTGCCAATGCCCTCCTCTGCCTGCCCTTCTAAAAATGTTACAACGGGTTCCATGCGCCGTTGAAACGTCTCTGAATAGTGATAGCCCGCCACCAACAATGAACTCCCCAAAAGCGGGATTACAATGAGCATAACCCAAAAGAGCTTCTTACTTTTTCGCCACGCAAACAAAAGCCCCAACACGCCCACTGAAGCTAACGTCCCCAGCCAACCCGCCCGAGACTCGGTTAAAAACAGCGGAGGCAAAAAGGCGATAAAACTATATAACGCCAACCCCTTCAGGGTGACACCCACCTGTTTAATAAAGAGCCACACCACAAAAAACGGCATCAGCATCTGCAACAAATGCGCAAAATGATTGGGACAAATATAGGTCGAACGCAACCGTCCCTCATACGCATCCGTATACCGCTCTGTCCACAGTATCTGCTCGGGAGCCTTAAAATGAATGACCAATCCATACAAGGCACAAATCAATACCACTCCAAACAAAAGCGCCACATACACCCGACTCTCTTTGAAGGAGGTCACCTCATTTCGCCAAACAATGAAAGCACCGAAAACGCTCCCCAAGAAAAGCAGTTCCAATTTTGACTCAAACGGAACCGTCGAGAAAGGAATGATGGCAATCCCATAAATCAAAAAGAGAAGCCAACAGATGGTATCAATCGAAAAATAACAGCCCACACTGCCATGCTTCTCTCCCGCACTCAATTGACGTGCCTTACCGACCCACCACCCCAAAACCAACACATGGTTTAGCACCATCGCAGGTGCCAGCAACCACGTTTTATCCTCCCCCACTACCCCGAAAAATAGAAAGCTTAGAATAGAGAGCGATAGTAAAAAAAATGTAATCATGACGATGCGTAAAAGGTTAATGCCTGTTCAATACCTGTTCTAAAATGCGTTGGAGCCTCGAATCCAAACTGCTGTTGCCGTGTCGTATCTCCCCCCCGTGCAAACACTCCCTCAGGCGTATTAGATGTTCCCACGACCTTCGGTTGAAAACCCAAAATATCTGCGGCCGTCTCTACGAAATCAACAAAACTGGTAAATATACCCGTCGATAAATTCAATGCCGATCCATCTTCAATCCGGTTCATGGTCGACAAAACGCCCTCCACACAATCATCAATATGAATGAAATCACGCATCTGTTTACCTGTTCCCCAGACTTGGATCTCCTCTGCACCCTGGTTGGCAAGCACCCGTTTGCAAATACTGGGAAAGGGATAGCTATCATCTTGGTCAAATCCATAACCGGAAAAAGGCCGATACGAAACCGACTTAATCCCATGCTTTTCATACGCCAATCGAGCACAATACTCGTGCGTTAATTTAGCCCAACCATACGTTAAATCCGGCATACCCAAACCTTCATCAAACGAGATCATGTCCTCTTTCAACAACACATAATCATCGGGCCTTTGCAAATGAATCGGATACGCCGCACTCGAACTGAACACCACACTTTTCTCGGGTTTGGCATCAACGGCCCATTGCCAATACGCTGCGTCAATCGACAGGTCATCCGCTACAGCCAACGGATTATTTTCAATCATAGCACGCCCACCCACCATCGCAGCCAAATGAAATGCCACATCAAAATCTGTATCTTTCACCCGGTCAAACCAGCGACGGCAATCCTCGTCATAATAATGAAATCCTTCATAATCCAACGGATTAAAAAGCGCCCACTCGCCCGGCAACCGCGCCCCACTCAAATTAGCCTGCACATCCACACAGTGAACTTCTGCACCCTCTTCAAGCAACCGCTTGATCAAATGCCTACCGACAAACCCACACCCACCTGTTACCAAAACTTTATTCATCAACATCACGCTTTCTGTAGATCCCGCCAAATGAATCCGTCTCAACCTGTTCAAATAAATCTTTCACCTGCTGCCCTACCTCAATTTGACGTTCAAACATGGCAGGATATCTCATCTTAAGCGACTCCATCGGTTCAAAAAATGAGTTCACCGTCCAAACAGCCCCGTTCCAATTTAAAATTTGTTTCTCAATCTCCGCTTTTGAATAGTCTGCACTGCACATCACCGTCGCATTATCATAATATCTTAAATAAAAATGCAAGATCGGTTCGTAGTCAATCAACACCACATCACCCTCACCACTCAGCTGCATGATCGTTTCACTTTTTGCACGATGGTAATCTGTAGATGAATCCAAAATGGGCAATACGCCGGCTACACCATTGTGAAGCAATAATCCGACTAACAACCAACCCATACGATTGAGACTTAAAAAATGAGAGACCATCAGCCAAAACGGAATCAGCGCCATAATCCACAGCTCTACACTACCCGCCTCTGTTCGAATNANAGCGATNGCATATAGCGCAANCCATNCNATCAACGTTAAGANAGNTNATCTGTNNGATGCAACAGNTCTACTCACCCGAANACTTCGNATNNCNNNAANCACAACAACNAGCAAACTGAAGATGCCGAAAATCGCAACTCCACCTGCCATGTGTTCAGCCATAAAAAACTCCTCGTCCAACATCCGAGACGGGAAAAAATTCACCAACAACTCCCNAAACCACTCAAAACCAAAAAGAAAATTGGCTGANACCACACACTGCCCCATCGCAAGCAATCCACGTAGACCATTCGAAAGACTCAGCCCCCCCTCCAACCCATGATGCTGCGCACCCAATGTATCGATGGCTAAAAACTCCCAAAAAATACCATACCCCACCAAGACCACTACTCCCACCACAAGGCCATGAATAGCAACCGCTCGGAAACGCTTCTCCAACAAATAATAGAACCCAACCGCAAAAAGAAGCGGCACCACATTCAGCAAGTGAACCAAAATACCCACTCCCGAAACCAGCGCGCCGATCCACAAAGAGCCGCGCTGAACAAAACACCACGAAAGCAGCATAAAAAATATCGCCAACATATACGTCTCAGCCGTATTCGCATATCGCCAGAATCCATACGAAACAGCCAACAATCCTGTCGCCATCCCCGAAAACAAGCGCAGATCGCTCCCCGAAAACTTCCAAGAAAAAAGTTGCTGCATCAGCAGCTTAAACAACCACAACGAAGCGACCGCCATCAACTGATTAAGCCCCACCATCACCTCAAAGGCTCGACTGCCCACACCTGTCCACTCAACCAACTGGTATATCCCTGCAAAAATCGGAAGAGCCAAAAGCCGATTCATCCCCACGAGCTGATCAAGTTTTCCTTGTTCCACCCGAAAAGCAAANTCGTAGACATCTTCCGCCTCAGACTGATTCTCCGGAAAAGTCAGCATGTAAAACAAAAGAACCCCNANTGGCCATAACCAACGCAGGGGTGCTACTTCAAAAATTCTTGTTAAAAAATAGGGTCTCATACAACGATTCAGGTACGCACNTTGAATAACCACTGCTTACATGTTTGCAGCAAAAAACGGGGATTCCCAATCACATACCTGCGCCACAATCTCTTCGGTTCCATCATCAATCGGAACAACCACTCCAAACCCGAACGCATCATCCATCGNGGTGCTTGTCGCACATGTCCNGCATGAAAATTAAAAGCCGCTCCCACAGCGATAAGCGCCGCTGCATTCAACCTTGGGCGGAACTCGGAAACCCAATAATCCTGTTTTGGCGTTCCNAGTCCACACCAAACAATGTCCGGATTTGTCTCGTTAATCATGGTCGAAACCTCATCTTTTTCCGCTCCCGTCAAAGGCCGAAAGGGCGGGGAATACATNCCCNCAACCGTCAGATTCGGATACNGTTCCAATAGATTTTTTTTCAACAGATCAAGCACCTCATCCGTCGCACCATAGAAAAAATGAGAATAGCCCCGCTCGGCACTCAACGCACACAACTCCAGCATCAAATCCGGCCCATATACCCGCGTCGCATCTTTATACCCACTGCGCTTCGCCATCCACACCAACGGCATCCCATCCGTGGTNGCCATGCCCGCCTTCATCACAATGTCCGCCAATGCTGGCTGGTCATAACACTGAACGAGTGTATCCGCCGTACAGATATTCACATAATGTTGCTTCCCCGATTCAATCCAGCCCGCCACACGATCTCGTGCACCTTGTAACGTCATCGCAGAAAGTTCCACTACCCCAATCGGAAAACGAGGAAATCCATCCTCATCAACCCTTGATGTGTCAGGAACCGAATGGATAAACATCGGAAATCGNTTCAATCGCAACGATTGTATCAAGACCTTAAAAATAAACGTCGGGTTGTCCGGCAAGTAACGCTTCCACAATCGAGGCTGTTTAATCGCCCGATGCAACCACTGAAAACCCGAATATTTAATCCAGTCAGCCGCATCTTGTTCCACGCCTGCATTTACATCAAAGGCATACCCCACCGGACAGATAATTTTGCAATGCAACCGGTCTCGAATTCGATCCATAAAATAGAGTTGTTTAGGGGTGCTAATCCCAATCCAGAAAATATCGGTATTCGAGCCGTTCACCTCTTCCACCAACTGATCCTCTTCCTCCTGCGTAAGCGATCTGAAAGGAGGACAACAGATGCCCGAGATTTCAATTTTTGGATGCTTCTCCTCCAGCACCTNCTTCAGTTTCTCCACAATCCCCGGTGCCGCACCCCAAAAATAGTGNCGCCAGCCTTTATCCTCTCCATACGCACAGACATCCCGCAGCAGATCAGGACCATACACGCGATCAATAGCCCGATACCCCGCCATTTTACCCAGCCAAACCAACGGCATCCCATCCGGCGTATTCAAAACCGATTCATTAAGGATTCGTTGCAANGTCTGATTGCGCCGCGNCTCCACNANCCCCGCCNCCCCCATCGCCGTCGTCATCGCCGGCAGTTTCGTCCGCAGACCCGATGATAACTCCAGTACATTAGCAGTTTGACCTTNAGGAGTAGAAACCGAACGCTGCTGCCGGCTCTCTGCANTCGGCTCATAGCTGATCACTTCTTCAAACAGCTCGAGACAATCCGACATATTCACCGCATCAATACCCACACCCAGAATATTAAACCGACGATCTTCCAATGACCTCTTGCGGTTNAAATAAACAACATCAGCTACCGCAAAAAGAAAAATTCCTAAACTAACACCGATAAAACTCTCTATAAATCCAACAAAGGTTACCTCTCGAGTTCGAGACAACACCTGCAACAGCTCGGTTTGCAATGCCCAAGCCAAACCAACGACAAGCAACAGTAAGATCCGTTGAATAAAAGACCTTCGCTCTGATGGATCAACGGGAAAAAGAAAACAAATGCCCAAGGCCATTCCAAATAACGAAAAGAGCCCTACCTGACCCGCTCGATGCACATCAAAATGTGTCAAACTTTCAGCATATTGGAGCAGATGCCGATGCAGACTGAACTCCTCAAACAAATCTTTCCCGTAAATCGACTTCCAGGCCACGTCAAAATCTTCGGTAACCTTTTGAGACGTTTTTTCTGGATACGACTGAATCGNCTGCTGCGGCAACAACGTGCCTACGACGATAACAATCGATAGAAGACACACAAGAGTTCCACCGATTCGTTTAAAAATATTAAATTGCAATAGATACCCAAGCAAAAGCNCAACCCAGAGAATCGANANAACTACGACACACCAGAAAGGAAGCATGAAACCACCTATCTTCTGAATCACATGGATACAGAAGAAAACGATGATGCTTCCCACAGCAGCTATAAAGCGCCTACTTAAATTGACTAAATATTCACTCATATCTTGCCTCAAGCTATACCACGGAGCGATAGACTTCCAATGTTTCTCTGGCACTCTTCTCCCATGAAAATCGATTGGTATTACGCTCTCCTCCCCCGCTTACACGCTCGTAGAATTCAGGATCACTGATAAATTTNAAGAGTATATCCGCCACTTCCTTCACATCCGAACGGTCAACATAAACCGCCCCCTCTCCCCCCACCTCTTTCAACACATCTAAGTCTGAACAAAGCACAGGAATCCCCATTGCCTGTGCTTCCAGCACAGGCAATCCGAACCCCTCATAGCTGGACAAGAGAACCACCAGATCAGCATCACCGTATATGTCCATTGCCGTTTCAGCCGAATTATACGGCACCAATATAATTTGATTACACGCAGAGCTCTCTTTAATCATTTTACGAATNCGATGAAAATAATCACCATCATTATGGAACCCACGTAAGTTCAAAGTAACCTTTTCCCGAAGCTCTTCATGTGTCTGCAACATCCACTCAAAAGCCTCGATCAACAGATGCTGTTTTTTGTGCTCCATAAATTTAGCCACACATAGAATCACAAACGACTCGCCATTCTTCCTATTAAGCGATCCAGACCCAATAACAGGTGCACCATGCTGAATGGTGGTTATCCGACCCTCACACGTTGGACGACGCCTAACAGCCTCCTCACAGGTAGCCGCNGACACCGCGATTAGTTGCTGACTCTTTGCAAAACAGATGCGAGAAATAAACATAAAATATGCATGCTCCAACCGCTCATATAACCGAAGCGAGCGAGCCTTATGGTTCTCCANCAGATATTCATAATAAAAGTCATGAATCGTAGTTACCCGCTTAGCCGAGCAAAACCAGGGTGTTTCGGTAGCCACCTTATGGAGCACATCAACCCCGTTCTTTCGGCACCAAATGGGCAATTGAACATGCACCCATAACAAGCGTTTTAGAATATGCTTAGGNTGCTCAGGGAATACCCTCAGCTTGATATGCTCCAACTCTAAATAAGGCACCTGCTTCTCGTTCGCCAGCACCCAAACCTCCAGTCCTGTTGGAACCACAGCATCCATCGCACAAAGTANCTCCCTTGCATACGTCCATATCCCGCTNCCNGTNCCNCCNTCNCCCACTCGAATCGGAACCAAATCTATAGCAATGCGTTTCACGTATCTAACCGGTGATGCAACATATATGGCTTTGTATGACCCGGCCATTGACAAGATGGGTTTTCACAGACGAATTTTTTTCTTTCCACTGAACCCTCCACATAGATCTCATATTCGATGGGTCCCTTCTGACGATGTCCTCCCCGTATCCACTTTTCTCCTAANCGGATNGCATTAATCACCGGCCTAAAAAGTTGCACCCAACCGNAATTATTCTGTTTCAAAAGCCTATGCTCCTCTACAGCCGAAGNCTCAGAACTTAAATTGCCTTCCCCATAGGTAAAAACAGATAAATATTCNTCTAATACTGCAGTCTTAGCTCCTGACGCTAATGCACGTCGTATGAGATCCTCATCACCCGCATTTTTATACGCCGTATCAAAACCACCGAGCTTTTCCCAAAGCGAACGCCGGAAAAACATCGCACAAGAATAATTGTAGAGATAAGACGCCTCTAGAAAAACCTTACGCATCGGCATCGCCCTCCGGCATGACAACAACTCACCCGTTTCGTCTATCACCAACATGCCACCAAACAGAATATCGGTTTCCGGATTTTTTCTGAAATAATCCGCCACCTTCTGCAAGGTTCCCGGAAGATACTGTTCATCACAATTAAGCCAGGAGACAATTTCAGAGCCAAAAGACGCTCCTGTGTTTCGTATGCCCATATTAAGGGCATCGTACATTCCATCATCCTTTTCCGAACAATAGCTGAAATTATAACCCAATGGATTGACCTGCAAACAGGATATAGTTTTTTCTAACAACTCTCCTGTACCGTCGGTAGATACAGCATCTTGCACATGATGATGCACACAATCGTCATAACACTGNTGTGCAGCAANAGAGGCAATACAATTNTGCAAAAGGTCTTGTTGATTATAACTTGGNGTTATAANGAAAAAATTCAAACTGACTCAATTCTCCCAACCAACTTGTTCCAACCAATCAACAGACTGCCGTACCCCCTCGTTTAAGCTGTTTGGAGGTTCTCCCAACACATCTAATGTCTTATCCATCGGTGTTAGATAATCGGAAATCATATTCCGATAACGAGAAGAGGTAAGCGGAAATGAGCNGCCCATTTTTGTGAGTACATCTCCAAACACTCCAATCGATGCCAATATGGTACGAGAGACTTTGCGAGCATGCTGACCACGCAGTTGCATAGAAAACCCATTCACCCACTCGTAAATATCTATTGGTCGATCTCCCACATAAAAAACTTCACCGTCAACTTGATCTGTAGGCAGCTCAAAGATTCGGTTCATCTGCCAAACAATATTGCCCACATAACCATAGGAGCGAATC
>NZGU01000018.1 GCA_002691095.1 Kiritimatiellaceae bacterium | reverse complement strand
AAATTAAGCCTCATAAATACCACATAATGATACCTAAAACCTTCATGCACCAATACCTAGTGTTGCTTGTAAAACTCTAACAGATACTAATGCTACCGGATCAAATATTATTACGAGATGTCCTATACTTTTTCAACATTCATATTTTGAACGTTANTTTCTTACCCCCTACCTCTCTTGTTTAATACTCCGTTAGGGCANNATATTGTTTGCAACAATTATGCCATCTTAAAATGAGCCTAATCAGAAGATATATGTGCGTACACAGCCCTCAACAGAATACAAATATGGAACATACATATACCACCATTACATTATTGAACAAAATGAACCGCCCCAAAACATTGAACTTCCCAGCCTGCTATGTCATAACCCACACCCATGACAACAAACACTCACACGGGCCGCCAACGCTTTCTAAACGCTCTACACTGTCAACCAAATGACCGACCTCCCATCTGGATGATGCGCCAGGCCGGACGCTCCCTTCCCGAATATCGCGCGCTCAAAGAGGGCAAACGCTTCACCGACCTTGTTCAAGACCCCGCCACGGCAGCCGAAGTCACACTACAACCCATCCGCCGCTTTGGATACGACGCGGCCGTCATCTTCTCCGACATCCTCGTGATTGCCGAAGCGATGGGCGTTCCCTATCAACTCATGGAGCAAGGCGGCATCAAGGTCGACTTTCAACTCAACTCCCCCGCCGACTTAGAACCGCTTGATCCAACGCAAGCCGCCCAGAAAATCGCCTACACCCCCGCAGCCATCCAACTCGTCCGGCAAGAAGTGCAAGATACCTGCGCCATCATCGGGTTTGCTGGCTCACCCTGGACACTCGCCTCTTTCATGGTTGAAGGCGGCAGCTCGCGCGACAACCTCCGCTCGCGCTCCCTAATCCACGAAAAGCCCGACCTCTTCGAAAACCTCCTCGAAAAAATAACGCTTGCCACCATCGACTATCTCCACGCCCAGATCGATGCCGGAGCCGATGCCCTGCAACTCTTCGATAGTCAAGGCGGCACTCTCGCCCAGACTGACTACTGGCACATCAGCGGCCGCTGGATGCAGCAGATCATCCAATCACTCCATAACCGCGTACCCATAACCGTATTCGGCCGCGGCGTCCACGACAACTGGGAAGACCTTATTCGCACCGGAGCCAACGCCCTCAGCATCGACTGGAACATCAACCTCCCCGCGCTCAGCCAACAACTACCAGACAACCTCGCCCTACAGGGCAATCTCGATCCCGCCCTCCTCACCGCCCCTCCTGCCATCGCCGCCCAGCAAACCCACCACCTACTCACCTCTATGCAACACCGCAACGGCTTCATCTTCAACCTCGGACACGGCGTCCCCCCCAATGCCTCCCCCGAAACCATCGCCGCCATCGCCCAAACCGTTCAGCAATTCAATGCCTAACGTAATCGGTATCGATGTCGGCGGCGCTCGCAAAGGCTTCCACGCCGTTCGACTCCGCCCAAACCATCAGCTCGATCCCTATCAACACACCGACCCCCAAAAAATAGTCGATTGGATCTGCCGCGAAGAAGTCGCCGCTATCGCCATCGACGCCCCTTGCGGCTGGAGCCAAACCGGCGGCTCCCGAGAAGCCGAACGCACACTACAAATGGATGGCCGCCATCTCCCCTGCTTCTGCACCCCCACCCGCGAACGCGCCCTCACCAGCACCTTCTACCAATGGGTCTTTAATGGCGAAGCCCTATACCATGCCTGCCGCCAAGCCCAGCTCAGCCCCCTCGAAACCTACCCCCACGGCATCGCCACCCTCCTCCTCGGCCCCACCCCCACCGGCAGCAAAACCGAACAACGCCGCCAAGCCCTTCACCACGCCCACCTTCCCACCTCATCCCTCACCTCCATCGACCTGCTAGACGCCGCCCTCTGCGCCCTCACCGCCCACGCATCCCTCACCCAACAAACCCAATCCTTCGGCAATCCCGCAGAAGGCCACATCGTACTTCCATCAAAAAAATATTTTGCTCACCGCTTCGAATGAGTACAAACAACCCATGACACGCGTAGCCATCATCGGAGGAGGCATCACCGGACTCAGTGCCGCCTGGCACCTCCAGCAACAACAAATCCCCTTCACGCTCTACGAAGCCAGTGACCGCGTCGGGGGTGCCATCCGCACTCACCACGAAGCCGACTGTCTAATCGAAGCCGGCCCCAACTCACTCAGCGGCCCCAACCCCCAACTCGACCGGCTCATTGAACAACTCAACCTCACCTCCGAACTCTGCCCCGCCAACGCCGACGCCAGCAACCGCTTCATTGTTCGGAATGGCACCCCCCACCCCCTACCCCGCACCCCCCTTCAATTTCTACAAACCCCCCTCTTTTCCGCCGCCGCAAAATGGCGCCTCCTACAAGAACCCTTCATACGCACCCAATCACCCCCCAACGAAACCCTCGCCGACTTCGCCCAACGCCGCCTCGGCCGCGAACCGCTCGACTACGCCCTCGCCCCCTTCGTCGGCGGTATCTACGCCGGCAACCCCCACACCCTCTCCGCCGCCGCCGCCTTTCCCACCCTCATTGAAATGGAAGCCCAACACCACTCCCTCATCAAAGCCATGCTCCACCGCGCCAAACAACAACGAAAAGCCGGCAAGCCGCGAGAGCCTCGCACCATCTACACCTTCAAAAACGGCATGCAAACCCTCCCCGACCGCATCGCCGAACAACTCCACCCCCACATCCAGCTCCATCAACCCGTTCACCACATCCAACCCCTAGCCCAGCACCTCTGGAACATCCACGGAGAAGAATACACCGACATCATCCTCACCCTCCCCGCTCACACCCAACCCCAACTCGACACCCCCTTCGACCTCTCCTTCCTCCAAACCATACGCCACCCCGCCGTCACCAGTCTCACGCTCCTCTACGAAAAACAACAACTCACCCACCCCCTCAACGGTTTCGGCATGCTCGTCCCCCCCTGTGAAAACCGCTTCATCCTCGGCGTCCTTTTCCCCCACTCCATCTTCCCCGACCGCGCCCCCCCGCAACACGCCCTGCTCACCGTCTTTATCGGCGGCGACCTCCACCCCCAACGCGCCAACCTCCCCCTCGAAGAACTACTCCCCCCCGTCGAAAACGACCTGCAACACCTACTCGGACTCACCGGCTCACCGCGCCACACCTCCCTCCACCGCTGGCCCAACGCCATTCCCCAATACACCCTCGACATCCCCGCCATCCACCAACAACTCAACCATATCGAAACCCACCACCCCGGCATTCACTTCGCCGGCACCTACCGCCACGGCATCTCCATCAGCAACGCCCTCACCTCCGGAGAGACCATCGCCCAGCGAATCATGCAATCCCCCCGAAAGGAATACGGCACCACCTCGACTTAAAAAGCAGGAGAATATAACTATGAAACGCGGATACCTACTCATGAACACCGGCTCACCCGACTCACCCGAAGTCGCCGACGTCAAACGCTACCTCGGTCAATTTCTCATGGACCCCTACGTCATCGACCTCCCCTGGCCCGCACGCGCCCTCCTCGTACACGGCATCATTCTCAACACCCGCCCCAAAAAATCCGCCGAAGCCTACGCCTCCATCTGGACCGAACAAGGCTCACCCCTCATCCACCACTGTCAAGAGCTCACCCACGCCCTGAACCCCCGCTTCNAAGAGCCCGTCGAACTCGCCATGGCCTACGGCAACCCCTCCCTCCCCAGCGCACTCGACAACCTCCTCAACGCCGGCGTCGACGAAATATGTCTACTGCCCCTCTTCCCCCAATACGCCATGGCCACCGTCGGCTCCTGCATCGGCTGGCTCCAAAAACTACTCAAACAACGCGAAAGCAACGTCACCGTTCGCATGGCACCCCCCTACCACACCCACCCCACCTACATCGAACCCATCGCCGAAAAACTAAAAGAAAGCGACGAATACATCCTCTTCAGCTACCACGGCATTCCCGAACGCCACCTCCGCAAAGCCGACCCCACCGGCAACCACTGCCTCAAATGCAACGACTGCTGCAACGTCCCCAACCCCGACGCCCACGCCGTCTGCTACCGCCAACAATGCTTTGCCACCACCCACGCCATCGTCCAAGCCGCCAACCTCCCCGACGACCGCTGGACCCTCACCTTCCAATCCCGACTCGGCGCCAACAAATTTAACGAATGGCTCAAGCCCTACACCGACAAAACCCTCCGCGCCATGCCCAGCAACGGCATCAAACGCCTCGCCGTTCTCTGCCCCGCCTTTTTCTGCGACTGCCTCGAAACCCTCGAAGAGATCGAAGAAGAAGGAAAAGAAATCTTCATGGAAGCCGGCGGCGAATCCTATCGCATGATCCCCTGCCTCAACCACACCCCCCAAGGCATTCACTGCCTAGAAACCATCATGCACAACGCCNACCAATGGCCCGTCCAGCAACCCTAAGGAATCCGAACCCNCATCCGGCGAAACCCCTGCACCGAATTCGTCGGAACCAACANAGTCGTTGACCCCGCCTCCCCCATCATCCACGCATTCGTCTCCACCCAATCCCCCGCCACCAGATTCGTCCGAAACTGAACCTGATACTCCCGGCTTGCCACACTCGAAAACACCACCTCCCCAGCCAACGAACTCCCCAGCAAAACAAACACCGACTCCGCATCCAACGGATTCGTATCCGCCACCCACTCCGCCACATTACTCTGCCCATCCCCATCCGCATCCGCACTCGCCACCAAATCCGAACCCCCACCATACACCTGCTCAAAATGATCCGGCATCCCATCCCCATCCGTATCCACATCCGTCACGACCGACTCAATCCAATCCGAATAGACAGCCGTCTCCGCCATAAAATTNCCCGAAAAATCCGGTCCCGTTCCTGTNAGAAGAATGATAGTACCCGCCAACTTCCACTGTCCCCCATTTTTCACAAAAACACCCCCACCCGAATCATACTGCACCCCGCCCGCCTCGTAGGCTGTGTCGNTCAGACTAAATGACGTNTTAAAAATCTCTGTCGTCAACTCTCCCGCATCCCCCTGCATATCGACCGTAACAGACTGCCCATCATACTCCGCACGATTCGTTCCCCATCTCTTCACACCCCGCCCACCCGGCCCATTCTGAAAAGAAGCCGAAGCAACCATACCCGTCTGACCCCACCCCACCATCAACAACTCCGGATTGGTACCAGATCGCCGCACCACTCGACCCGTATAGAGAGGATAAAACCCCGGCAACGGCTTATCAAACCGCACCAACGCCACATCCGCCGACGGATGAAACACCCGCTCCATCTGCGTATACNTCTCACCCTCAATCAACAACGCCCCGCTTCCCCCATCATCCGCCACATGCGCCGCCGTCAACACCCAATGCACATCCACCGCCACCGACGAAGAACCCTTATACCGATAAACATACTCCCAATTAAAATCCGCATAAGCCGCCACATTCGTCGGACTCGCCTCCCCTACCAACAAATCATCCACCGCAATCGCACCAGCAAAAAAAGCACAACCCAAGCTAACCACCAAAACGTGAACAACTCCTCTCATGATAAAACGCTAATCCTTTCCCTTGTCCCTGTCGAGCCATCTCCATTACGCTGTTTCCATGAATCGCGACAACCTATACCAAGAAACACAATCCACCATCGCAGCCTTTCAGTTCGATGACACCGTCGCCGATGTCTTCACCGACATGATCGAACGCTCCGTCCCCGGCTACCGAGCCATTCTCTCCATGCTCACCCCCCTCGCCGCCCGCTACGCCCAACCCCACACCAACTGCTACGACCTCGGCTGCTCCCTCGGAGCCGCCACCCANGCCCTACAACAAGGCATACAACACCCCACCACCCAACTCATCGCCATCGACAACTCCCCCGCCATGATCGCCCGCGCCCGCCAACACCTCGCCCCCTCCACACAACTCCACTGCGCCAACCTCCAAGAACTCCCCATCCAAAACGCCTCCATCGTCGTCCTCAACTTCACCCTCCAATTCATCCCCCCCGACCAACGCACCCCACTTCTCACCCGCATCGCCAACGGCATGCAGCCCGGCGGCGTCCTCGTCCTCTCCGAAAAAATCACCTTCCCCAACCCCACCATCAACCAGCACATGACCGAACTCCACCACGACTTCAAACGCGCCAACGGCTACTCCGACCTCGAAATCAGCCAAAAACGAACCGCCCTCGAAAACGTCCTCATCCCCGAAACCCTACACACCCACCACCAACGCCTNCAAACCGCCGGCTTCCAATCCATCGAAACCTGGTTCCAATGCTTCAACTTCACCTCCATGCTGGCCTTCACATGATCGACTACACCCCCCTCTACCCCCAACTCCACAACNCCCCCCTCCACCACTGGATCGACCCCCTCCCTCNAACCATCGCCCACAACCTACGCCCCGAGCGCCACGCCCACCTCCCCCAATGGGACGCCCTCCTCGACCAGCTNCCCCACCTCACCCCCCACGCCATCGACCTCCAAACCAGCGTCACCGCCCACGGCACCGCCTCCCCCGAACTCCGCCAGCAACTCATGCAACTCCANCCCTGGCGCAAAGGGCCCTACCACCTCCACGGCATCCATATCGACACCGAATGGCGCTCCGACTGGAAATGGAACCGCCTCCTCCCCCACATCCAACCCCTCACCAACCGCCACGTCCTCGACATCGGTTGCGGCTCCGGATACCACACCTGGCGCATCGCCGGCGCCGGCGCATCCCTCGCCCTCGGCATCGACCCCCAACCCCTCTTCATCTCCCAATACTTCGCCGTCAAACACCTCCTCCAAACCCACCACCCCGCCTGGGTACTCCCCCTCGCCCTTGAAGACCTCCCCCCCACCACCGACGCCTTCGACACCTGCCTCTCCATGGGCATCCTCTACCACCGCAAATCCCCCCTCGACCACCTCCAACACCTCCACACCCTCTTACGCCCCGGCGGCGAACTCATCCTCGAAACCCTCATCGTCNACGGCCCCCTCGGCCACACCCTCGTCCCCCCCGGTCGCTATGCCAAAATGCGCAACGTCTGGTTCATCCCCTCCCAGCTCACCCTCGAACACTGGCTCAAACGCATCGGCTTCACCAACATCCGCACCGTCGACACCACCCCCACCACCCCCCAAGAACAACGCCCCACCGAATGGATGANCTTCGAATCACTCCCCCACTTCCTCCACCCACACGACCCACAAAAAACCATCGAAGGCCACCCCGCCCCCCTCCGCGCCATCACCCTCGCCCAAAAATAAATTCCAAAAAGCAATTGCCATCTGCCCGCATCCGAAGAAACTACCTTCTATGAATTTAGAAGAACTCAACCACATCAAAACCATCGCCCTGCAAGCCGCTCAGGACGCCGAAACCCCCGAAGCCATCGAAGCCGTCCGCATCGAATACCTCTCCCGCAAAGGACGCCTCCCCNAAATCATGGCCGAGCTCAAACAAGTACCCCCCCCCGAAAAGCCCCTCTTCGGCAAAGCCGTCAACGAATTCAAAATTCAACTCACCGATCTCATTCAAGCCAAACAAGCCGCCACCAAACCCACAGCCCCCCCCTCCGCCTTCGACCTCACTCAACCCGGACAATGGCACCCCCTCGGCACCCGCCACCCCATCACCCAAATCACCCAACGCATCACCACCATCTTCCAAACCCTCGGCTTCACCGTTGCCGACGGNCCCGACATCGAAACCATCTTCAACAACTTCGACGCGCTCAACACCCCACCCGACCACCCCTCCCGNGACGAACAAGACACNTTCTACCTCGAAAACGGCGAACTCCTCCGTTGCCACACCAGCCCCGTCCAAGTCCGCTATATGCAATCCCACACCCCCCCCATCCGCATCATCTCCCCCGGGCGCTGCTACCGCCGCGACACCCCCGACGCCACCCACAGCGCCAACTTCCACCAGATCGAAGGCCTCTACGTCGACCAAGACGTCTCCCTCGCCGACCTCAAAGGCACCCTCGCCCACTTCGCCCGCGAACTCATGGGTCCCNACGTAAAAACCCGCTTCCGCCCCCACTTCTTCCCCTTCACCGAACCCAGTGTCGAAGTCGACTTCACCTGCCACGTATGCAACGGCAAAGGCTGCCGCGTCTGCAAACAGTCCGGCTGGATCGAAATTTTAGGCGCCGGCATGGTCGACCCCAACGTCCTCACCAACGTCGGCTACGACCCCCAAACCTGCTCCGGTTTCGCCTTCGGCATGGGTATCGAACGCATCGCCATGATTCTATACGGCATCGCCGACATCCGCCATCTCTACGAAAACGACCAACGCTTTCTCGCCCAGTTCTAACCCTACCGCGGGCTCACCGCACGAAACGCCTCCGGCAACTGCCCAACCACATCCCCCGCACACAACGAAATCTCTGCCCCCCCCNCCGCCGCCAAATCCCCCGCATGCCCATGCAACCAAACTGCCGCGCAAGCCGCTTCAAAGGCAGACAACCCCTGCGCCAACAATCCCCCCACAACCCCCGCCAANACATCCCCCATTCCCCCCGAAGCCATACCCGGATTTCCCGTAGCATTCACCATCGTCCGCCCATCCGAATCCGCAACCACCGTCCGCGCACCCTTCAACACACACACCGCACCCAACCGAACCGCCGCCATCTTCGCCAACGCCACTCGATCCGCCTGCAACTCCTCCACCGAAACACCAAACAACCGCGCAAACTCACCCGGATGCGGCGTCAACANCACCTCCCGCGGTGCCTCCTCAATCGCAGGCAACNCATCTGCCAACACCGCCAGCCCATCCGCATCCAACACCAACGGCCCCCCCGGCTCTTTCAAATAGTTCAACACCTCNCGCGCCCGCTCCTCCGAACGCCCCAGCCCCGGCCCAACCACCCAAGCATTCGCCTGTCGTGCCGACACNTCCCCCTGCACCATCGCCTCCGGCACCTGCGGTGCCACCACCCCAATCAACGTCTCCGGCACCGCCACCGAAACCCAACCCGCACCACTCCGCAACCCCGCCCGCGCCGCCAAAGCAATCGCACCGCTCATACCCGGAGCCCCCCCCACACATTGCAAATGCCCAAAATCTCCCTTATGCGCATCCCGCCGNCGACGCNCAAACAACGACGCCACATCCTGNGCCGTAATCAACTCAACCTCTTCCCCCTCCNCCTCCNCGACAAACGCATCCGGNAACCCAATATCCACCACCTCCAGCCGACCCGTCATATCCGCCATCTCCGCCGCCAACGTCTCCACCTTCGGCAACCCCAACGCCACCGTAACATCCGCCCGAACACGCATCCCCGACGGCATATCCACCGCCAACACCAGCATCTCCTCCGCACATCGATTCACCCACTCAACCGCAGGCCCCATCACCCCCCGCAACACATCCCCCGGCGCGCAACCTCCCCCCGTTCCCAACAAACCATCCACCAATATNTCCGCCGCTGGAACCCCCGTCCAATCCCCCGCTTCCAAACAAACCTCCATCGGAACGCCCGCCTTCACCGCCGCCCGATATGCTTTTCCCGCCGCCCCCNTCAACCGCGCCGGATCCTTCACCAACCGGCACGCCACCAGCACCTCCCGCTCCCACAAATACCGGGCCGCCACCAACACATCCCCCCCATTATTCCCCCCGCCCGCCACCAGCATCACCGAAGGCTCCTCCAATTGATGATGCATCGCCAACTGCTCAACCGCCGCCGCAACCCCCTCGCCCGCTCGCTCCATCAANCGCCCCGCCGAGAGNCCCCCCTCCTCGATCGCCCGACGATCCAGCGCNCGCATCGCATCCGCACTGACCACTTTCATCCGACCCTACTCCTGATACTCGCGCATCGCCACCAACATCTCCTTCACCGCCCCCTCCATACCCAGCACAACCGAACGACTCACAATGCTATGCCCAATATTCAGCATCGCCAGATGCGGAACGCACAAAATACCCCCAATATTATCCGTCGTAATCCCATGCCCCGCATTCACCTGCAGGCCGAGCTCATACGCCGTCTCCGCACCCGTAATCAACTTTTCCAACCACTCCGGCTGATCATTCACATCCGCATCACAAAACGAACCCGTATGCANCTCCACCACCGAAACCCCCATCTGCCGACAAGCCTCCAGCGTCGTCGTATCCGGCTCCACAAACAAGCTCACCTCAATACCCGCTCCCAACAACCGCTCCACCGTCGGGCACAACCGCTCATACNGACCCAGCACATCCAGTCCCCCCTCCGTCGTCAGCTCCTGCCGCTTCTCCGGCACCAAACAAACCTCTTCCGGCTGCACCTCCAACGCCAGCTCCACAATCTCCGGCACATTCGCCATCTCCAAATTCAACGGCAACGGCTGCATCTCCTTCAACCGATAAATATCCTCGTCCTGAATATGGCGACGATCTTCACGCAAATGCGCTGTGATCCCATGCGCTCCCGCACGACCCGCCAATATCGCCGCATCCAACGGGTCGGGATAGATCGTACCCCGTACCTGCCGCAACGTCGCCACATGATCGATATTCACTCCCAACTTCATCATCTCTCCCTACCTTCTCGTTGCCTTAATCGACGCCGCCGGCAACACTTTCTGCCGCCCGTGCAACTGCTCAGCATAAACCGCATAACCCCGAATATCATTCTCCCGACAATACGACACCACCTTATCCCCCTTCACATAAAGCTGATGCAAATTCTTCCCATGCGCCGGATAGTGAGAAATTCCCACCGTAACCGTGGTCCGCAACCGCTTCCCCTCAAACCGACAAATCGCCTGTTGCACCGCTCCACAGACCCGCTGAGCAACCGCCTCCATATACTCCACTCCACACCCGACCANCACCAAAAAACCCCGCTCCTCATGCCGGCCAATCATATCCCCCGAACGCAAATTCAGCTGCAACTGCTGACTCACCTCAGCCAACAACGCATCATGCGCCGCCTCCCCATGAAACCGCTGAATCTGATCCATATTATCCACCCCCACGCAAAACAGCGCCACCGGATGCTTCTTCAATCGAAATTCATTTAACCGACGGTGCATATACGTCGACAGCACCTTATCCCGCAAAACCCCCGTCAACGGATCCAACAAACGCCCCCCGCCAGCCCCCTCATCCTCCTCCTCTTCATCCGCATCATCCGCATCATCCAGCCGCGAATCCTCTTCACCCTCCCCCTCTTCCTCATCAAGCTCCGGCACATACCAGCCAAAGAAACCCTCCCCCTCCAAACCAGAAAGCGCCGAATCAGCCGAAGCCAACAACGCCCGCCCCGTCGNCCCATCTTCCGGAAACATCGCAACACCNAACCGCAATCCCGCACTCACCACGCCCGCCTCACGCAACAACTGATCCCGCAACCGAATCAAGATCGGTTCCACATCCTCCCGATCACACCGAATCACCAAACCATACAGCCCCTCTTCAAGCTCCACCGCATAATCATCCGCCCGCAACAGCTCCCTCACCNGCGCATCAACAGAAGCTCCCCTACCACCCAAATACCCCTTCACCACACAGAACGCATACTTCTCCCGGCCACTCTCCGTCAAAAAATGCGCCAACTTAATCTGCAACAAAGAAAGCGGCGTCAGCGCATCCTTCTCCGCAGGCTCCTCCGACAACCGCAATACATCCTGAAAGCGAAGATAACTCGCCACCAACGTAATCAACACAAACGCCAGCAAAGCCGCTCCCAGAAAACCAACCAGCGAATCCAACGGAAACTGAATCGCAAGCAATGGAGCATTCATCTCAATCATGAGCTTCTCCATAGCACCGAATCAGCTCGCTTAATAAATCGCAAACTCAACGCGCCGATTCTCGCTCCACGCCGTCTCGTCATGATTCTGATTAGCCGGTTGCTCTTCCCCAAAGCTCCGCGTCTGGATCTGAGACGGATTCACCCCCAGCTCAATCAAATACGACCGCACCGCTAAAGCCCGCCGCTCTCCCAACGAAAGGTTATAATCCCGGCTCCCACGCTCATCAGCATGCCCCTCAAGAATCACCCCGCCTTGACCCCGCAGATAATTCGCCACNGCCTCACACACCAAAGCATCCGCCGGATTCACCGCCGCACTATCATATCCAAAATAGACCGCCGCAAACATCGACCGATCTCCATCCGTCGGCAACCCCTCCAAATCATTCAACGGAATATCCGCAATCAACGGATCGCCATATAAATTATCCGACCCATAAACACCAGCATCCACATCCGTTGACCGACAACCANTCACCAACAGCACACCCACTAAAGCCACCCACAAAAAACTCAACATTGAACTCTTCTTGCCCATCTTCATCTCCTTGTTCTTATCGCGTACAGGCCGGCGAAAACCAATCACCCGACCCCTTTAANAATGGTATCGAACGTGCTTCCTGCGTGTCAAGAAGGTAGATAGTCGAACGATAATTCACCGAACGCGAAACCACCACATGCCGCCCGTCCGGCGTCCAACTCGGATCCTCATAATCCGCACCATCCAACGGCAACACCCGCGAAACCCCCGACCGCGGATTCGCCACCACAATACGNTACCGCCCCCCCTGCCGACTACAATAGACCAACTCCCCATTCCGCCCCCAATCCGGCGCCACATTCTCCGTCCCCGACCGACTGATACGCCGCGGCGCACCCCCCTTCAAACTCACCACATAGANATGCGGACGCCCCGCCGAATCCGAAACATACGCCAACTCACTTCCATCCGGCGACCAACACGGACTCGCCTCATTCGCCCGCCGCGTCGACGAAATCCGCCGCAACCCCCCACGCCCCAAATCCTGCACATACAACTCCGGATTCCCATCCTTCGACAAAATCAACGCCATCGACCCCCCATCCGGCGAGACCGCCGCACTCGCATTCAACCCCCCAAACCGCGCCAATGCCCCCCGCCGACCCGTCTGATACACATTCGGATACCCCCCCTTATACGACGTATACAAAACCTGCTGCCCATCCGGCATCCACGCCGGCGCCACCACAATACTCCGATCCTTCGTCACCTGCCGCACATTCGCCCCATCCACATCACACACATACAACTCCTTGTGCCCACTCCGATTGCCCACCAATGCCAACCGCGCCGACGCCATCCCCGGCATCCCCGTCGCCGCCAGCACCACCGCATCCGCCACCCGATGCGCCAACGCCCGCGTCGCACTCGNCGGCCCCGAAAACGCCCGCCCCAGCAACCGCCGCCGATCCGCCANCTGCACCGCCTGCACCTCCGCCCGCAGCTCTTGCCCCCGCTGCACACGACCCGCCAACATCACCGAAGCCGTCCCCGACCGCTCCTCAAAATAACCCGAACGAAGCAGATCCGCCCGCAACACCTTCATAAACAGCTGCCCCTCCGCCGAACCATCACTCACCAACCGCTCCAACGAAAGACCTATCGGCCCCNTGCCCGACTTCCGCACCTCAACCCGCTGCCCAAACACTGCACCCGCNCCACTCACAGCAACCCCACTCAAAAACAACCGTCGTTCCATCTGATTCATCTCACTCACTCAACCGTAAAAACCACCTCAACATACCCAAACGCATACTCCGCTGGCGGACGCGGCAACCGCTCCACAGCCCGCGCAGCATCCATCACAGAATCATCATACGCCTTCACGCCCGAACGCACAACCAACGACCGACCCAAAATCTCCCCGCTCCGACTCATCTCAAACCGCACCACCGGCGCCCTTCCCCCCTCCCACCATTCAGGAGGGGTCCACCGCGCAAACAACAACCGCCGCACCTGCGCATAATACCCCGCAAACGCATCCGCCGAACGCGCCCCCCGCCGCTCCACCCGCAACGCCTCCTCAATCTCCGAAGCACTCACCCGCGCCGGTTGCTGCACCTCCTCCATCCGCTTCCCCTTCCGAATTTCACTCACCGGTGTCGGCTTCCANGTCGGCTTCGGCGCAGGCTCCGCTTTCGGTACTAGGCTCGGCTTAGGTACCGGGGTCGGCGTCGGCACAGGTTTCGGTGCCGGCACAGGCTCCACCACCGGCTCCGCCACCTCCACCACTTCCACCTCCGCAACCGCTCCCCCAAAATCAATATACGTCACAATCTCCGGCGTCGGACGCGGCGCAAAACAACCCCGCAAAAACGAACTCAACAACACCAGCACCACCACCCCCAGATGAACCAGCAACACCCGCCCAAACACGCTGCCACGCCCACCCCACATCACAAAGAATCCGCCTCCGTCACCAACGCCATCCGCGTAATATTTGCCGCATGCAGCATCCGCATCAGCTCCATCACCTCACCATAGGGCAACGCCGCATCCGCCCGCACAAACACCGTACTATCCGGCGAGCCCAACGCCACCTCCACCAACGCCGACGCCAGCTCATCCCTCGAAACCGGCACATCATCCAAAAACAACTGTCCCCCACCATTCAAACTGATCGACCGCGAAACCCCCTCCGGCAACTCCCCCGCCTCCCCCTTCGGCAGCTCAATCGACACCCCCTGCTCAATCAACGGAAACGTAATGATAAACGTAATCAGCAAAATAAACGTCAAATCCATCAGCGGCGTCATATTAATGTCGCTGATCTGATTCAACTGAACCAAACTCGTCCGCCGCCCCATCCCTACTCCGCCTCAATCACATAACTATTCTGCACACCCGAAACAAACTCCTGCGCAAAATTATCCATCTGAACCGAAATCCGCCGAATCTCCGCCGACAACAAATTATAGCCAATCATCGAAGGCAACGCCACAATCAGCCCAATAATCGTCGTCAGCAACGCCCCCGAAATACCCGGCGCCACCGCCGAAAGCGCCGCATTCCCCGCCAACGCCATCCCCGCAAACGCATCCATCACGCCCCACACCGTTCCCAGCAACCCCAAAAAAGGCGCCGCACTCACCGCCGTCGCCAGCAAGCCCATCTGATCCTCCAGCAACAGCACCTCATCCGCCAGATTACGATCCACCACCGACCGCACCGTCTCCAACTGATTCAACGACAACCGCCGATGCGCCCCCGCCGTCAACTCCCCCATCAACAAATCATCCGGGTCAACCCCCTGCACCTGCAGCTCCGCCCCCAATGCCCTGCACCCTTCCCGATACAACCCCTGCAACGGCGTACCCGCAATCTCCTCCCGCCGCGTATACAACGTCGTCGGATCCCGCTCCGCTCGAAACAACTTCAAAAAATGCGCCGTCGAACGCCCCGCCGCCCGCAACTGCATCCCCTTCGTCACCATAATCGTCCACGCCGCCGCCGACCCCAAAAACAGCAACGCCACAATCACCTTCCCCGGCAACGTACTTTGCCAAAACGCCGAAGCCATATCCCCCACCGGCAACACCGGCTGCCACCACTCCATCATAAACCCACTCCTTTACAGATCATCTTCACACACAAGAAGATATTTCAGTCGCCATCAAAAGCAATCCGAATCTTGGCAGAGGCATAAAAAAAGAGAGCAGCACCCAGAAAAAAATGGCGACCCCTACGGGACTCGAACCCGTGTTGCCAGGATGAAAACCTGGAGTCCTAGGCCACTAGACGAAGGGGTCATTTAGTGCCAACGAGCGCGTAGATTAGCAAAGTGTTTGCACGAGACAATACTGAATCTTCATTTTTTTATCGAACATCACCCACCCCACCCGCACCCACCTGCTTTCCAACATAATCGCTTTACACCCGCAGAGCACCAAGGCATGGTATCAAGTAACCCGGGGTGCCGTCTAACCAACGCGCTGAGAATAGACCCGTCGAACCTGATCCGGCTGATACCGGCGCGAGGGAGTGTTGGCGAAAGCACACACTCCATCCCAGGCAAAACGGCAAAAGAGAAGGAGTGAAACATGAACATCACACTAAACGGAGAAGCCCACACCCACCAAGGTGCCAGCACGCTCACCTCCCTGCTCGATGAAATCGGCGCCCAGAAAGAGCACACCGCTCTCATGCAAAACGGCAACGTCATCCCCGCCACCGACTGGTCCAACACCCCCCTCAACGAAAACGACCAGATCGAAATCCTCGTCTTTGTCGGAGGTGGATAATGGACACCCCCCTCACCTTCCAAAACGAAACCCTCCACTCCCGACTCCTCATCGGAACCGGCAAATTTGCCAACGTCTCCACCATGATCGAAGCCGTCAAAGCCTCCGGCAGCCAGCTCGTCACCGTCGCCCTACGCCGCTTCAACAAAGCCCAAGCCGAAGACGACCTCTACGGCCCCCTCACGCAGCTCAAACAGGTCAAACTCATGCCCAACACCTCCGGCGCCATGAACGCCAAAGAAGCCATCCGCGCCGCCCTCCTCGGTCGCGAACTCAGTCAAAGCCGCTTCATCAAACTAGAAATTCACCCCAACCCCCACCACCTACTCCCCGACCCCATCGAAACCTACGAAGCCGCCATCGAACTCGCCAAACAAGACTTCCTCGTCCTACCCTACATCCCCGCCGACCCCGTCCTCGCCAAACGCCTCGAACAGGTCGGCTGCGCCGCCGTCATGCCCCTCGGCGCCGCCATCGGCACCGGCAAAGGACTCGCCACCGCCGAAATGATCCGCATCATCATCCGCGACAGTCAAGTCCCCGTCATCGTCGATGCCGGCCTCCGCGCCCCCTCACAAGCCGCTCAAGCCATGGAAATGGGATGCGAAGCCGTCCTCGTCAACAGCGCCATCGCCGCCGCCGACAACCCCATCGCCATGGCCGCCGCCTTCAAAACCGCCGTCGAAAGCGGACACGCCGCCCGAAACGCCGGCCTCATGCCCACCTCCGAAGCCGCCGTCGCCAGCTCCCCCCTAACCTCCTTTCTCAGCACACATGACTAACCCCCTCCCCAACTGGCTCGACCCCCAGCCCTGGCTCGCCCACAGCCAGTCCACCGACCTGCGTGCCATCGAAAACGCCATCCACAGCGACCACCCCACCGAACGCGAACTCGCCCTCATGCTCTCCCCCGCCGCCCGACCCCTTCTCGAACCAATGGCCCACCGCGCTCAAGCACTCACCCAGCGCCACTTCGGTCGCACCATCTCCCTCTACACCCCCCTCTACCTCTCCAACTTCTGCAACGGCGGCTGCCTCTACTGCGGCATCGCCGCCGACCGCCGTGCCACCCGCGCCGTCCTCGACACCCAACAACTCGACCACGAACTCGACGCCATCACCGCCGCCGGCCTAGACGAAATCGTCCTCCTCACCGGCGAACGCATGCCCGAAGCCGACACCGCCTACATCCGCGAAGCCATCGCACGCGCCGCCCAACGCCTCAACAACATCAACATCGAAGTCTTTCCCATGCGCCAAGAAGAATACCGCTCCCTCGCCGAAGCCGGCTGCACCGGCGTCACCCTCTACCAAGAGACCTACAACACCACCGTCTACGCACAAATGCACCGCTGGGGCGACAAACGCGACTTCCACGCCCGCCTCGATGCCCCCAACCGCGCCCTCCGCGGCGGACTCCGCACCCTCGGCCTCGGCGTGCTGCTCGGCCTCGCCGACCCCGCCGCCGACCTCATCGCCCTCTACCGCCACGCCACCCACCTCCTCAAAACCTACTGGCAAGCCGGCATCACCCTCTCCTTCCCCCGCATCAAACCCCAAATGGGAGGCTTCCAAGCCCTCCACCCCGTCGACGAAACCACCCTCGCACAAGCCATCTTCGCCCTACGCATCTGCCTCCCCGCCGTCCCCTTGCTTCTCTCCACCCGCGAATCCGCCGCCATCCGCGACGGCCTCGCCGGTGTCGGCATCTCCAAAATGAGCGTCGCCAGCAAAACCACCGTCGGCGGATACAGCGACAAAGTCGGCGACTCCACCCAACAATTCTCCATCAGCGACGAACGCTCCATCGCATCCTTCTGCGCCATGCTCCGCAACAAAGGGCTCGAACCCGTCTTCAAAAACTACGACGCCATCTATCGCGAACCCACCGTCTACGCCGACGCACCCTCACACAACTTATAGAACAGCATCTGATCCGCCGACTCGCACCCCCCCGCACAACCCGAACGACACGGCAACTCCACCTTCTCAATCTTTGCCTTGCGCACCAGCAACTCCAGCATCGGATGCAATGCACTCGACTCAATCTCCAGCTGCTGAGAAATCTCCAGCACCGAGAGCGTCCCCCGCTCTTCCAGCAATGCGATAACCGAACTAAGCACGACCCACTTCCCCACGCCCTGCAATCCGCATCCCCATCACGAATAGCAGCAGCACCGCCACACAGCCCCCAATCCAACCCGCCGCCGACAACGGATCACTCGCAAACGTCGCAATCTGAAAATAAAGCGTCGCCGTCAGCCACGCCAGCCCCGTCAAATAAGAAACGGCCAACAACATCCAGCCCAGCCCAATCTCCCGATGAATCGCCGCCAGCGCCGCCACACACGGCGCATAGATCAAAATAAACAACAAATAAGCAAACGCCGCCTGCTCCCCCTGTGCCCCAAACCGACTCACCATCGTCGCATGTGCCGAAACCTCCACCTCATCCACCTCCGCCAACGCCCCCGAAAGCCCCAACGGATCTCTCACCCCGTCCCAGAACCCCTCAAAGCCCGCCGGAATCGCCGCAAAGGCCTCCGCCATACCCGCCCCAAAATCAAACCCCTCATCCGCTTCCGTTGCCACCTCTTTCTCCATCTGGCCATAGAGCGAATCCAAGGTACCCACCACCGCCTCTTTCGCAAAGATCCCCGTAAACAACCCCACCGTGGCAGGCCAATTCTCCTTCTCAATTCCCATCGGATGAAACACCGGCGTGATCGCCCGGCTGGTCGCGCTCAACACCGAGCGGCTCGAATCCGCATGACCAAAACTGCCATCCGTCCCCATCGTATTAAAAAAGCCCAAAATCGTCACCAACAGCAGAATCAACTTACCCGCCTTAATCAAAAACGACTTCAGCCGATGCCACGTATGGAACAACACCCCATTCACCGTCGGCACATGATACGGCGGCAACTCCATCACAAAATGCGAAGCCTCACCCCGCAAAAGCGTATGCTTAAACAACAACCCCGTCAGCACCGCCAGCGCAATCCCAATCAGGTAGATTCCAAAAATAATCACCCCACCCCGATTCGGGAAAAACGCCGCCGCAAACAACGTATAAACCGGCAACCGCGCCCCACACGACATAAACGGATTCATCATAATCGCCAGAATCCGCTCCCGCCGACTATCCAGCGTTCGCGTCGCCGTGATCCCCGGCACGTTGCAGCCAAAACCCACCAGCATCGGAATAAACGCCTTCCCCGGCAGTCCAATTTTTCGCAAAAAATGATCCATCACAAACGCCGCCCGCGACATATAGCCCGAATCTTCCAACAACGAAAGACAGAAAAAAATCAGGAAAATCGGCGGGATAAACGTCGAGACCGACTGCACGCCCCCCCCCAACCCATCTGCCAGCACCGCCACCAACCAAGCCGGTGTACTCACCGACTCCAACACCACCCGAAAGCCATCCACAAAAATCGTACCCATTAAAATATCAAAAAAATCAATAAACGGCCCCCCCACGTTAATCGTCACCGCAAACACCGCATACATCACCAAAAAGAAAATCGGAAAACCAAAAAAACGATGCAACACCAGTTGATCGATTCGATCCGTGAAGGACTTCTTATTCAAGTCACTGCCCTTCGTCACATCCCGCACCAATCCATTAATAAACCCATACCGCCCATCAGCGATCAGCATATCCACATCACTACCCGCCACCCGCTCCGCTTTCCGAAGCGGCTCTTCCAGATCCGGCAACAACGCCCGATCCACACCCAGCGTTTGGTCCGCAATCGAATCCTTCTCCAGCACCTTAATCGCCAACCACCGCGCCGAAATCTTCTTGCTCAGCGCAATACTCCCCAGCTCCACCTCCAGCTTTCGCAACAACGGCTCCAGCTGCGCATCATACTGCACCCGATTCCCCGGCAGCTGCCGCGTCTTGCTGATATCACACACCGTGCAGCACAGCTCCTCCATCCCCTTCTTCCGCGTCGCCACCACCGGCACCACCGGACAGCCCAAATGCGTCTGCAAATGGTCCACATCAATCTTCACCCCCCGCTGCTCCGCCATATCCATCATGTTCAACGCCACCACCACCGGCACATCCATCTCCAACAGCTGCGTCGTCAAATAGAGATTCCGCTCCAGATTCGAAGCATCAATCACATTCACCACCACATCCGGCTTATCAAATAGAATATGCTTACGCGCCACCTCCTCATCCGGCGAAAGCGCCGAAAACGAATAGATGCCCGGCAGATCCGTCACCTCCACCGTCGCACCGCAATGATCATACTCTCCGATCATCCGCTCCACCGTCACACCCGGCCAGTTGCCCACCCGCTTCCGCGACCCCGTCAGCGCATTAAACACCGTCGTCTTCCCGCAGTTCGGATTACCCGCTAACGCCACATGCAGCGTCTTCATAACGCCTCCACCTCAAGACCATCCGCCTCATCACTACGCAACACCAACCGCGAACCCTTCACCTTCAGCTCCACCGGCCCCCGGAACCAAGACGTCCGAATCACCGTAAACTCCGCCTCCAGCGTCAACCCCATCCGCAACAGCTTCTCACGATAAGCCCGATCCTCCGTCACAAAACCAACCACACGCCCCTGTGAGCCCCGCTTAAACTTTTTCAACTTCATCGTTTCTCCTAAAAAGATTGGGCCACCTGCACCGCAGCACGCTCACCCTCTGACCCATCCGCAAACGTAAGCTGCATCATCTCAAGGCCACAACTCAGCCCCGCCTCAAACGCATACGCCACCGCAACCCCAATCCGCCGCTCCGCAAACGCATCCGTCCACTCACCCAGCTCATATCCCGCAAAAAATTCATCGCTCCGCTCAAACCGCACCCCCGCACTCCAATGCTCCCCCCACACACAGCCACACTCCACCTGCCACGCCGAAGGCTGCCCATCACGCGCCCCCCCATGCACCGAATCAACCGCACCCAGCCAATCCGCATTCACCCGAATATCACCCGCCTCAACCGCCACGAAGCCCCCCCAGCCAGCCGCGCTCGCCACATGGTCCGCATCCACCAACGCAGAACCCAGCTCCACCAATCCATCCGTCTCCAACAAATTATTCAACCAATAGCCCCCCACCACCACCGACTCACGCAGCTCCCACGTCAAAGCCGCATACCCCTCCTCCAGTCCCTGCTCATCCTCCACACCCAACGAACTCCGGAACAGCCCCGCCTGCGCCAACAGCGAACCCAGCTGCGCATCCACCATCACACTCGTCTGGTTCAACTCTCCCAACTCCAACGTCAAAGGATCTGAAATAAACATCGAATCAAACCGACCCACCGGCTGATAAAAACGCCCCACCGTCAAACCCAACTGATTCCACTCCCCCCGCACAGAAAGCCGATCCAACGGATCCTCCTCCCGACTATCCTGCTCCCACAGCAATCCCACATGCCACTGCAGCCCCTCACCCGACGAAAAAAACGTCTCCCAGTCCACCGTCGCCCAAACCAAATCACTCGCCGGCTCCCCCGCCACCGACGACCCCAGCGCCTCCACCTCAAGCAACAGAGAAGACGACGCCAACGCCTCCTCCACCCACGAAGCACGCTCCACCGCCACACCGGTTCCACACAACCACAACCCGACAAAAAAGAGACCCCACCGCACCCCTAACCCCCGATGCAATGCGTGCCACTATCTACTACATATCGATACTGCTTCCCGCAGTGGATAATCACTTCCTTTTGACCCTTCTTCAGGATCTTAAAATCAATCTGCATCTCACCATACCCCTCATGCTCCACCAACATATTGTAGAGCGCCTCAATTCGCTTTTTCACATCCTCATGACAATCCGCCATAACCACCTCCCAATACCCACACCCTAATCGTTCGGGTATGCCCGTCAAACCTTATAATACCAAAAAAGTACTATTTACAAAAAACGCCCCAACCGGGGCGCCCTCAAGCCTATCAAACTCCCTACCAGAAAATCACATACAGCAGCACCGTCAGCGCACAAACGCCCAGACCCGCATACAGCGCCCCCCGCGAACTCGTCAAATCCAGCGTCGTATTCGTCGCAAAAACCAACTTCTCCCTCCGCCGATGCAAGCATCCATACAAAAAGAGAATCGCCAGCACACCAATCAACGAATAAGACATCCAATAAAGGAAATGCATATCCGGATAGATCGTACTCAACGCATGATAAATAATCGGATTCGCCACCAACCCAATCACACCCGCCCACTGGCCACCCGACCGATTCACCAATCCATAAATGAACACACCCAAAATACCCGCCGAAACATATCCCTGGAACAACTGGATATACTCAAATATCGAACTATTATTCGCCAACAACGGCGACACCAAACACCCGATAATCACAAACACACCAATACAAATCCGCCCCATCGAAACCAACTTCGCCTGCGGCGCATCCGGACGAACATACCGCTGATACACATCCATCGTCAGCAACGTCGACGCCGCATTCAACACCGCCGCCAACGACGAAACAATCGCCCCCAACAACGCCGCAATCACAAAGCCAAGCAACCCCACATTCTGCGGGATCAGCTTCGTAATCAACAACCCCAGCGCCGAATCATACTTATACTGATTAAGCGCCACCGTCTCCACCGCATCCGCGCCAACCCGCGCCGTCACCCCCGCATTAAAACTCGCCACCTCCGCCGCCTTCGCCGGATTCGCAGTCGCCCAGCGCGGATCCAACTCAAACACCGCATGCCCCTGAAACGGATTCTCCGCCGCCTGCTCATACGCCGCCATCACCGGCCCCGCATTCGCCTCCATATCCCCACTAAACAAATTGAACGCAATGATCCCCGGAATCACAATCACAAACGGAATCAGCAACTTCAACCCCGCCGCCAGCACCAACCCCTTCTGCCCCTCCGCCAACGAAGCCGAGCCCAAAATCCGCTGCGTAATATACTGATTCAACCCCCAATAATAAAAATTCGGAATCCAGATACCCAAAATCAAAATACCCCACGGCATCGCCGGATTACTCCCCATATGCAACGCCGACTCATTCAACGCATTAAACTTCGCAATAGCCCCCGCATCCTGCGCCACCTGCACCGCCCCCCCCGTCGACGCAGCCAACTCCGCCATCGGAGCCGCATCCAACGCCTCAAACGCAAAATACGTAATCACCCCGCCCCCAATAATCAGCGCCGAACCCTGCAGCAAATCCGCCCACGCACACGCCTTCAGCCCCCCCACCGCCACATAAATCGCCGCCATCATCCCCAACGCCCAGCAACAACCCGCCAACGAAAGATCCACCTGAAACTCAAACATCAACTGCTTCAACGTCAACGCACCCGCATAAATCACCCCGATCAAGCTCACCCCAATCAAAATCAAAATCATCGACACCGTCATCAATAGCCGCGCCCAATGATTATACCGCACCTCCAAAAACTCCGGAATCGTCGTAATCCCCGTCCGCAAAAAATAAGGCAGCAACACAAACGCCACCACCACCAACGTAATCGCCGCAATCCACTCCCAGCTCGAAACCGACAGCCCATACAGCCCCGCACCCTGCCCCGACATCCCCACAAACTGCTCCGCCGAAATATTCGCCGCAATCAACGAAAATCCAATCAACCACCACGACAAACCCCGACCCGCCAAGAAATAATCCTCCGCGCCCCCCGCCTCCGAACCATCCCCCTTCGACTTAAACAGCCCCACCGCAATCACCGTCACGATAAACAACACAAACACCAAACCATCAATGAAACCCATCTCCACACCCTTCCTTTATAACTTAAGCCCCCATGTTACAAACATCTCACCCCCAAATCCAGCAGAACTCCCCTACTCTTTTAACTGAGAACACACCCCCCACCATAAAACAGCGCACCCCCTCCATCCGCATATGACCCAACAGTCAACTTCTGACCCATTAAAGAAGAGCAGGAATCGCCTGATCGCAAGCTGACAAATCGACCGATTCACAAAAAATAGATCGATTTGCCCTAATCTTTTAAAACCCCAGAGAAAAAGCGCTTTTTCAAGCCTTGAAAGAGTCCGGGAAATAAAGTGGTGGGCCTGGAGGGACTTGAACCCCCGACAAAGAGATTATGAGTCTCCTGCTCTGACCGACTGAGCTACAGGCCCGGGTGAGCAAAGGTTATATCAATCTCACTCCCGCCAAGCAACCCTAAGCACCTGGCACATTCACTCCTGCATCTAACGGATCATCCACAGGATGATGGATGGGATATTCGAAGCTCCAAAAGGCGGGAGGTTGTATGCCTGTTTAATCTATCCTCCGCTCTACTCGTTGTAGGCGCGCACCTCATACAAACGTGCGGAAGCATCTCCGTTCGTGGCCGTCACTAAGATCCTGATTTTGGATGTCTTTAGGGAATCGAATCGATGAATGCGACGACGTTGATAATTGTTTTCAACGGATGCAACGGAACTCCAACCGGTTCCATCCCAAACCTGCAACTGCTCAATACACTGCACCTCTGAGCCCAGCACTCCACTCGGGTAGATATCCAACCGCACCGCCCCCCCCGATAACTCCGCCAAACGATCCCCCATAAACTCCATCGCCACATGAACCGGATGCCCCGTATCCAAACTATGGCCCAACTTCAGAACCGTCTGCCCCTCGCCCGCGCTCAGCCCCGCCGACTGATTCACATACGCCACAAAACCAAACCCCGCCAGTAAAACACCCAGCAACAAACCCGACACAAAAAAAGAGACCGCTCGACTCATCCCTACCTCATCGCATCCCACGGCACCGCATCCATATCATCGAACCGCTGGTTCTCACCCCCCATCGCCCAGCAAAAATGATACGCCTGCTTTCCACACCCACAATGGATCGACCAAGGCGGCGATAACACCGCCTGACGATTCGCCACCACCAAATGCCGCGTCTCCTCCCCCGGCCCCATAAAATGGAACACCCGACCCACCTCATCCAAATCAAAATAGAGATACACCTCAGAACGCCGCATGTGCGTATGGCAGGGCATCGTATTCCACACACTCCCCTCCCCCAAAGCCGTCACCCCCATCACCAACTGGCAACTCTGCACCCCCCGCTCATGAATATATTGATAGATCGTCCGCGCATTCGCCTCCACCAAAGAACCCAACTCCACCCGATTCGCCTCCGCCCGCGTGATTTTTACCGTCGGATACGCCTGGTGCGCCGGATATGACACCAAATAAAACGCCGCCGGTGCCGCCACCGAAGCCGAAGCAAACACAATGTTCTCCGCCCCTCTTCCCACATAAAGCGCCTCTAAACGGTCCAGCTCAAACACCTCACCATCCACCCGCACCGAACCCGCACCGCCCAGATTAATCACCCCCAGCTCACGCCGCTCACAAAAGAAATCCGTTGCCAACTCCGCACTAGCAGCCAACGCCAACGGCTCACCCAATGGCATCACTCCCCTCACAATCTTACGCTCCACCTCACAATAGGTCATGCTGAAGGCTCCCGCTTTGAAAACATCGATCAAGAACGCATCACGAAGCTCCGCACTGCCCATACTACGATACTCTAACGGACTCACTGCATAGCGAATATCCACACCGGCCTTCTAAACCCAAAGACATAACGATATGGCATGTCCGCCCCCCCGTCATCTATCCAATCGACCAATGAAAAGAGATGGCGCCCCGATCAGGATTCGAACCTGAGACCTACGGATTAGAAGTCCGTTGCTCTATCCAGCTGAGCTATCGGGGCAAAAAGAACAAAGATTGATATAGTGCAACGCATCGATTCGTTCAAGCGGGTTTTCTACTCACCCGCCTCAATCCCAACATTTTTCACCAACCGAAAGCCGGTATGGTTCGAGCTCGTATCGGGGCTGGTCTTCATCCGCGCCGCCGGGCGATAGCCCGAACAGTATGAATCGTTGCACAAAAACGATCCGCCGCGTATCACCCGTTTGCCCAAATAGGGTTCATCTGGATCAAAACTCGCCGCCGGTCCCTGCGGGTTCTTAACGGGTTCCGCTCCCTTCCGCATCGCGTATGCATCCACATGATACCAATCCGCCACCCACTCCCATACATTGCCCGACATATCATATAGCCCATAGCCATTCGGCGCAAAAGCCGTAACCGGAGAGGTCGACTCATATCCATCTGCCACCGTATTCCGATGCGGGAAATCGCCCTGCCAGATATTGATGCGCGGCGCCTCCTCCTTCACGGGCTCATTCCCCCACACAAACATCGCTTGCTCCACGCCCGCTCGTGCCGCAAATTCCCACTGCGCCTCTGTCGGCAGGCTCATGCCTCTCCACTCAGCATACGCTTGCGCATCATAATACGAAACCTGCACGACGGGGTGATCCATCCGATTCGTAATCGAACTCCCCGGTCCTTCTGGTTCCCGCCAATTTGCCCCCTCCTGCCACCGCCACCACTGCAGCACATTTTGCAAAGAGACTTCTGCTTCCGGCGCCGTGAAAACCATTGAAGCGGGCACCAAAAATGCTGCCGCCGGAGGAGGGCTTCCCGGTGGCATTCCCTTCATCAACTCCTCAAGATCGGGTGCCTTCTCCGCCGTCGTCACATACCCTGTCGCCTCCACAAACTCCATATACTCCGCATTGGTCACCGGTGTGCGGCTGATCCAAAACCCATCCAACTCCACCCGATGGACCGGCCGCTCATCTGGCCGCGAACGCGCCCCATAGGGCCACGCCTTCATAAAATCCGCGACCTCCCCGCCCATCGTGAACGTATCGCCCGGCAACCAGATCATCCCTTTCGGAGCCGTCGACTCGATGGCCCCGAAACGACTCGGCATCTGCTCACAACACGCCGGCGTCTGGGCATACAGCTCCGCGACAATCAACGACGACATACACACTACCATGGAAATAAATTTACTCATATCTGCACCCTAGCTCTCAACCCGAATAAAAGCGACCCTTTTTCACTCATCAAACCAAACCAGCGGCCCCTACATCGGCCATAAACGAGAGGCCGCCTCCGCTTCCATCAACCGCTCCAGCTCCTCCGGCCACCTCGGGAAAAAGTCCAGTCCCGTCATCCGTTCAATCTCATCCACCGATACCAGTCTCGACCGTAACCGCGTGTAGGGTGGAATCGTTTGTTCCATCAAAAACGCCATCACACGCCACCCATCCTCCCGCGCATCCACGCAAATCTTATAGCACGCCTCCGGCACCCACGCCCCCGAATCAAGCGGTTCAGCCCCCTCGCCAAAAACCGGCCCCGTCATAACCCATATCGACTCCTGCCGCTGTGCGTACGAGCGCGCCACATCCACTTCCAACCGTCTCCAGATCCCACGATTCAGCCACGGACGCTGCCCCACAATATTACTCATCACAAACGTCTCCAACTGCGCCTCCCGACCATAGCGCGTCGCAATACCAAAATTGGGTGCCATATGTCCCCGATCATATCCACTGCCCGAAAAAGCAGCGGCTGACAACCGCTCCTCCACCCGCCGTTCCACCCGAAACGAAGAGGGCCGCTTTCCCCAGACAAACGCCTCCACCCGATCCAATCGATACGCCACCCACAGCGGACTCCGCCACGCATCCGAATACCCCACTCGATACGCCTGATTCGTCAGCACCTGTGTAATCAATTCCCCCATCGGCTCCCCGCCCACACAAACCGCATCCCCTTCCTCACCGACCGCCCGGGCAGATACATCATCGCCCGTCCAGCCCAACCGATCCCACCATCGCCAAACCGCAAATGCCTGCCCCATATAAAACCGATTAAACGATGGAATCACACGATATAACGGCTCCCGATAGCGCCATGGCACCGCGTAATACCCCAGCGAGAAAAGCAAATACCCCAAGAGCAAAAATATCCCCACACGTACCCACGCAGCTCGCATACACCCCTCCCTATTCAACCACACGATCAACTCCGCACCATAATGATATTGCCAAGCGCAAAGCAATGATTGATATTCACTCTTTTCCGAGATCGGGGCGTAGCGCAGTCTGGTAGCGCGGTTGCTTTGGGAGCAATAGGTCGGGGGTTCGAATCCCTCCGCCCCGACCAATCTTTAGATGTGGTCGAACTTTAAAAACTATCCTAATTCTACACGCGAGGGATGAGAACCCCCGAAAGGGGTTTGACACAAGCGAAGCGTAGTGAGGCTGGAGCTTGCCGACAGCCCCGAAGGGTGAGACGAAGTCGAAACAATCCCTCCGCCCCGATCCGTTTCTAACCGTGAGGCTTTGGCCTGACGGATTTTTTTCCAGAGGGATGAGAACCGCCGAGGGGGTCCCATGTCGAAAGCGAGGCTGCCTGAATATGCAGCCCGCTTGTAAGATCGTTTACAGTCCTTTGATGCATGCATCAACGGTTTCGCTGAGCGAGCCAGTTGCGAGGCAGATGGCAAAGTCGCAGGCACCGTAGTAGAGGCGGATCTGGTCTTTGTCATAGTCGGCAATGGCACCGCAAGGGAAAATAACGTTATCGCAGTTGCCGTGCTGTTCCCAGGGTTCCTCCGGCATCATTAGGTAAGAGTTTGTTTTACCAATCACCTTCCACGGTTCGTCGAGATCGAGCAGCATGGCTCCAATGTAGTAATAGGTTCCGCCAGCGGGCGTGAAGACGCCGTGAATAATATCAAGCCAGCCCTTGTCGGTTTTAATCGGTGGCGTTGGCCCAATCTTATCTACATTCCAGAAACGGTATCCTGCGGCAAGGACTGGCTTAAACTCGCCCCAGTGAATCAGATCGGGAGAGGCACTGATCCAGATATCTCCGTCGCCACCGTCACCGCCGCCCGGACGGTCCAGTTTATAATACTTGCCGTTGATCTTTTCCGGGAAAAGCGATGCTCCGCGGTTTTTCGGTTGTGTAATGGTGTCGATTCGTTCGTAGGTCTTAAAATCCTTCGTACGACCCAACATACCAATCGGGGAATCAAAGCCGTTGACCATGACTGGCGTCACAATGTAGTACCAATCATCAATTTTAGTAACGCGGTTATCAATGAAATGATGATAACGATCCCACGGCTCACCCACCGCCTGCGGGTCAATAAAGTTCTCATCCGAAAGCGTAAAGTGGATGCCATCTTTCGAACGGGCCACGCGAGTCTGCCCCACATCCCTTCCGAAACCCCGTGTGGCGGCATGCTCAACAACAGAAACCAACAAAATGGTTTCATCGCCGCACTGAACCGGTGCGGGATTATAAATCTGAGCCTTGCCCGGAAAATCTTTGATGTGCAACAAAGGGCCCCCTTCGTGACGCTTAAAAATTTGGGTTGCATCTTGCATAGTACTAACTCCTCGTTTGTTCATTCATTTAAAATTAATCGAGCGGCGGATTGAGGCCTGCTTCTTTGTACTGTTTTACATACCGCTTATAGGACTGGATGTTCTTCTTCGGTCTATCGGCATCCGCCACATTATACAGCTCACGACCCGAAGCTACTTGTGGAGCTTCTTCCGTTGGCAACCATTTTGAAAACTGCTTTTTGACCCGATCATAGGCTGAGTTTTCCGCCAAATTAGTCCACTCATGGGGATCGTTGGTCTGCAGATATAACTCCTCAGATCCATCAAAATAGCGGGTATAACGCCATTTCTTCGTCCGCAAAGTATAGTTCCCACGGCCCCAAGTCGTCATCGCCGGTCGCTCCATGGGTCGGGATGGATTTTCTAACCAAGGTTTTAGGCTCTGTCCATCGACATAAGTCGGCGGTTCCAGGCCGGCTAGGTCGGCCAGTGTTTTATACACATGGATCAGCCCAACGGGCTCAGAACATACTTCTCCATTCCCGTTCTTGTTACGCGGATCGTAGATAATAAACGGCGTTCGGGTCGCTTCATTCCAGAGCGAAAATTTACTAAAAGACCGCTTTTCTCCCAGATGAAATCCGTGATCGGACCAAAGGATAATAATTGTATTATCGGCATACGAACTCTGCTCGAGGGCGCGCAAGACACGTCCGACATTATCGTCCGTAAAATTGATCGAAGCCAAATATCCGCGGCGAATATCTTCCCAAGCATTATCACGGCGAACCGGAATCTCGACATAAATCTGAGCGTTGGCTTGCCCCGGCATGGGAATGTCTGACAAGTCATCGGCTTTGATTGGCGGGGCTTCAATCGGATCGGAAAAACGATCCCAATTCTCCTCCGGCATAATAAACGAGGTATGCGGAAGAATAAATCCTACGGCGAGGAAGAACGGCTTTTCGTGGTCACGGCTCAGAAATTCCGATGCATGTTTTGCACTGAGGTAATCCTGAAAATCTTTCAGAGGATTACTGGCCGGACAAGCCACTATGCGTTTGTTGTAGGGCTCAGGATGATAGCCCTTTTCGGCGATTTTGTGCAGTTTGGCATTGCCGTAGTATTTATATTCATCCCACTGTTCATCCGTGCGCCAGGAGCGGTCGGGATTATGATATACCTTGGTCAGTCCACAGGTCGTGTATCCTTTGTCTTTGAATAATTTCGGCAAAGGGGTCGTAAAACGATCCAACTCACCGGTATCAATGTGATTGAGATTATAAAACGGATAGAGCCCGGAATGATGCGGTTCCACGCCTAACATCAGCGCATTGCGACTCGGGGAACATCCGGGTGCTGTGCAGTGTGCATTGGTAAAATTGATACCCTTTTTCGCCAGCCTATCCATATTCGGCGTCTTCGCCTGCGGGTGCCCTCCAAGGAATCCGCACCAGTCATTCATATCATCGATGCAGATCATTAATACATTTGGACGCTCCGCCTCCACCGAACAAGAGGTCAACAAGCCAACCACTAACAACCCTATGCTTACAACGTTCATACTAATGCCCCCACCCTTCTTCCAGCAGCTTGCGATCAATCATAAGTTTTTCTTGTTCAATCAAATATTCGCCGGGCTGCGCTGCAAAGCGCACCGCGCCTTCGCTTGCGGTAACCGGCACCCACCGCGGACCCTCCCGCCGATAAATCCAGCGTTTTCCAAGGGCTGGCAGTTTGAGTTCAAATTTATGTTGTGCTTCATCATCCAGCCTGACCACCGGTTCACCGGTATGGAGCTCTTTCCAGTGCGGCCGAATAAATTGGGTGTCGGGCATAAGCGTTAGATGTAGGGCTCCGTTTTCGCACGGTTCAATAAAATAGAGACCGGTTCCCCCGTAGTTCACGAAGGCAGAATGGCCGACACCGATGATGGATTGCGGACGGCTAGGAACCGTCATCTCTATCTCACCAGAATAGATCAGGGTGCCCTCGTGAAAAACCCCGCTGGAACGCGATTCAAATGAATAGATCGTATCCACATCCTTGAACTGCTGCTTGGCCACCATAAACGAAGCGGCTTTTTTCGGGGTCGTCTTCAGATTAAAGACGTGGCTCCCTCCCAGATACTCAGCATAGCCCGTCAGTCCATACGTCCATTGCGTGGCAATCTGCGCACCGACTTCGCGGTAGAATGCCGCCATCGCCGGATAGATATAACCACTCTGATTGCAGAACGTCTCAAATTCATACACTAACTTGGCTTTATCTTTAAACGCTTCAGAACGAAGCCATCCCAGCCGCTCTTCGGCTTCCGAAACCGCTTGAACATAGGGTAGATAGTTTTTGTGGCTCAGCTCTTCCGGGTTTTCCCAAAATGGCTTCTTGAGGTCGCGCTGCCCCGGATAGAGGCAGAAGGAAATGGCATCCACATCAGAGGCAGCGATTCCCCGAAACGCGGCACGGTTCTTTTCGATCAGCCCTTCCCAACCACAGTTCCAAACAACGGGCTGCATTGCCCCTTCTTCACGAAATAGCTTAACCATACGGTTTAGATAATCACGCGTGTTCTCATAGCTCCACTTTTCGAATCCATCGCGGGTGCCATTGGGATTCTTTTCTTGCCATTTTTCAAACCACCAATAGCCCGGCTCATTCACGGGTTCTAACACCGCAATCGCCGGATGTTTCTTCAATAGTTGCCCATTGTATGGATTAACCTTGTTGAGCAGTTGGCGAATACACTGTTCAGTGGCAGCCATCGCCTTGGGGTCAACCAACCAGTCTTTTCTGGGATACGTTGCGGCAAAAGAATCTTTGTTATAGGGAAACTGCGTTCCGTCGTGATCGAGATGATTCAGGAAAGTCAGATAAACATACAGTCCGCGGGTTTGTGCCTCGGCCATCACATATAGGAATTGATCCAACCAGATTGTTTCAACGAGATTCCCTTCCGCATCCGTAAAATCAGCTGGCATGAGATGAACGCGAATGACCTCAGCACCCAGCAACTGGATTTCATCGAAGCTTTCATCCGTCACTCTTTTGAGATCCTGCGCCTTCAACGGCATAAGGACACCCTGATTGTGCATCCGAGCACCGTGCTCAAAACTCAGACAGGACTGAAAGTTAAATCCGAAGAGGTTTACATCGGTCCCATCGGCATAGCAAAGCCGTCCCTCTCTCACTTCAATGGGCTGGAACAAGCTATCTGCTGATGTGCAGCCAGCGATGGCCAAACTCGCCGCCAATAATCCATACCGAAACCGTTTCATTACACCTCACCTCGACGCTCTTCGAGCTCACCGCGAATCCGATACGCATCGTCTTCACTAATAGCATAGAGTTTCAAACACGAGATGGCCAACACCGGTGCCAGCACGGAAGCACTGACAAAGAAAAGTCGAAGCATGGTCATGGTGCCTTCCGGCTGATTGGCCCCCAGCGCTTCGTCAAAACCACTGAAGTGGAGAGCGATTCCTGAAACAAGAAAGGTGAAAGAAGTTCCAAACTTGGTAATCCACGTGAACACCGAACTGATAATCCCTTCGCGGCGTTCCCCGAATTTATATTCATCCCAGTCGCACAGGTCGGCAATCATGGAGGGAACAATCACCCCCAATGATACCCAAACCGGCCCATTGAGTACCGCGTCGAGCAGCAATAGATAGGGCGCATCGGGCGTAAAAATAAACCATTTGGAAACACCGCCAAAGGCTGTCATGAGTAGCACCCAAAACATCGCACGACGTTTGCCCAATTTAATCGCCAAAAAACGTAGCACATAAATAGCAATGAATCCGACGATCGCAAAACCAGTTCCATTCATGGCATTGAGCAGAATACCCTGCTCCACATGGCCCTGTTTCACATGGTAGATGACAATATACATGGCGATGCTGCCCGCAATCGTTCCGCAAAAGTTCAAAGCGAATACAATCCCTACCAGCCCCAACATCGGCTTGGAAGAAGCCGCCTGCCCGATGGCTTTGAGAAATCCAATATTTTGATCTTCCTTCTGCGCCACATCGTAGAAGCGCTCTTTGCCGAAAATAGCCGGCAACACACCCAACCCGAAAAAGACCAGAACACCGAGCCCCAGCGCCATCCATCTTGCCCCGATGAGCGTGTTCGGAAAAATCGCCAGATTGGTTGCGGGCAGATACCAATTCACACAGAGATTACCGATATTGAAAAAAAGCGCCCAATAAAACATTAGCCGCGTTCGCTCATGGTAATCTGGGGTCTGCTCGCAGGTCAGTGCATAAACCGGAACAGAATAGATGGTATACGCCGTAAAAAACAGAATACTCCCGACGGTTAACCACAGAAAAGTAAGCGTTTCTCCCAACCCTTGAGGCACCATCCATATTGAAATAAACGTCAGTGCCATGAGTAGCGCTCCAGCAAAAATAAAAGGACGGCGACGGCCATACTTTGACGTGAAGCGATCAGAAATACGCCCCATGATCGGGTCGGTGAACGCGTCCCAAATCCGTGGAATAGTCATGGCGAGACCGAACAGAGCCGGATTCAAGCCCAAG
>NZGU01000017.1 GCA_002691095.1 Kiritimatiellaceae bacterium | reverse complement strand
ATCTGTCTGATGCGAAATCACGACCGTCTCAATCGAAACCGGCTTCCCATTTTCATGACGAATCGAAACCTGCGATTTTGAATCAGGCCGCAAATAATCAATCTCACCCGCTTTGCGAACCCGCTGAAACTCATCCAATAGCCGGTGGCTCAACGCAATCGGAGCCGGCATCAGCTCCTCCGTCGCCGCATCCGCATACCCAAACATCATGCCCTGATCACCAGCACCCTGCTCCGCATGAAGACCTTCACCCTCCGTAACGCCCTGCGAAATATTCGACGACTGTTCATGCAGCCGATTGATATACTCAAACGTATCCGCACTAAACTTCAGCTCTTCTCGATCATACCCAATACCTCGAACCACCTCCCGCGCAATACCCTCCGGATTCAATGACTCGCACGCTTGGCAAGTGATTTCACCTGCGTTCACGACCAAGTTGGTCGTCGTCAGTGTCTCACAAGCAACACGGCTTTTCGCATCTACCGCTAAGCATGCATCCAAGATGGCATCCGAAATCTGATCGCACACCTTATCTGGATGCCCTTCTGAAACCGATTCCGACGTAAAAATATGGTTGGTACGACTTTTGCTCATGCTATTAAATTCCTTTATATTCGTTTATTCGGATTAATGGATATGATCCTAACCAACCCCTCACCAAACATCTACAACAAATTTAAAAAATCTACAGATCACTTCAACTTGCAATACGTTCTTCAGCCAACTAGGTTGTCTCCTTATCAGAGGAAACAGGGAACCAATGGACAAAGACAAAATCATAGCACTGCTCGAAGCCGTCAAAAACGGCACAGTCGAAACCACCGAAGCCGTCGAAAAACTACGATCACTCCCCTTCCAAGAATTGGACTTTGCTAAAATCGATCACCACCGCTCACTACGCACCGGCCATCCCGAAGTGATCTTCTGTCAGGGTAAAACCCACGAACAGGTTGAAAAAATCTACCAAAACATGGCAGAGCACCATGCCGATATGCTCCTCACCCGCGCCGAAAAAGCCCTCTACGAACGACTCCACTCCATCGACAACCGCCTCCGCTATAACGAACAGGCACGCACCATTCTTTTGGAAACCTCGCAACGCGAAAAAACCGGGCATGTCCTCATCATCTCCGCAGGTACCGCCGACCTACCCGTCGCCGAAGAAGCCGCCGAAACCGCACAGATCTCCGGTGCCCACATCGAAAAAATATACGATGCCGGGGTCGCCGGTATTCACCGACTGCTCGCGCACACCGAAACCATCCAACAAGCCCGCTGCATTGTCACCGTAGCCGGCATGGAAGGCGCCCTTCCCTCCGTCGTCGGCGGACTCGCCGCCTGCCCCGTTATTGCCGTTCCCACCTCCGTAGGATACGGCGCCCACCTCCAAGGCCTTGCGCCGCTCCTCACCATGCTCAACTCATGTTCCTCCAACATCACCGTCGTCAACATCGACAACGGCTTCGGCGCCGGCTTCAACGCCGCACTCATTAATGCAGATCGATAAGCAATCCTCTTGATTCCCACCCCCCCATTCGAAACCATGAAACCCAGCACAAGGAATACGCCATGATAAAAGCCTGCGACCTCAAAAAAACATCTGTCATCGATCTCGACGGCTCCCCTCACACAGTCGAAAACATCACCCAACAATCGCCGACCGCCCGCGGCGGCGGCACCCTCTATAAAGTCCGATTTCGCAACGTCTCCACCCAGCAAAAAACCGACCTAACCTACCGCAGCGACGATGCCCTCCAAGAAACCCACTACGAAACCAAAGAAGTCCAATACCTCTATGTCGAAGGCGACCGCTACAGCTTCATGGACCTCGAAACCTACGAACAGTTTGAACAAACTCAAGACGAGATCAGCGATCTACTCCCCTTCCTCGTCGAAGACATGGAAGGCATTCTCGCCCTCATCTCCGACGAAAAAATCCTCACCCTCCGCCTCCCCGACACCATCGAACTACAAATCACCGAATGTGCGCCCTCCCTAAAAGGCGCCTCCGCCACCGCCCGCACAAAACCCGCCACCCTCACCACCGGACTCACGGTTCAGGTTCCCGAATATATCGAGCAAGGCGAAACCATCAAAATCGACACCCGCGAAAAAAAATATATCTCCCGCGCCTAATGCAACCCGACTGGCTCATCATCGACGGACACAACCTGCTGCACAAGCAACCCCACCTCGTCGCCCTCATGAACCAAAGCCAAGAACAAGCACGCACCGCCCTCATCCGGCTCATCGAACCCTACTCCGAGCGACTGGCCTCCAAAACCACCGTCGTCTTCGACGGACAAAACCGCGGCAGCGATAGCGCGCTCAGCACCGGAACCATCGATGTACAATACGCCCCCGCCAAACTCACGGCCGACGGCCTCATTGAACAGCTTGTCCTCAAAGCCGATAACCCGCACCGCATCTGTGTTGTCACCTCCGACCGCCTCGAACAGCAAACCGTTCTCAGCGCCGGAGCTTCCGTTCGATCGGCCGAAGACTTTCTCGATCAATGCTCCATCAAACGCAGCACACCCACCTACTCCACCAAAATGAAACCCGCCCAAAAACCAACCCTCGGCGACATTTTTCCCCACGACCTCTAAATCCGCTCCAGCACCACCCGCTCCCGCAACGCCATCACCTGATCCCGATCAATCACCCCACACGCCATTTGCGCCGCATTCGAAGCACCACAAGCCATACCCAACCGCACCGCATCCTCCAACGACTCTCCCCGCTGCAACGCCACCACCATCCCCGCCGTCACCGCATCGCCACTGCCCACCGGATTCACCGTCTGCACCCCAACCGGCTCAATCCGAAACCGCTCCTCCCCCGTAAAAAACATCGCCATCTCAGCCCCATCGGTCACCAACAACCCACTAGCCCCCGCCTCCAGCGCCAACCGACCCGCCTCAACCACATCCGCCACGCCCACCGTCCGAGTCAACTCCTCCCGATTCAGTTTCACAAACGGCGCCTGCTCCCACGCCCATCGCAACGGCTCCCCCTGCGTATCCAAAATGGCCCGCCCCCCCTGCTCACGAATCACCCCGCAAATACGCGCATAAAAATCGACCGAAAGACCCGCCGGCAACTTCCCAGACAACGCATGCACACCCCGCAGATCAAACGACGTAATCAGCTCCCACATCGCCGCCTCATCCGCTGCCGTCACCCCCGGCATCTCCTCCACCAACTCGGTTGTCAGCGCACCATCCGATTGCAAAAGTGTATGACAAATCCGCGTCTCCCCCGCCACTGCCACATGCTCATGCACAACACCCTCTTCCCTCAGCAACGCTTCATACCGCCTACCGTTCGCCCCACCGCTGAACCCCAGCAACCGCGAGCGACCGCCCAACTGCACCACCATCCGCGCCACATTTGCCCCCTTTCCCCCAACCCCCCAATCGGTCGAACACGCCCGGTTCACCTCCCCCAATCGAACCTCATCAAACACCGAACTTTTCTGAAGCGCCGGTGCAAACCCAAAACTGATACTCTCAAAAGATGCTGACATAATGAAAAACATAGTGTCTTATCGCCCACAAAGAAACTCGTAAATCAACAGAGGAACAGATGAACACCACACTAATCATCATGGCCGCCGGCATGGGCAGCCGTTACGGCGGCCTCAAACAAATGGATGCCCTCGGCCCCAACGGCGAAACCCTCATCGAATACGCCGTCTACGACGCCCTCCAAGCCGGCTTCACCTCCGTCATCTTCGTGATCCGACGCGATTTCGAAGACGCCTTTAAGCAGCAAGTAGGCAGCCGCTTTGAAACCCACATCCAAATCCACTACGCCTTTCAAGAACTCGACGCCCTACCCGCCGGACGCTCCCTCCCCCCCGGACGCACCAAACCCTGGGGCACCGCCCACGCCGTTCTCACCTGCCAACACCTCATCAACGAACCCTTCGCCGTTCAAAACGCCGACGACTTCTACGGCGCCCCCGCCTATCAAACCATCCATCAAGCCCTCCTCACCCTGCAAGATCATCAAAGTTGCATGGTCGGCTACCCCCTCAACAACACCCTCTCCGCACACGGACACGTCTCCCGCGGCATCTGCCAGCTCCAGAACGGATACCTCAAAACCATCACCGAACGCACCCACATTCAACGACAAGCCGACCAACAAATCGTCTACATCGAAAACGACCAACCCCACCCCTTGCAAGAAACCGACATCTGTTCCATGAACTTCTGGGGCTTTCCCCCCTCCTTCATCCACCAGCTCGAAACCCAATTCACATCATTTCTCCAACAAGCAGAAAACCCCCTCACCGCCGAATGGTATATCCCCACCATCATTGCCAACCAAATCAACACCCATCAAACACAGGTCCAAGTACTCGCCTGCAACAGCCCCTGGTTTGGCATCACCTACGCCAACGACAAACCCCACGTCCAGCACGCCCTCAACCAACTACACCAATCCGGACAATACCCCCCCACACTCTTCTAACCCCGCCCCACCAGCCAACCCACACATTTTCTCCGAAATCAGGTAGACATCATCCCGTTTTCGAGTATTTTATTCACCTTTGCCGAAATCGGTGGGATAGCGAAGTGGTTAAACGCAGCAGACTGTAAATCTGCCCTCTCTGAGTTCGAAGGTTCGAATCCTTCTCCCACCACCATTTTTTCCGGTTAACCAGCACCCAACAAGGAGTCTCTTCATGAATCACAACGAAGAAAACATTATAGCTCTTTTTGATCAATGGAACCATGCACTGCAGACGCGAGAACCTAAAAAAGTTTCAGCCCTCTATGGACACGGCAGTATCTTACTGCCCACGCTCTCGAACCAAGTCCGGCACAATCACGCAGAAATAGAAGACTATTTTGTACACTTTCTCGCCAAAGGCCCCGTAGGCACCCTCCTCGAATCAAACGTCAGAATATATGACGCATTAGCCATCAACTCAGGCATCTACTCCTTTGCGTTTGAAGACGGCACAACAGCAACCGCACGATTCACCTTTGTATATGCTCAACAAGAAGATCGCTGGTTGATCGCAGAACACCACTCCTCACTACTCCCCCACTAAGCACGCCTCCACCCAGAGAACTTATTTCACCGGAACCGACGTCTTCAGCAGACAAGCAGCCCCCGCCGGCTTCACCCTATAAGCACCCAAACAAGCAGGGATCAGGACCGACGATCCACGCGCCACCGACTCCACATATCCACCCCCATACGCAATCTCAAAACCCGCATCCGCGCTAAACAACGCATGGAAAGAGCTTCCATCCGCCACCAACTCCAGCGACCCATCAACCCGTAGCTCATCCAACACAAAGTAGTCGGAGGTACACACATTGCTGATTCGCTCTGTTCGTGGCACCGGCTCACAAATCGGATCCGCTGCATCCTCAAAATCGATCACCCGCAACGCCTTATCAATATGCAGCTCCCGCGGTTTTCCATCGTGCCCCATTCGCCCCCAATCGTAGACCCGATAGGTAGTATTCGAATTCTGCTGAATCTCCAAAATCAAACAACCCGCATCAATCGCATGCACCCGTCCTCCCGGCACAAACACCGCTTCACCCCGGTGCGCCGGAACCGTGCGAAGAATCGATTCAACATCCGCCCGCTCTATCGCGCTCTCAAAATCCTCACGCGTAGTACCCGGCTCCAAGCCACAATAAATTTTTGCCGGCTCCTCATGTAGAAAATACCACATCTCCGTCTTCGGCTCGCCCTGCACCTCAGCCGCATTTCCATTGTTCGGATGCACCTGCACACTCAGCGGATGCGCCGCATCAATAATTTTAATGAGTAGCGGAAAATCATCCCCCTCAACAGCACTGCCCAGCAGCTCCTTGCTACACACCTTCAACACATCAGAAAAAGCCCTACCCGCCCATTCGCCATTCGCCACAAAGCTCTCCCCATCCCGATGCGTCGAAACCTCCCACGACTCAGCATAAATGCCCTCCGGCGCCGACCGCCCAAGCAACTCCGGCAAACGAGTATTGCCCCACGGATAATCTTTATACACCGGCTTAAACGTTAAAGGATACAATCTCATCTTTAATCATCATTCTTTCATTCGTTCACACAGCAAAGGCACCCTATACCCCTCAAACAAACCACCTGCCACAACCCCACCTTTCCGACAGCAACAGAGCAAACCCANAACAATCGCGCATCCTATCGTTTTTTGCTCCCGTGGCAAGAAACGAGCCTAAAAACTTCCTGCGGTTTGGTGGTAGGGCGTGTTCGCCGAACGCGCCTCTCTGCAGATGTGCCTCTCTGCGGATGGGTTGGCGCGCTCGGCGAGCACGCCCTACCTACTGTCTGTTACCTGCTGTCTGCGGTTGAGTTCCCGCCCCATCTAAAGCGATGGAATGCAATTCCCCATTCCCTATTCCTCATTTCCCATTCCCGCGGTTCTCAATCTCGCCTGAATCGTTCAAAGGAATCGCAATGTTACCGGATGTTTCTCCCTCCTTNACCGCGANATAGAGCCAAGAGGCACGGCCGCTCTCATCGGGNAGCACAAACGGACGTTCCACCCGTTGTGGGCACCACGTTTCGCCGGTTTGACGATCAAAATATTTATTCACNAAGACAAATGGACGNGCCTCTTCCCAACACGTTCCATCGCTGGAAACCATATGAACCAGATGCGGCTGGTTCATCACGTGGAAAAGGGTATGAAACTGCTGATCATGTTCGTCATACCAGACGCACGCATCCTCGGTCTGCTGCTTGTCATAGATAGACGCTCCATCAAATCTGAAGGGGCCCTCCGCTCGATCTGAAAATCCNACGAACTGAATGCGGNATATACCCTCCTTACGAACATCATCCCCCTTCATAATCATCATAAACCGTCCCGCTCGGTACACNANAGCCGGATTGACGGCGATGCTTTTGAACGGCCCTTGCGGNACCACAACCGGCTCTTTTTCACGCACAAAAGGACCCGCTGGATTTTTCGCCACCGCTAACCCAATTCGCTGCCGATCCCGCACAACATCCCAATGGTTCAACAACCACTCTTCATCAGGAAAAGGATTCGTCTGCGTTGCCTCATATTCTTGACGCAAATCATTCGAAATATAGTACAGATACACTTTTCCATTCGCATAACAGACATAAGGGTTATGAGCATTGATGGCATCCCACCCGCCCTCATTACGCGAGGCCAGCACGACGCCCGTTGTTTCAAATGGTCCCGCTGGTGAATCCGCCACGGCATGCGCTATTTCTGAATAATAGAGCCACCCCTTCATGCCCGTCTCTTTCGGCCATCGCGAATANTACGCATGCACNCGCCCATCCTCCGCACAAAAGGCAGACAACCCCCATACGTAATAATCCGGCTCTGCCAAGACTCGCTGTGCGGTCTCATGGGTTAGAAACGATTCTATTACATCCTCGGAAAGCATCGCTGTTTTGGCGCTTGCCATCCCGACAACCCATATGACGAAAAGAGAAAAATATAGCTTCCTACCCCCTNTTGCACTCNGATTATTTTTTATCGTTAGCATGCGTAGCACCTTTCCATTCGTCACTCCCTGCCTAAAACAGCCTTTATTCAGCCCACAAAGAAGCTATCCTACAAGCCCGCGATTACCGAAGTTCCATCTCTGGATTCGCAATTTTTAACACAACCGAGCTGCCCATTGCCTTCATGCCCAAAGAAATGGTTCATAAACTGCGCCATAAAAAATCCGCTTGCCGTTCCAAACGGTTCCTCTTCGGTATCCACTTGCGAGAATGCCCAACCCGATGTTCCGGTCGTACCATCCGGCCAGAAGGGATGATACTGCGTACAGATGATCGCACTCTCGGCCCGATGCTCATACGGGTGCCAACGCTCATCCCGCTCAAATCCCTCGCGATTCTTCATCCCCTGAGCGACCATCGAGCGTGAATCCCCATGCAAGAGAGGCCATCCCGAGCGAGCCGGATCCTCTTTAATCATTCGATTAACCTGATAACTAATCCGCCCCGTATCCCGACCAAAGTAGACATCATATNCCTNAAAAAAATCAGCCAACAAATCCTCTGTAAAATTGGGTTCGCCTCTAACATTATCCGTCCAACAGTTCACACCGATGGCCGAATGTATCGTAATAAATTTCGAACGATCAAAAGACCGGATACCGCCCACCTCATGAATACAGGTGGGATCAACCCGCACCTCAACCGCATCAATCTGAAAAACCGTCAACCCAAGTGCCACAGCCATGAGCCACCACTTACTACATCGCATCGCATCCCCTAAAGTTTATAATACTGCTCCCAACCCGCCCGCGGGACATCCTGCAGGTAGTGATTTGCCTCATCACAATTCGTAAACTGCTGTCGATCACGATCAAACGCTAACACCAACCCCTCTTCTCCCATCCGCTGAGCCAACCCCCCCAGCAATAAAAACTGAGAGAGCGGTCCGGCAATAGAGAAGGGAGAGCGAGTTTCTTCAACGCCCTTCACCGCCAGTAAAAAATTTGCATAATGATCACTTCGCTTGCCAAAGTCTCGCGGCAATGCTTCCGCCGCCAACAATTCACGCATCTTTTCATACGGAATTACCTGCAACGGACTTCCATGATGCAACCCCTGAAAGGTCAGCTCATCGCTGTAGATAAATTTACCGGGATCTTTCCCTAAATGAATCGAACGACCCTCAAATGACTTTGGAATCGGAGGGTGATTTTTAAACCCATCATAATAATCAATCGTAAGCGCCGGTTCATGACCGCGTGCCGGAAAAGAGAACCGTAAGGTGCTCGCACTGGGAAAAATATACGGATGNGGATGCACACATTTTTTCACTTCTATTTTTTCCGGCATACCCAGTTGCAGAAAATGGTGTATGGAATCAAAAATATGAGCGCCCCAATCCCCCAAAGCACCCGTTCCATACTGAAACCAACCCCTCCACTTTTTAGGGTGATAATACGAGCTAAACGGTCGATCTGGTGTTGCAGCCAGCCAACCANCCCAATCCAGCTGCCGAGGCTTTGTTTCACCTTCGGGCAACGCATTCACCGCATATTTCGGATTGGTATGATGAGGAACCCAGCTTCTACCAATATTGATATGCGCATCAATATGCCGAACATTTTTAATGATGCCCGCCTCTTTCCACGCCTTGAACTGAAAATAGTTATCCCCCGAAAAACCCTGNTTCCCCATCTGCGTCACAACACCATATCGCTCAGCCGCCGCCATCATCAACGACACTTCCTCAAACGTACGCGCCAATGGTTTCTCGGTGAACACATGCTTACCCAAAGCCATAGCCGCCATGGTAACTGGAAAATGACTATGATCCGGCACCATCACCACCACCGCATCAAATTCGTTTGCNCACTCGTCAAAAAGTTTTCGCCAATCACGATACACTTTCGCGCGCGGGAAGCCTGTCGCCGCCTCCTGCATGTATTCAGANACCGGATCGACATCGCACAGCGCGACCACATTCATCAAACCCGANCGAGAAAAATTACCCAGCAACCGNTTGCCACGCGCCCCAACACCAATCCACGCCACATCAACGCGCTCATTTGCCCCCATAACCGAGCCGGGAACGAGAGAAAACCCTGCGGCAACACTCCCCGAAACAATACTATTTCTCCGACTNAATGTAATCATGCGAACTCCTCAGCCTAAAAAATATACAATACATGCCCGCAACAAATACCTATTCTTAATGCCTACAAGCAAACGTTAATTAATTTTGCATTGCTTTCATACGCATCCTCATATAGAGAGATGGTTTTTGGAGATTAATATGCGAATCATTATTTGTTTACTCATTACAGCGATCCAATTCCATACAGCATTCGGCAACTCAGAGACCATGCTATCCGAGACCTTAAACCGCTATATTGAAACCTCCCTCAACCAAACCGATTCGATTCCAGAAAATCGCCGTCAAATTCTTGATCAAATCGCCAAGACGATTAAGAAACAGCAACAAAAGAACCAACCGATTAATCTCAACTTTATCTGCACACACAACTCGCGGCGCAGCCACCTCTCTCAAATATGGGCACAAACCGCTGCCGCTTACTTTGGCATCGAACGCATCTACGCCTACTCCGGCGGAACCGAATCCACCGCTTTCAACCCCCGCGCCGTGGCAGCCATACAACGTGCCGGCTTTCAGGTTGANAAAACGACCGCCTCTTCCAACCCCGTCTACCACACCCGCTTCTCCACGCAGCACCCGCCTCTAACTAATTTCTCGAAAGTTTTCGATCAAGCCCCCAATCCCTCAGAGGGATTTATTGCGGTAATGACCTGTGACGATGCGGACAAAAAATGTCCCGCCGTATTCGGGTCCGACGCACGCATAGCCCTCACCTACAAAGACCCAAAAGCNTTTGATGGAACCGATCGCGAAACACTCGCTTATGATGAGCGCTGCCGGCAGATAAGCCGCGAACAGCTCTACATCTTTCAGCAGCTTCAATAAACAAATCCCACACCGGCAACTATGCGGTCGCCGCCAATGTGATCGACTTCGCCCGTCGCTGTTTTTCCGTTAAACTCGCGCTTATACTCGAATCGAAGATGCGTATTATCATTGTGTCGCCAATAAAGCGCCGGCCCGGCTGACACAAANCGCTTTCCATCCGTTTCATAATGCCAGTCTGTTTCCCACAGCAGTTGCGCGTTATCGCGAAAATTCCAGCCCGCATCCACCGACGAATGCCATGCTTCCGGCTCCTCCGTCTCAAACACCCAATAGGAAACACCCGCCGCAAAAAAAGCGTAGCGCATCTCTGTCTCATATCCTGCAAACAGTCCGCCACCCCAGACACGATCATACACATCATACTCATCTTTTGATCCCATGGGAACCCGAACCTGCGGAGCCACCGTCCAATTCCCGGNGCGCTTCATGAGATTAAAATAGCGCTTCAAGGGTAGTGCCAATGTNAAGTCTCCTACCCCCTCATCACGCTGCACAACCCGATTGTTATCGACTAAGTTGACACGCTCAGCATCCAGCACAAGCGGAAGTTTGGCCGTAATGCGAATCGCACGGTCCCATGTATAGACCCCTTGAAGATGAACCTGATGAACCGTCTCACTCCAGCCCGATTCAANAACGCTCTCACCCCGCNACAAATCCTCTCGATGGATCGTATCATATAGAACCTGCCAGCCATACCCACCATCCCAGCGCGGCATCATATTCATAATCGGCTGATCCGCAACCACGCTGACCGTGATCCAACTTATCAAAAACAAAAACCGCTTCATCCTCACGACCTTTTCGGTGCTTCCACGCACACAACCTGACCGGCTTCGATATAACAAAGATGCAACGGGTCATAACCCGCTCTATAAATCTTCTCAAAAACTTTATCAAAATCGAGCTCACCCTCAGCCGCTATCAGTACATATTGATTGCTAGAGTCCAGCTCTACACCCTTCGTGAACTGCGACCGATCCAACCCATCCAGCTTTGCCAATCCGATACGAATGCCTATTCCGCACGAACTGCATACCATCCCCTTCACATGAACAATCACGGCCTCGGGATTTTCCGCCAACAAAAGAGCCATTCGATCCGAACAACCTGCCTCCCCCTTCTCAGCAGCATGTGCGCCCGATGCATCCGCCGCCAANTGACTACTTATCACGACCAAACATAACAGTAATTTTTTCATCTCTTGTACCACCTTTCATCAATAGTGACTCCATTCCCTCAAATCTGTTCAATATCNNCAACTCTATTTCGCAATTCATCCACATCTCCTGCGCCTACCAGCAGCAACACATCTCCCGCCACGAGACGTTGACACACCTGTTGCCAGGCCATTTCAAGGCTCTCAACTCCCATAACATGCGTATCACCNTGNTGTAAACAGGCTGAAAGAATGTCAACCGAATGACCACCCACAAGTGGTTCTTCAGANGCCGCATANACCGGAGCCACGNAGACTTCGTCAGCTGCGGCCANTACCGTTGCAAACTCTTTNTNAAAAGCCTTTGTACGNGTATATCGATGCGGCTGAAAAATAACTTTCAACTTTTCATCCACCATTTCTCTTGCCGCTTCAAATAGAGCTTCTATCTCAGCTGGATGATGCGCATAATCCGAAATCACCCGAACACCACNCCGATCAAACACCGTCTCAAGCCGACGTCTCACCGGGCGAACNGCACGCAGCCGTTCCACACACGTTCCAGCATCCTGTAGCTCATAGGCAACTTGCAGTGCCGCCGCGGCATTGCGCACATTATATATGCCCGGAAACGGCACACGNGGGGCCACGTTATCTATCTCAACCGGATAACAATGTTCCTCTCCGGCGCACAATGCGACCGAACGTTCATCATCCGAAAAATAGAACACTTTTTTCCGAGTCTGTTGCAGTAATTGCCGAAAGCAATCGTTCAATGCCTCCGACGAACCATGATGCTCCAAATGATCATCATCAATATTGGTAATAATCGTATAGTCAGGTGAAAAATGAATCGCTGTACCATCCGACTCATCGACTTCCACCACCATCCATTCTCCATCCTTCGCCAACCACTCCTCCCCTTGCATCTCGCCCCCAATCGCATAGCCCGAATCCAACAATTGGGCCAATATTGCCGCCGTGCTCGTCTTNCCATGGCTGCCCGCCACCGCAATAGAGCGTCGATTTTTCATACATTCGGCCAANGCAACCCCACGCTGAANCACCGGAATCCCNCGCTCTTTCGCCGCTTTAATCTCAGCTGAATTCATATCAATCGCCGTAGAATNAATCAGCAGATCACACCCCTCCACGTGCGACGGATCATGGCCCACCGCGAACGAAATACCTAAGCGCTCCAGCGCCTCCGTCTGTCTACCCGGTTGAAGATCACAACCGCTCACCTGCACACCACGCGCATGCAACAACGCCGCTAGCCCCGCCATCCCCATGCCCCCCACCCCCATCAGATGCACCGAACGACCCGCAGCCAACCATTCTTTCCACGCCCTATCCTTCATCCTGAAAACCCACCGCTTCCAACAGCGCTACCACCTCTTCTGCTGCATCCATTCGACCCATCTTCTTCGATGCCGTTGCTTGCTTCACCAAACGGTCAGGCTCCATCATTAACCGCTCGATATAGCTACACAACCACTCCGGCGTCAACCCCTCCTGCTCGATTACATCCGCCGCCNCCGCATCTTCCAAAGCCCGAGCATTCAGCATCTGATGATCACGAACCGCATACGGATAAGGCACCAGCAGCGCCGGTTTTCCAAAGGCGCACAACTCCGCACAAGTGGATGCACCCGACCGACAAATCACCACATCAGCCTGCGCATACCGCACCTCCATATCATGCACAAAGGAAACCACCTCCGCCTCGATCCCCGCCGCACGATAAACGTCCTTAATGGGCTCCAACGGCTGCAACCCCGCCACATGCACCACCTGCAACGACCGCTCCCTCAAATCCACACGCCCTAACCCCTCTGGAATCACCTCATTCAAGCGCTGCGCGCCCCGGCTCCCACCGGTCACAAGAATTGAAAACGTTGACCTGTCGCGAACAGGANCGTCTTGCCGCCCCCCCACCATCTCTGCCCGCAACGGCATTCCCGTTTCCACCAGATTGGGATGTTGAATATAATAGCGACTCTTCTCAAAACTAATCGCAATGGCGGCCGCCCGCGAAGCCATCAACGAAACCAACCGTCCCGGCACCACATTCGCCTCATGCAATACATACGGTATGCGCAAAAAAATCGAAGCCGACACNGGTCCAAACGAACTATAGCTCCCCATCGCCAACAAACACATCGGGCGATCCTTCGACAAGCGCGGCCACGCATGAAAAATGGCACGCATCAGTCGAAATACCGTTCGAACACTCCGCCACGAAACCCCAAACTGAAATCCTTCCGCCGGAATCGTGATCACCTCACCCTGCCATCCCTCCACCGTTTGAGNCTCCACATCCTTCCCCGCCATCCAAAGCGTCACCCGATATCCCTGCTTCACCAACACCCGCGCAACCGCTAGCCCTGGGTAGGTATGCCCACCTGTACCGCCACAGGCTACCGCCACATGCCCCCGTTCTCTTCCAGNCTCCTCAACCCTCATCACAACCACACCTCTCGAAACGGCAACACCTCATCCAATCCATCCGCACCCGTCAACCACATCAGNAACCGATCCAGCCCCAGTGCCGCCCCACCCGTTTCCGGCAATCTTCCCACCGCCTCAATAAACGCTTCATCCAACGCATACACCGCCTGCCCCCGCGCCGCGCGCGTTTCGCCCCATGCCTCAAACCGACGTCGTTGCTCTGCACGATCCCTCAACTCAGAATAGGCATTGGCCACCTCCACCCCATCCAAATACAGTTCCCAACGCTCCGCATGTCCATCTGGATGACAGCGTGAAAGAGCCGCCGCCTCCACCGGATAATCCATCAAGAAAACCGCCCCTCCCACCTGCTCAAAAAACGGTTCAATCCGCTCACACAACAACGCATCAAAACGATCACCATCAAACTCCAACACAGGATTCCACCCCGTTAGCTCCACAAAAAGCTCTCCCACACGATAGCAATGCCAATCCGGTACGGCTCGATTGAAAACAGACGACACACGGTTGACTAACATCCTCGTATCCTCCATCACATCCCGATAATCCGCCGCCGAACGATACCACTCCAACATCGTATACTCTGGATGATGCAACCGCCCTACTTCCCCCGCACGAAAACAGCGCGCGATCTCATAAATACGATTCGCGCCGCCTGCCATTAATCGCTTGTGAAACAACTCCGGAGACGTTCGTAAAAACCGCGANCCACACGCCACCGCATCAATATGCTCCTCCATGCACGGCGTCGAAACAACCACTGGCGTTTCGACCTCCAAGAAACCCGCCTCCGCAAAGCAACTTCGCACTTCTCGCAGCAATCGATCACGCGCCTCTAACGCTCCCAGCACTCTCGCTATCCCTTCGCTACGCGGTCTGCATAATCACCCGTTCGCGTGTCCACCCGCACCACATCACCCTCGTTGATAAAGATCGGCACATTCAACTCATATCCATTTTCCAGCTTCGCCGGTTTCATCACATTCGTCGCCGTATCACCCCGTGCGCCCGGTTCTGTTTCCGCAATCGTCAGCTCAATGAAATTCGGCAGCGTGACATCCAACGCCCGATCATTATGAAACAAAATCTCAACGGCCATATCATCCACAATAAAATAGCGTCTATCGCCCAACAACTCCACTCCCAGCAACGCTTCCTCATAGGTCTCATTGTCCGAAAAAACATAGTTTTCACCGTCGATATACGAAAAGGTATAATCCCGCGAAATCAACGCACACTTATCCACTTTTTCCACCGAACGATACGTCTTATCGAACGTATTACCCGAAATCAAATTCTTGATTTTACACCGATACAGNGCCTGTCCTTTCCCCGGTTTTGAAAACTCAAATTGGGTAATNACACACGGATCTCCATCGATCTCAATCTTCAGCCCTTTTTTTAAATCTGACGCACTATACATATTTTCTCCTTAAACAACCTAAACCCCATCATAAAACCCAAAGCATCACACCACAAAATAAAAAAACAGTTCCTCACGCCATTTCCCCCTCATATTCAACGAGTGAGATCACATTTCCCTCCTCATCCTTAAAGTGTGCCAACCATCCACCCCACGGCATTTCGGTGGGTTGTTCAACAAATTCAACCCCACACGCAACCAGTGACGAATAGACAGCATCTATTGATCGGCACCGTAAGGATAAGCCAGTAAAACGAGGGCATAGCTGCTCCGCACACGCTATCCGCTTATCCACCTCTTCCAAGATAATCTGAACCCCTCCCGGACGAAAGATAACAAAGCCCTCACTCATTGAACCCCCGACTACACTCCAACCCAGCTTCTCCTCATAAAAACGGCAAGATTCCACAAGAGAATGCGTAAAAATTCGCAACGTATCCGGTAGCAACAACATCTTTGAAACATGCTCAGAAATCCTTGGTTTATCAATAGAATACAAAACAGACTTTGCAACAGACCCTTATCCACGCTATACATAAAACGATAACACGGAGAAGATCATGAAACTATTAACACTATTGATAACCATCTGCTGCGCACTAAACATAGCCAACGCCGAAAAGAAAAATCCCCCAAAAAACGATGATTCCGTTGAACAAGCACTCACAACCGCCGGAAAAAAACACTTTCCCGAAGATTTTAAATTCGACGAAATTGGAACCATCAAACACGAAGAAACCTACTTCCATGCCTTTGTCGGCTATCCAAAAGACGGCAACTATCGCGTACTCTTTTTCGACAACTCGCCCGCCTATCTCGGCTTTTACGCCGTTGAATACGAACCCGTCGACTACGAAGAGAGTACTGTTCTCCTCGACGATGGCGCCGATGGCTTCTTCAATCTTCGCCTCGGCAAAGAAGGTCCCCTCGATAAAATCATGATCGACGGCATCACAACCCCCTTCGTCAAAAACGAGAACTTCACACAAGTCGCGAAGCAAATGACCGAAACCGAAACCAAGCCCAAGATTGCCTACCGCGAATGGACCCTACGCGCCAAAGGACGTGAAATTCCCGTCACCGCCATCTTTGTCAAGAAAGCCGGCAGCAAGGTCTACTTAAAAGACCAAAAACGAGGCATTACCAAAGATTTTTCCATCAGTATGCTCTCCAAAAATGATATTGAGTATTTGCGATCGATTGACGCACTTTAATCAGCGCTCTCCTCAATCACCTCGAAATCCAGCACCAGCGGCAGATGATCAGACAGGCGACAATCCGGCATACGAAAATCATGCACCCGAATAGACGGACTGTGCAAAATAAAATCTAAGTGCCTCTTCGGCTGATGACTCGGATACGACGGCAAATTCAACACATTCGCATTCTCCAACTGACTCGCCGCCATCAACAACCGAATTTCCTGATCCCCCGTGAACGCATTAAAATCACCCGCCACGATATACGGGCGATTCGTTTTTCGAATCATCTCATATAAATGAATAATCTGTTCCGTCCGTTTTCTATAGGTCAGCGCCAAGTGCACCAGAAAAAAAGTAACTTTCTCCAGTTCCAACTCAATCACCAACTTTTTCATACCCAGCTCAAAATAGTGATAGCGCGCCTCTTGAATCGTATCCTTCGCCAAAAAAGCGTTTCCCTGCTGATTATATATCGGCACATGTTGCCACTTCGAATGAACCCCATACTTCGAACAATAGGTATGATAGTGACCTAGCGCCGAAGAAATTTTCTCCACCTGACTCACACGCCCCGAACGATAAGAGCCCGCATCCACCTCCACCAATCCGATCACATCCGGATCTTCACTATCCAAAAATCTAATAATCTCATCCAAATGATCCCGCGTCCGACCCAGCATACCCAGCAACGGAAAACGCCGCTGATTTCGATGGGTTCCGTAACAGATGTTATATAACAGAAAACGCATAGGCAGAGACTACCCCGCTCTACCCAAATAACAACTCCCATCTCTTTTTTACTGTAAAATCCAGCCAGTCAACTACCCTCTAACCATGCCATATACGGAACCAGCCGAATTCAACTACTGGGTACTCATTCCCACCGCAGCTCATCTGGTCATATTTATCACCATCACCCTCCACGCGCTACACAGACGACGCGCCGCCAGCGCTACCCTACTCTGGATCTTCCTCGCCTGGACGTTTCCCATCCTCGGCCCCCTGCTCTACATAACCCTCTCCATTGACCGCGTATCCAGAAAAAACATCGCCCGACGCGAAGCTGAAAAACTGATCGAACAACAGCGAAAAAAAATACCGATCGAATCCGCCCCCCACCTCGCTTGGAACCTAAAACATCAGGATCAGCAAATCACCGAGCGCAGCCGCCGCCTCGCCCGTATCAACGCCGTCGTCGACAACCTCAACCCCGAACATCCCCTACTCGAAGGCAACCGGTTCACACCGCTCATCAGCGGAGACCAAGCCTACCCCCAAATGCTTCACGCCATTCGTCATGCCACCAAACACATTCACCTCCAAAGCTTCATCATCAACAACGACGCCGTCGGAAAACAATTCATGCACGCCCTCGAAGAACGCGCAAAAGCTGGCGTACAAGTTCGCCTTATCTACGACGCCTTCGGGTCCACCAAAGCCCACTGGACTAGACTTTTTCATCACTACAAAAAAATCCCAAATCTTCAAATTGCCGCCTGGAAACAAGCCAACCCCCTTCGTCGTCGATTTCAAATCAATTTACGCAACCACCGCAAAAACCTCATTATCGATGGCACAACCGCCTTCTTCGGCGGCGTTAATATTGGCAATGACAATCGCTCCTGCAACGGCAGAACCGCCATTCGCGACTACCACTTCCGTGCCGAAGGTCCCATCGTCAACGAACTCCAATTCTCCTTTCTCAGCGACTGGCACTTCATGAGCAACGAACCCATCACAGAACTGCTCACCGAAACACACTTTCCCCTCAACACACCCATCGGCGAAACACCAGCCCGACTCATCGACAGCGGTCCCTCCAGTCGCCCCGGCATGCTATCCGAAATATTCTTCAACTGCATTGTCATTGCTCGCAAACAAATTCTCATCACAACCCCCTACTTTGTTCCCACTCCCGAAATCCTCACCGCCCTGCGCTCTGCCGCCCGCCGTGGCGTCGAAGTAAAACTGGTCTTGCCCGAAAAGAATAATCACAAATATGCCGGACTCGCCTCCAAAGCTCTCTACGAAAACCTTCTCTCAGCGGGAGTCCGCATCTATCTACGCAACCCCCCCTTCATTCATGCAAAATCGATGGTTATCGACCGTAAAGTTGCGCTCATCGGCACCGCTAACCTCGACATCCGAAGCCTCGAACTAAACTATGAAACCACGATTCTCATCGAAAACAAAACCACCGCTGTAAAAATTAAAAACATTATCGAGGAAGATATTGCCGCCAGTAACGAACTAGACGATAAGAAGTGGAAACAACGCTCTAAACTGGATCGGCTCGCAGAAAATTTTTGTGCGCTCCTAACCCCACTCCTCTAATTTATCATGAAGAAAATAAAACTAAACGAACTCCTCCACGAAGGCAACGAAGCCCTCCTCCGGCAGGAATACAAAGACGCACTTCGTCTATTTCAAAGCGCACGCCAAGAATCGCCCGGCGACTCTACTGCCCGCAAATCTCACTACCGCGCCGCTACCGAACTCGCCCTACACCAAGCCGGGCTCACCCCCTTCCAACGACTCCAAAAAGGTATACTCGTTCTCAGCTATCACCTAATCCCCCCCCGCCAACACACCAAACGGTACAAACGGGTTGAACAAATTTGGCTACTCAACCCCACCTGTAAGCGCACCACCCACATTCTCATCCAAACCGCCAAACAATCAGGAAAAATCAAATTCGCACTGCAAGCACTTCAAGCGCTCAGCCAAGCTCAGCCCAATGAAACCGCACTGATGAATCAACTCCTCGAACTCGCCCGAGAATATCAAAATATACCCATCGAGATCGAAGCCCTCGAAGCACTCACCCGTCTTCATCCAAACAATACGGAACTAGCCACCGCTCTCCAGACAGCCAAAGAAAAAAACCAAGAAGCAACAGATCCGACCATCACGCTCAAGAAACAGCTCGAACAAACTCCCCATAACGTAGAACTTCGCATGCAATACCTTGATACGCAGCTCCGAACGCGCCAATTCGACCAAGCCATCGCAGAACTCACCGCCTATCTCAGCGAGCAAGACGCCCCACAGCCGAGACTTGAAAAACGGCTTTTCCTCGCGAGAGAACACCAAATCAACTTCAAACTCGCAGCGGCTCAGGACGAACACAACATTGCCCTTATCGATCAACTCCGCAAACAGAGCGACCAACTACGAATTGAACAGGTTCAACTACAAGTGACCCGCTCACCGAATGATCTGCAACTCCGCTTTGATTATGCAAAAATTCTCTACGACTGCCGCGAATGGAAAGAAGCACTGACCCAGTTTCAACACGCCATTCACCATCGTAAACGCCGCATACGGGCTCTTATTTACAGCGCCGACATCTACCAAAAACTAAACCAAAGCGACCACGCACAGGAACAACTCGAAACCGCCCTCACCGAGCTTCCCAATAACACCCGAGAAAAAACAGAAATCGAAAACACGCTGCAACAACTACAGCGCGGGTAACTCCCCCGCCGGCTCAACAATCTGGGCACTCGGCGGCTCCTCTTCCAACGGATTAATCGGTTGCTCGACCAACACATCCGTCACATCGATCACGTTCGTATCAATCATCTCAACCGCTTCATCCTCCACGACTACCGGTTCAACAACTTCCTCTTCCAACGCAACCGCCGGCTCTGCAGCCCGTAACACCACCCAGTTCTCATCATCCTCGTAGTTACGACTCATCTGACTGCCAATCACATCTCCTAACCGGCGATTATACCACCGAATCCCCGACTGACTTGGGTTCAACTTCGCCATCGGCAAACGATACCGCTCCGAAAACCACTTCCAATCCCGATACTCAAAATGCAACGCACGACCCGCCAGGTGCACCACCGAACGCACATCGTCCGTTGTAATCTTCGCAACTCGCTCACACCACGAAGCATCAGGAATCAAAGCCTCCGGAAACGGTAAATTTGACTCCACAATAATCGCTTCATCCGGGCCTTCACGGAAAAAATCGCCCGCCAAAAAGTTTGCGACCGAAACATAAACCCACTCTGTACCCGTCCAACCCTTCAACGACGCTGTTTGCTGTGCACCCAACCGATAACTCACCAACAAGCTCGGATGACGCACCGCCAAGTCCAACCCAACTTTCACTAACTCCTCATCCTGAGGCACCATAATTAAAACGCGACCATCTGCCATCGCCGACGGGCCGCCCCAGAGCAACCCACTCAACAACGCCATACCACACACCACTTTTTTTATCATTCTATCAACCCTCCTCCATCAAACGCGCCTTTGCAGACTCAACCGTATTATACAATAACATCGTAATCGTCATCGGCCCAACCCCGCCCGGTACCGGCGTGAGTTTCGATGCCACACGGGAAACCCCCTCAAAATCAACATCTCCCACCAACCGATAGCCACTTTTTTTCGTAGCATCCTCCACTCGGTTCACCCCCACATCCACCACCACAGCCCCCGGCTTTACCATGCTCTCCGTGACCGTATTCGGCCAGCCTGATGCGACGATTAAAATATCCGCCTGCTGCGTAAAACCGGCCAAATCTTCTGTACCTGTATGGCAGAGCGTAACCGTCGCGTTGGCGCCCGCTTTCTTCTGCAACAGCATATTCGCCACTGGCTTTCCAACAATATTACTACGACCCACCACAACCACATGCTTACCCGATGTCTCCACCCCGCTTCGCATCAACATCTGAACCACTCCATGCGGTGTACACGGAAAAAAAGTCTCTTCCCCGATCATCATCTTGCCCACATTCATCGGATGAAACCCATCCACATCCTTCGCCGGATCAATCGCCAACAAAATTTTTGACTCATCCATATGCTTCGGCAACGGTAGCTGAACCAAAATACCATCAATTTGCGGATCTTGATTCATCGCCTCCACGCGTTTCAAAAGGTCCGCCTCGCTGGTGTCCGCCGGTAACCGATTATCATCCGAATAGATACCGATACTCTCGCATGCCCGCTCTTTAGCCGTCACATACGAACACGACGCCGGATTATCCCCCACCAGAATAACCCCCAGACCTGGAACCACACCCCGCTCACGCAGGCTATCCACCTCACTCTTTAACTCAGCGCGAATGGCCTCAGCAATCGCCTTCCCGTCCATCAAATCAGCTGCCACAACATTCTCCTTCCAAAATGCAAAATGACCATACGATTAAAGCCCAATCCCCGCAAACTCCAATTCGGTCGGGATACAAAAAAAACCCTCTCGTTAAAGAGGGTTTTACAAACAGCTAAAATGCCCTTATGCAGACTTTTTAGATGCACTGCAACCAGAAGCGCTACAACCCGATTCCGAGCTGCTTTTTTCCTTACCAGCTTCTGAAGAGCTCTCTTTCTTGGCATCAGACTTCTTCGCCTGACAACCACAGCCACCGCATGCAAAGGCAGATCCACCCGCAACAAACAGCACCAACATAATCATCGTAAACAATTTTTTCATTACATTCTCCTTATTTACAGTTAGCTAACAAATACACCAGACACAATACGTACAGAAACGTTCAACATTACAATCAAATTAATCGCTCACGTATAACTCAAGCGCATATCCTTCGCCGCCTTCACCTCATCCAATCGACCCACCGGTGTAGTCACCGGTGCTACATGCAAGGCATCTGCATCCTCCTGAGCCAACTCCAACAACTCCCTCATCACCGAAACAAATCGATCCAACGTATCCTTATCCTCCGTCTCCGTTGGCTCAATCATAACCGCTTCCGGCACATTCAACGGGAAATAGATAGTGGGCGGATGAAATCCCCGGTCAATCAACCCTTTCGCCACATCCAACACCTGCACACCGTGCTGCTTCAAGAACTCACCCGAAAGCACAAACTCATGCATACAACGCCCCCGATCCTCCGCTCCAAACAGCGGCCGCAATCGTTCCTGAAGATAGTTTGCATTCAGAACCGCCCGATTACTGGTTCCCCGCAACCCCGACCGACCCAGCGAAACAATATAGGCATATGCCCGCACCAAAATACCAAAGTTACCATAAAACGGTGCAATATACCCAATGCTCTTCGGCTCATCATAATGCAACACATAGGTTCCCTCTGAGCGCCGCTTCACACGCGAAATCGGCAGATAAGGCCGCAGCTTATCCACCACCCCCACCGGCCCCGCGCCCGGGCCTCCACCACCGTGCGGCGTCGCAAACGACTTATGCAGGTTCAAATGACAAATATCGAATCCAATCTCACCCGGCTTATAGCGCCCCATAATCGCATTAAAGTTCGCTCCATCATAATACATCAACCCATCCACCGCATGCACCGCGTCGCAAATATCCTTAATCCGTGAGTTAAACACCCCCAACGTATTCGGACACGTCAGCATCACCCCCGCCGTCTTCTCATTCAGCGCCTCCATAAACAGATCAAAATCCATCATCCCCTTCTCATCCGAAGGAATCGTCACCACATCATACCCCGCCAGCATCGCACTCGCCGGATTAGTTCCATGCGCCGAATCCGGCACAATAATATGATCTTTCTGATCATTCCCCCGATCCGCGTGATACGCCGCCATCAGCATCACCCCCGTCAGCTCACCATGCGCCCCCGCCATCGGCTGCAACGTAAACTCATCCAAGCCCGTAATCTCCGAAAGCATCCGCTCCAACCGAAACAGAATCGCCAGCGACCCCTGCGTCAACATCCCCCCGCCCCACAACTGCGGCCACAACGGATGCACCTCCGTCAGTTCCGGCAGCCCCGCCGCCGCCTCGCACGCCTTCGGATTATACTTCATCGTGCACGATCCCAATGGATAAAAGTGGGTATCAATCGAATAATTCAGCCGCGATAGCGCCGTAAAATGACGCACCACTTCCGCCTCCGAAACCTCCGGCAACTCCGCTGGCTCCGACCGTAAATACCGCGATGGAATCTCCTCCGTCTCCGAAATCTTCAACGACGTCATCTGCACCCCCGGACGACCCGGAGACGATTTCTCAAAAATCAACTTCATACCAACTCTCCTACCCGTTTCAACACACTCTCCAACTCGACCGCAAACCGATCAATCTCCGCCTTCGTTCGCTTCTCCGTGAACGCCAGCAACAGCACATTCTCCATCTCACCATAATACCGGCTCACCGGAAAACCACCCGCCACACCCCGCTCAATCAATTCACTCACCACCTTCTTCGCCGACACCGGCAACCGCACCGCAAACTCATTGAAGAACCGCCGGTTAAACGCCGCCTCCACCCCCTCAATCTGCAACAGCCGATGCCACGCATAACTCGCCCGATCCATACACTCGCGCCCGACTTCCAAGAAGCCCTCACGCCCCACCAGCGAAAGATAAATAATCGCCCGCAACGCACACACCTGCACATTACTACAAATGTTCGACGTCGCCTTCTCCCGCCGAATATGCTGCTCCCGCGCCTGCAACGTCAGCACATATCCCCGCCGACCCTTCCCATCCTCCGTCTCCCCCACAATCCGACCCGGCATCTTCCGCACCAACGCCTTCCGCGCCGCGAAGAAGCCCAAATACGGCCCCCCAAAGTTCAGCGGCAATCCCAAACTCTGCCCCTCACCCGTCACAATATCCGCCCCCATCGCCCCCGGCGTCTCCACATGCGAAAGCGCCATCGGATACACCGAAACCACCGCCAAAGCACCCCCCGCATGCGCAACCTCAATCACATCCTGCAACTGATCCAAACAGCCAAAAAAGTTCGGGTTCTGCAACAAAACCGCCCCCGTATCCTCATTCAACGCCGCCGCAAACGCCGCTCGATCCGCCACGCCATTAGCCCCCAATTTCACCTCCGCATACTCCACCGACAAATTGTGCGTATACGTCCGCAACATCTCCCGATAGATCGGATTCACCCCCTCATCCACCAACACCCGATTCCGCCGCGTATGCCGCAACGCCATCATCGCGCCCTCAATCAACGCTGACCCCCCATCAAACAACGAAGCATTCGCCACCTCCATACCCGTCAACCGACAGATCGCCGTCTGATACTCAAACGCCGCCTGCAACGTCCCCTGCGATGCCTCCGGTTGATACGGCGTATACGCCGTATAAAACTCCCCCCGACTCGCCAAAGCATTCACCGCCGCCGGAATATAATGGTCATAAAAACCCGCCCCACAAAAATTCACCAACTGCGTCGCATTCTTCGCCGCCAGCCCCCGAATATGCTGCATCATCTCCATCTCCGAAAGCCCCTCAGGAACCTTCATCGAAGCCGCCTCCAGCGCCGCCGGAATCGCCGCAAAAAGATCATCAAAAGAGGATATACCCAGCGCCTCAAACATCGCCGCCTGATCCTGCTCACTCGTCGCACAAAAGGGCGTCTTACTCATTCCACCTATCTCCTACTTACCTGCACTATCGTTCACTACACAACACAAACCGATCCCCGCGCCGTTCCCTCCGTATAAAACGGCAACGCCACCACCACCGCATCCACCCGACGCCCCCGTATCTCCACTTCCACCACGGCTCCCACTTCACTCGCCACCGCATCCACACGCGCCATCGCCACTGCCACCCCCAAACTCGGTGCCAACGAACCACTCGTCACACAGCCCACACCCTGCTCACCCAAAAAGACGCCATCTCCCTCCCGCGCCGCCCGCTTTGAATCAAACCGCAAGCCCACCACACGCTCCCCCCTCACCGCCAAATCCGCTTCCACTCGCTCCCGACCCACAAATGGCTTCGATAAATCCATAAACGCCCCGCCCCCCGTCGCCACCGGCGAATGCGCCTCATCCAACTCATGTCCATACAACGGATATCCCATCTCCAACCGCAACGTATCCCGAGCCCCCAACCCCGCCGGCTCACACCCCTCATGCGCCAACAACGCCTCCCACAACGCCCCAGCCTCCTCCACCGGCAAATACAACTCAAAACCCAATTCGCCCGTATACCCCGTACGGCTCACCCACATCGAATCAAACAACGCACACCGAAAATAGCCCAACCCCCCCACGGAAATACCACACACCGCCTCCAACACCTCCCGCGCCAACGGCCCCTGCAGATCTAGTTTTGCCACCTCCTCAGAACGATCCACAAAAACCGTACCCTCCGACAGACGCTCCTCAATCCACGCCACATCCCTCTCCGCCGTCCCCGCATTCACCACCAGCCAATACCGCTCTGCCTCCAAGCGATACACCGTCAAATCATCCAGCACCCCACCCCCATCATCCAGCAAATACCCATACCGCACCTGCCCCACCGCCAACGTCTCCACCGAACACGTCAACAACCGCTCCAGATCCCCCATCGCGCTCGGCCCCGACAACTCCAGCTCCCCCATATGGCAAATATCAAACAACGAAGCTCGCGCCCGCGTTTGAGCATGCTCCGCCAAAATCCCCACATACTGTATCGGCATATCCCAACCACCAAACTCGCCCATACGAGCGCCTACTTTTTGATGATGACCGCACAATATCGTCTGCTTCATAATAATATAATAATCCTACAACCGATCCCCACCGCCCAGCAATCAGAATCGAAAAAATCCGGAAAATAGACATTATATCCAGTATCTATTCCGCAAAAAGTTCGATAAACCTACAACATGAATAGTCTAATTTTAGCCCTCACCGCCGCCGCCCTCTATCTCATCGCCTACCACACCTACGGTCGCTACCTCGCCCGCAAGATCTTCAACATCAATCCCCAGCAAAGCTGCCCCAGCCAAACCCAGCGGGATGACATCGACTACGTCCCCACCCCCCGCTCCGTCCTCTTCGGCCACCACTTCACCTCCATCGCCGGCACCGGCCCCATCGTCGGCCCCGCCATCGCCATCATCTGGGGCTGGCTCCCCGCCCTCCTCTGGGTGCTCATCGGCTCCATCTTCATGGGCGCTGTTCACGACTTCGGCTCCATGCTCATCAGCCTCCGCCACCAAGGCCGCACCATCGGCGATATTGCCGGCGACCTCATCAACCCCCGCGTTCGCCTCCTCTTCACCCTCATCATCTTCTTCGCCCTCTGGATCGTCATCGCCATCTTCGGCGTCGTCATCGCCTCCGTATTCCACATTTTCCCCGCCTCCGTCGCCCCCGTCTGGTTGCAGCTNCCCATCGCCATCTGGCTCGGTCACCGCGTACACAAACAAGNCAAATCCCANCTCACCTCCGGCATCATCGCCGCCCTCCTCATGTATGCCACCATCGCCATCGGCACCGCCCTCCCCCTCCAAATACCCATCCTCTTCGGCATTTCCCCCGTCGCCATCTGGGTCATCCTCCTGCTCATCTATGCCTATATCGCCTCCACCCTACCCGTCNCCCTCCTCCTCCAACCCCGCGACTACATCAACGCNTTCCAGCTCATCATCGCCATGACCCTACTCATCGCCGGCATNTTCACCGCCCACCCCCCCATGATCGCCCCCCTCTACCAACCCCAGCCCACCGGCGCCCCCCCCCTCTTCCCCCTCCTCTTCATCACCCTCGCCTGCGGAGCCATCTCCGGCTTCCACTGCCTCGTCGCCTCCGGCACCACCTCCAAACAATGCGCCAACGAACAAGACGCCCAACCCATCGCCTACGGCGGCATGCTCCTCGAAGGCTTTCTCGCCATCCTCGTCATCATCGCCTGCGGGGCNGGTCTCGGACTCGGCCTCGATAAAGAANGCACCCTCCACCTCGNCACCGCCGCCTTTCAACAGCAATACGCCAGCTGGCAAAGCGCCCAAGGACTCGGNGCCAAAATCGCCGCCTTCGTCACCGGCTCNAGCAACCTCATCCAAGCCATCGGCATTCCCGCCTCATACGCCACCGCCCTCATGGGCCTCTTCGTCGCCGCCTTCGCCGCCACCACGCTCGACACCGCCACCCGCCTCCAACGCTACGTCATCGCCGAAATCGCCACCCACCTCCACGCCCCCATCCTCTCCAAAAAACACCCCGCCACCGCCCTCGCCGTTCTCACCGCCCTCCTCCTCGCCTTCTCCGGCGACAGCGGCAAAGGCGCCCTCCTCCTCTGGCCCCTCTTCGGCGCCGTCAACCAACTCCTCGGCGGCCTCGCCCTCCTCGTCATCACCGTCTGGCTCGCCCGCCGACAGCAACCCATCGCCATCACCGCCCTCCCCATGCTCTTCATGACCGCCATGACCATCTGGGCCATGCAGATCAACCTCACCCACTTCTGGCACGACCAAAACATCCTCCTGCTCACCATCGGCAGCCTCATCCTCATCCTCCAAATCTGGATGCTCATCGAAGGNCTCCGCATACTCCTCCAACTCCGCACCAAACCACCACAATCCTAACCCGCTTTACAAATCCCCCCATCTCCGCCATATATAAAAAAAACCAAAGGCAGTTCATGAAAGAGCACTACCACAAAATCATCCAAGAAATTGGCGAAGACCCCCAGCGCGAAGGCCTCCTCAACACCCCCCACCGCGCCGCCGAAGCCATGCAATTCCTCACCGAAGGCTACCACCAAAACCTCGAAGACATCATCAACGACGCCATCTTCACCGTCGAAGACAACCACATGATCATCGTCAAAGACATCGAGTTATACAGCCTCTGCGAACACCACATGCTCCCCTTCTTCGGCAAATGCCACATCGGCTACATCCCCAACGGCAACGTCCTCGGCGTCAGCAAACTCGCCCGCATCGTCGACCTCTTCTCCCGCCGCCTCCAAATTCAAGAACGCCTCNCCCATCAAGTCGCCTCCACCCTCTCCAGCCGCCTCAATGCCGACGGCGTCGGCGTCGTCATCGAAGCCCAGCACCTCTGCATGATGATGCGCGGCGTCGAAAAACAGAACTCCAACATGGTCACCTCCGCCATGCTCGGCAGCTTCCGCCGCGATGCCTCCACCCGCAACGAATTTCTCAAACTCATCGGATCATAACCTCATGAGCGACACCCACGAAAATCACCACGAAGAGAACCACCGCATCCACCGCTCCGGCGGCCTCCGCGCCGCCGTCCTCGGCGCCAACGACGGCATCGTCTCCGTCGCCAGCATCATCGTCGGCGTCTCCGCCGCCGGNACCTCCACCAGCGGCATCATGCTCGCCGGAACCGCCGGCCTCGTCGCCGGTGCCTGCGCCATGGCCGCCGGCGAATATGTCTCCGTCAAATCACAAGAAGANACCGAACGCGCCGACCTCGCCATGGAAGCCGAAGCCCTCGAAAAATATCCCGAAGAAGAGATGCACGAACTCGCCGCCATCTANCANAAACGCGGACTCGATCCCACCCTCGCCCTCGAAGTCGCCCGGCAAATGACCGCCCACAACGCCCTCGAAGCCCACGCCCGCGACGAAATCGGCATCACCGACGAACTCAGCGCCAACCCCATCCAAGCCGCCTTCTGGTCCGCCCTCGCCTTCGTCATCGGCGGNATCATACCCGTCATCTCCGTCGCCTTCATTCCCAACCAACANCTCCTATACGCCGTCCCCGCCATCGTCGTCGCCCTCCTCGCCCTCCTCGGCGGCACCGCCTCCCTCATCGGCGGCGCCTCCCCCCTCCGCGGCGCCCTTCGCGTCTGCTTCTGGGGCGTACTCGCCATGGGTCTCACCGCCCTCGTCGGCAACCTCTTCAACGTCGCCCTCTAACGTTCACCCTGTAAGCAAACCAACGCAACACTCGATAACAGCCATGAACCACTCACAGGCATCGATCATCTTTCCCCATCAACTCTTCGATCCCACTCCACTACCCATTCGCAACACCGCCGTCTATCTAGTAGAAGAACATCTCTTCTTCACCCAATATGCTTTTCACCGNCAAAAACTAGCTTTTCACCGCGCAACAATGCAGCACTACACCACTTGGCTCACCGAACAAGGCGCCACGGTTCACTACATCGAAGCCCATCAGCCCCAACACGACATCCGCCAACTAATCCCACACCTTGCCGATCAAAGCGTCCAGCANGTGCACTTCATCGACCCCACCGACAACTACCTCTCCCGCCGTCTGCACCACCACCTCCAAGCCAGCAATCTTCAGCACACCTCCCACGACTCACCGCTATTTCTCAACACCCCCAAACAGAACGAAACCTTCTTCAAGCCCACCAAAAAAAAGTTTCACCAAACCGTCTTCTACAAAGAGCAACGCCTCACGCGCAACATCCTCATCGAAAACGAAACCCAACCCGCCGGCGGAAAATGGACCTACGACACCGATAACCGTAAAAAATATCCCAAAGGCCGCACCCCACCCACGATTCAGTTCCCCGCCGACTCTCCTGACTATCAAGCCGCCATTACCTACGTCAACACCCANTTTCCCCACGCCCTCGGCACGCTCACCCCCACGCCCCGCTATCCCCTCACCCATGCGCAGGCACACGACTGGCTCGACCAATTCCTCACCCACCGCTTCGCCGAATTCGGCCCCTACGAAGACGCCATCGTCCGCGACCACTCCATCCTCCACCACAGTCTCCTCTCCCCCCTCATCAACAGCGGGCTGCTCCAACCCCAACAAATCCTCGACGCCATCCTCACCCACGCCCAACAACACGACACCCCCCTCAACTCCACCGAAGGCATCGTCCGNCAACTCATCGGCTGGCGCGAATTCATCCGCGGTATCTACGAAGCCAAAGGCACCGAAGAACGCACCCGCAACTTCTGGAACTTCACCCGCCCCATGCCCAACTCCTTCTACACCGCCACCACCGGCATTCCCCCCATCGACGACNCCATCCGCACCGTCCTCCAAACCGGCTACTGCCACCACATCGAACGCCTCATGATTCTCGGCAACTTCATGCTCCTCTGCGAAATCGATCCCGACGAAGTCCACCGCTGGTTCATGGAACTCTTTATCGACGCCTACGACTGGGTCATGGTTCCCAACGTATACGGCATGAGCCAATTTGCCGACGGCGGCCTCATGTCCACCAAGCCCTACATCAGNTCCAGCAACTACATNATGAAAATGNGCAACTATCCCAAAGGCGACTGGCAAACCACCTGGGACGGCCTCTTTTGGCGCTTCATGCACCACCAACGCGACTTCTTCCTCAAAAACCCCCGCNTATCCATGCTCATCAAAACCTTCGACAAAATGACCCCCGAAAAGCAACAGCACCACCTAACCAACGCCCAAACCTACCTCGACCAACTCGAAAANGGCTCCACCGCCAGCCGCGCGTTGCTATAACGCCTATCCAGCGAAACCTCCGCCCCAATCCACGAAGGTTTCTCAAACNCTTCGCCCTCATCTTGCAATTCAATCTCAGCGACAATCAGCCCCTCATTTGCACCTAAAAACTGGTCGACCTCCCAAACATGGCCTCGCTGTTCAATCCGATACCGATNCTTCTCTACCACCGNATCNCACTGCAGNAAAAGAGCCTCCGCATCCTCAACCGGAATCGCATACTCAAACTCCGCCCGCCGGATTCCCTTTGTCTCCCCCTTAATCGTCAAATAACCTGAACTCCCCATAACCCGCACCCGAACCGTGAGTGCCTGCTCGCCCACCAGATAACCCTGTCGGCACANCACCCCGGCATCGGCTCCATCTCGCCAACCCGCGTTCTTCACCAAAAACGTACGCTCAATCTCAACGCCCATCGTCCAACTCAAATACCCGTGTTAACAACGCACTCTGCGGCAGCATCTCCGTCCGCATCAAATCATATAACCGCTTTGCCACCTCACCCGGCACGCCCGACCCCACNGGCTCGCCATCCAACTCAATAACCGATGTGATATTTGGCGTGGTTCCATACACATGTATCTCTTTTGCCCGCCGCACCTCCTCCATCGGGATCGGCTCATATAACGCCTCGCGTAACAACCCCTCCCTCACCACCACCTGCGCCTGCTCCATCGCCCGCCGCGCCGTCGTTCCNGCCAACACCCGCTCCGGTGGCGGCATCAGCAACCGATTATCTGCCGANACAATCCCAAAATTCTCCGTTGCTCCCTCTCCCAGACAGCCCGCCTCATCCACAGAAACGGAAAACTCAACCCCCTCATCCACCGCCTCCTTCTTCATCAGAACATTCGGCAGATAGTTGCAGCTCTTCACCCGCGCAAACATCCCCGGCTTCACCGGGATCGCACTCGTTACCACCCGCACCCCCGACGAAAAAGCCCCCACGCCTCCCCGCGCATTCAACGGATAGACCACCACATACAACTGCTCCCCNGAACACGCCGATGGATCAATCCCCATCGTCCCNGTTCCCCGCGAAATCAGCAACCGCACCAATGCATCCCGCTCCCCGCCAGCCCGCACCGTCTGCACCACAATCTCCTGNAGCCGCTTCCGCTCCACTGGCACCGACAAGCCAATCGCCTCNCACGACTTCTCCAGCCGATCCACATGCGCCCCCAAATTATAGATACTCCCCTCCACACATTTAAACGACTCAAACACCCCGTCCCCCCGNTGCACCAAATGATCATCCACCGGAACCGTCATCGCCGCCACATCCGTCGTAATGCATCCCGTCGTCGAAGCATACATCGCATAGAGCTGCGCCCGTTCCACACCCGACCGAATCAAAAACTCTTCACCCGAAACTACCGCTATTTTNTCCATACACACTCTTCCATTACCACTCACCNANATTACCAACTTTTAACGCATTTAAAATTTAAATCCAGCCCGACTCATGTTCTACTCCACCCNTTTAAGGAGATTAGCATCATGAAAGAAGTTATCAAAAAACGCGTCTTGGTCACCGGTGGAGCCGGCTTTCTCGGTTCTTTTCTCTGTGAACGCCTCCTCAATGCCGGACACGATGTCCTNTGCATGGATAACTTCTTTACCGGNCGCAAAGCCAACATCGCCCACCTCATGGACAACCCCTACTTCGAACTCATGCGCCACGACGTCACCATCCCCTTCTTCGTCGAAGTCGACGAAATTTACAACCTGGCCTGCCCCGCCTCCCCCGTCCACTACCAATTCGATCCCGTCCAGACCACGAAAACCAGCGTCCACGGTGCCATCAATGTTCTCGGCCTCGCCAAACGCGTCAAAGCCAAAGTATTTCAAGCCTCCACCTCCGAAGTCTATGGCGACCCCTCCGTTCACCCCCAGCCCGAAACCTACTGGGGCAACGTCAACCCCATCGGCATCCGCTCCTGCTACGACGAAGGCAAACGCTGCGCCGAAACGCTCTTCTTCGACTACNACCGCCAGCACCAGCTCCAGATCAAAGTCGTCCGCATCTTCAATACATACGGCCCCCGCATGCACCCCCAAGACGGACGCGTTGTTTCCAACTTCATCATGCAAGCCCTCCAAGGCGAACCGATCACCATCTATGGCGACGGCCAACAGACCCGCTCCTTCTGCTACTGCGACGACCTCATCGAAGGCTTCATCCGCCTCATGAACAGCGATGCCACCATCACCGGCCCCATCAACCTCGGCAACCCCGGCGAATTCACCATGATCGAACTCGCTNAAAACATTCTCGACCTCACNAACTCCCGCTCCGAACTCGTCTTCAAGCCCCTNCCCGAAGACGACCCCAAACAGCGCCGACCCGATATCACCCTTGCCAAACAGCACCTCGACTGGGAACCCCAAATCCCCCTACGCGACGGACTCGCCAAAACCATCCAATACTTCGACGAACTCCTCAAACAGAGCTAAGCATCAAATCTTCAATCGCTTAAAAATCGGCTCCGGTAACAACCGGATGATCCCCATAATCCACCGCCACATCCACCGCACATACAACGTCTCCTGCCCCCGATCAATCGCCCGCAGAATGGCACCCGCCACCTCATCCGGCTCCGATGTCATCGCCCCCGGCAGATCCCANCCCGCCACCATCTTCGTCCGGCAATAGCCCGGCTTCACATTNATCACCAACACCCTAGAACGCCACAATCGCTGCCGCAGCCCCGAAAGATAAGCATTCAACCCCGCCTTCGCACTGCCATAATGATACCGCGGNGCCCGCCCCCGATCTCCGGCCACCGAACTCACCCCCACAATCCAACCCTNCCCCCGCTTTTCAAACTCTTCCGCCACCCGATCCAGAACCGACACCACCCCCGTAAAATTTGTATCCAACACCCGACGCGCCGCCTCAAACGACTGCTGGCAAACCTCCGCCTCACCCAGCCATCCCACAAAACAAATCACCCCATCCGGGCGCACCGGCAGATCCCGATAAAACTCCGCATGCTCCTCCATCTTCAGCGCATCAAATCCCACCGTATGCACCGTACCCCCCACCCGCACCCGTAAATCACTCGCCAACCGATCCAACGCAACCGCATCCCGCGCCGCCAATATCAACTCCGCTCCCCGCAACGNACAGCGTCGTGCAAACGCCTGCCCCATATCCGATGTTGCCCCCACAATTAAAATCCGCTCTCTCATGTAATCCCNAATCGATTCGATAGCATCGAAGCAAACGACGTCGNCCCTTCATTCAACACCGCCACCGCCTCCCGAAAATCATCCGCATGCGGATAGGTCCGTGCAAACATCGCCGCATCCATCCGAGCATCCTTTGCCAAATACAAACGCCCCCCCCAGTCCGCCACCATCGCATCCAGCTCTTTCATCAAAGCAAACACCTCAAACGAAACCGGAAAATCCAACGCCAANGTATACCCCTCCATCGGAAACGAAATAAAACTCTCCTGCTTACCAAACAGTTTTAACACCGCCAAAAANGACCCCAATCCACTCGACTGAATCTTGCGCAAAATCGCCTCCACTGCGGCACGACCCGCCGCCCGCGGCAGNACAAACTGATACTGCATAAACCCCTTTTTCCCATACATCCGATTCCAATGACCTACCCCATCCAACGGATAAAAAAACGATTCATAATCCACCAACGACGAACGCACTTCCTGCCGATTCCGATAATAATAGANTGTATTAAAGGCCCGCATCGTACCCCGGTTCAGCACCCCCGTCGGAAAATAAAACGGCAACTCTAATGCCCTCCGCCGCGCACCGCCCCACTGCGCCCGGTCCACCACCTCTTGCTTCTTCGCATGCTCCCCCCGCATCAACACCCCCCGTCCCAGTGCATCCCCCCCCGCCAGCGTATCTACCCACGCCACNGAATACGTCCACGCCTCATCCGACTCAAACGCATCCATCAACCCACTCAACCGCGGCGCCCGAATCGTCTGTTGCACCATCCACGCACTCTCAATTCGCTTCAACCGCAACGTCACCCGCAAAATCACCCCACTCAATCCCATGCCCCCCACCGTCAGCGCAAAAAAAGCCGGCTGCTCCTCACGCGAACAACACACCACCGTNCCATCCGCCCGCATCACCTCCATCGCCACCACATGCACCCCAAAAGAACCCTCCANATGATGATTCTTCCCATGAATATCAGCCGCCACCGCGCCCCCCACCGTCACAAACTTCGTCCCCGGCGAAACCGGTAAAAACCAGCCCCGAGGAACAAACGCCTCCAGAATCTCCGCCAGCAACACCCCCGCCTCACACGTCAACTCCCCCCTCGCCTCATCAAACGCCAGAAACGATGCAAACTGCCGCGTCATAATCACGCGCTTCTGCAACGATGCATCCCCATAGCTCCGCCCGTTCCCATGCGCAATAATCTCCCCCGGCTCCGCCAGCACCGACGCCAACTGNTCCGCCCGCTCAAACGAATGCGCCTCCGCCTCCACCACCGGATAGTTGCCCCAATCTGCTAGTTCCTGCTTCTGCATCTCATTTCCTGCTTGCTCAAAACTCTCACTGAATATACATAAAAAACATGCCAAAGGTAGAGATCAATTGTACCAATTGCGGAGCGCACAGTCTTCTCCAGCGCGAACCCATCTATCAAGGCCTCGCTAAAACCGGCGAAAAACTCACCTGCACCGCCTGCAGCTTTGAGTATCCCTCCGAAGACGCCGTCCCCTTCCGCCACGCCACACCCCAAAACAACATCTTCACCGACGCCGACCGCTCCGCCAAACCCAACCTCTTTCAGGAGAACGAAGCCGCCGCCCTCTGCCGCCACTGCGCCCACTACATCCTAAACCCTTTCACTCAATTCTGCTCCCTCCACAAAAAAGAGGTTCAGGCCACCGACAGCTGCCCCCAATTCACCTCCGCCGACAGCCCCCCAAAACCGATCCTTTAATCCGTCGGATCAACCAAATCGCTCGAAGGCTCTTCCAGNTCCACCTGCTCAATCTTCGTGAAACGGCTCGAAATCTTCTTCGCCGAGGTATGCACCTCACCCACATCCTTATTCGCCAGATCAATATGCTTTGCCAGCTTATCCATCCGCAGCTGAAAACGACCGAAATCCTGNGAAAGTGCCACAAGATGATCCTGAATAATATGCACCTGCTTGCGCGTCGCCGCATCCTTTAATACCGCCCGCGCCGTCGTCAGAATCGCCATCATCGTCGTCGGCGAAGCCAGCCAGACCCGCGCCTTGTGCGAATGCTCAACTAAGTCTGGAAACCGCGCATGAATCTCGGCAAAAACCGCCTCCGCCGGAATAAACATCACCGCTCCCTCCGCCGTCGTCCCCGGAATAATATATTTCTCCGCAATGTCCTTAATATGCTTCTTAATATCCGNTCGAAACTGCGTCTCCGCCTGCTTCCGCTCTAGTTCCCCCAGCGCTCCATCCACCATTCGCTGATAACTCTCTAACGGAAATTTTGAATCCACACACAACGTTCCGGTCGGCTCCGGCATAAACAACACACAGTCCGCCCGCACACCATTCTCAAACGTATGCTGCTCCGCAAAACTATTCGGTGGCATCAANTTCTTTACCAGCCCAATCAGCTGCACCTCCCCAAACGCCCCCCGCGATCGCTTGTCCGCCAGAATCTCATTCAACGAACCCACACTGCCCGACAGCTCCGAAATTTGCGCCTGCGCCTTATCGATCTCCGCCAGCCGCTTGATCACATCCCCAAAAACCGAGTTAGTCTTCTCAAAACCCTTCTCCAGCCGCTCTTCAACCCGACCACTAATCTCTCCCAGTCGTCGCTCATTGCTCTCCACCAGCTCCTTAAACCGCTCTCCCAACTGCCGACTGTTTCGCTCCAACGACTCATCCACCCGCTGCCGAACCCGATCCACATCTTCCCGCAGCTCTTTCTCAAGACCCCGCATAATTTGCTCTACCCGCTCAAGTTCATGCGACCGCTGCTCCGCTTTCAACTGATCCCGCGACTGCAACCGCATCACTCCCACCAAGAGCAACGCGACCCCCAACAAAAGCAAACAACCTATCACTATCAATATCCCATNCATCCCTTCATTAAACCAAACAATGANNGATTCACTAAACAAGAATCTCGAATCATTGATCGACATTNGAGTACAAATCCTATTTTCTTATAAAGATNAGATAAACATTTAACAATAAGGATGCCCCATCATGACGAAAAAAAAGACCACATCAACTGGCACAAAAAAATCCCCTGCCAAAAAGTCCGCGACGAAAAAGAAAACCCCAGCAACGAAAAAAGCCACNNCCAAAAAGAAACCCACCTACAACTCCGAACAGATCTACACCATGACGGAACAAGCTGCTTATTTCGCAGCACTCAACGACCAATTTAAAAAAGACCCCTGCGAATATTGGAATGCCGCACAGGCAGAAATACAAAACCTACTCTAAGCCAATGCACGCTTGATCGGTGCAGCCAAATGCTGATCAAGCGGTTTTCCACTCAGTGAAAGTTCAGATGCCGAAGTAATCTCCACCTCCATAAAGGTGCCGACTACCTCCTCCGAAACGTTCCTCACACGAACAGGTAATTTGCCCTCTGTCCGCGCCGCCACCGCATTTTCTACCCGCGGATCGACCCGCTCCACCAAAACCTTCAATCGCTTGCCAACCAACGATTCATTATNCAACAACGAGGTTCGCTTCAACACTTCCGTCAAGCGCGCCAGACGCTCACTCTTCTGCTCATGCGACACATCATCCTCCCAGCGGGCCGAACGAGCCCCAATGCGCGGAGAATACTTCGCGATATATGCCATATTAAACTGCACCTCCAGCATCACCTCCGCCGTCCGCGNCAACTGCTCATCGCTCTCCCCGCAAAACCCAACAATAACATCNGTAAAAATCGTCGCCTCCGGCAACAACTCCCGAATGTTACCAATCACCTCCCTATACGCAGCCACATCATGGTTCCGATTCATTCGCCGCAACAACTTATCATCCCCGCTCTGTAACGGCAGATGAATCTGCTTTGCCAAACANGGATAGGCCGCCATCGCCTCCAGCACATCCCGACCCATATCCCNCGGATGTGGCGATGTGAAATAGACCCAAAAATCCTTCCCGCTCCGCTTACCNATCTCCCCCACCTCCCGCAACAAAGCCGCAAACGAAAGCTCATCACCCGCCCGATCCAATCCATAGGAGTTCACATTTTGACCCAGTAGCGTAATCGACTTCACATCTTCTGCCACCAGACGCTCCACCTCACGCAGCACCTCTCCGCTGGCTCGCGACACTTCCCGCCCCCGCGTCAACGGAACCGCACAAAACGANCAGAACTTATCGCACCCATTCTGAATCGGAACAAATGCCTCAAACGGCTTGCTGTAACTCGGCTTCACCTGCCAGAAATCNGTCAAATCATCCGTCCGCTCAATCGTCTCCATCGGATGCCGCGCCGAAAGCTCCGTTGCCACTCCACACTGCCGNAGCATCTCCGGCAACTCCGTCAACTGATTCATACGAAACAACAAGTCAAACAACGACAGAAATTTCTCCTCATCCGCCGGCAGGATACAGCCCGAAACAAACGTCACCAACGGACGCTCCCGCTTCCACTGATTCCACTTATTGATCTTGCTNTAAACCTTATCAATCGCCTTTTGCCGAACCGAACAAGCGACCACNCCAATCAGCGAGGCCTCCTCCTCCCGATCNGTCATCTCAAANCCNACGCCCTCAATCACACTCCGNATCCGCTCCGAATCCGACTGGTTCATCTGACAACCCAGCGTGACAACGCAGCACTTCATCGNCTAAAAATAGACCTCCGTGTGAATCTGCGTCGTCGGCAAACCCCGCTCCTGCAACAGATCAAACACATCATAAATCATATCACAATTTCCGCACAAAAACGCATTCGTATCCGGCGTAAACTCCACTTCCTTCACATAATCCGTCACGCGACCTTTATAGTCACCCCCCTCTTCCCGCGACACACAATGGAAATAACGATCTCCGTAAATCTCCTTCTCATACCCCTCATTCAAATAGCTAGTTCCATGAATCACGCGATAATCCAGCCCCTCATACGACTCAATAAAACTCCGATACGGCGAAATGCCCGTACCCGTAGCAATAAANAGCAACGGCTTATACCGAATCTCTTCCACTAATTTGAAATGCCCATACGGACCGCCAATCATAACCCGATCGCCTTCCTTCAAATCAAACAACTGCTTCGAAACCAATCCATCCGCTACCCGGCGNAATAGCACCTCCAGATAAGGCTTATTGTTNCCCGAATAGACCGAATAGTCCCGAATCTCAGCATCCCCCTCCACACCAATTCGAACATACTGCCCCGGCTCAAAATCAATATCGCCCCGCTCCATCCGCAGCACAATCGTCTCCTCCGTCAACCGGCGAACCTCTTCCACATTGCCTACAAACCGAATTTTAGTCGATGTCAACATACCTATCACTCCTGTGGTTAATCACCCACACGCCCACATCCTGCAAGCGCGCATTTCTACTCTTCCAACTTTCCAAAGTCAATCGCAACTCCCTTGCCAAAAATTTGTAACCTCGCATCCCTTCAAACGAAACTTGCTTTACACACTATAGATCGTATCGTAAGCCGCTTCTTTACGGAGAAAAAACATCAGTCAGCCCACCATCCAGATTCTATCCTACGTCAAACCCTACAAACGCGAGATCCTCTACACCACTATCGCCGTACTCGTAGCCGTTGGAATCAACCTCTACCTCCCCTACCTCATGCGCCTCATCATCGACGGACTCACCCANCAAGACCTCGAACACGCCCAACTCTACCAACTACTCTTCCAATACCTCCTCTTCGGCATCACCGCCGTCATCTTCTCCCGCNTCCTCCGCAAAATCCCCCTCAAACTCTCCCACAAAGCCGAATACCACCTCCGCAAAGACATCTTCGCCCACCTCACTCGCCTCGACAGCAGCTACTACCGCACCCAACGCACCGGCGACCTCATGACCCGCCTCTCCTCCGACATCAACATGGTCCGCGACGCCATCGGCCAAGGCCTCCTACAAGGCATCCGCACCATCGTCGTCCTCTTCTCCGCCCTCATCGTCATGCTCCTAACCGACGTCCAACTCGCCCTCATCGTCTACGCCCTCTACATCCCCATGGTCATCATCTTCTTCCTCATCCTCCGCATCATGCGCCGCCGCCAAAAAGAGCTACAGGAAAAAACATCCGAACTCTCCAGCTTCGCCCAAGAAAGCTTCAGCGGCATCCGCTGCCTCAAAGGCTTCGCCCTCGAAGAACGCCGCAACCAACAATTCACCACCCTCAACCAAGGCCTCATTCGCAAAAACATGCTCATGCAAGCCACCCGCCAAAGTCTCTGGCCCTTCATGGCCTTCTGGTTCGGCGTCGGCATGATCCTCATCCTAAACGTCGGCGGTCGCCGCATTATCGACGGGCAGCTCACCCTCGGAACCCTCACCCAATTCATCCAATACCTGCTCTACATGCAATGGCCCCTCCTCGCACTCTCCTGGACCTCCAGTCTCTACCAGCGCGGCGTCGTCAGCTGGGGCCGCGTCCGCGAAATGATGGAAGCCCAACCCAACATCACCGATAGCACCAACCCCCACACAGAACCCCTACCCCACCACGACATCACCTTCCACAACGTCTCCCTCCAACTCGACAACCGCCCCCTCATCCAGCACCTCAACCTCACCATCCCCACCGGCACCACCCTCGGCATCACCGGCCCCACCGGCTGCGGCAAATCCCTACTAGCCGCCCTCACCGCCCGCCTCATCGACCCCACCGAAGGCCACATCACCCTCGGCAGCATCCCCCTAACCGAACTCCCGCTCGATACCATCCGCCAAAAAATCGGCTGCGCCCTACAAGAACCCATCCTCTTCTCCCGCACCCTCGAACACAACCTCGCATTCGGCCTCTCCCAACCCAACCCTGATCGCATCGCATGGGCCACCCAAACCGCCCACCTCGACCAAGACATCCAACGCTTCCCCGACCAACTCCAAACCCTCCTCGGCGAACGCGGTGTCACCCTCTCCGGCGGTCAACGCCAACGCACCGCCATCGCCCGCGCCATCGCCCGCCAACCCGAAATTCTCATTCTCGACGACGTCCTCTCCGCCGTCGACACCCAAACCGAAGCCGCCATCATGCAAAAACTAAAACCCATCATGGACGAACGCACCACCCTCTTCATCAGCCACCGCATCTCCACCCTGCAATACGCCGACACCATCATCGTCATCGAAGACGGACAAATCACCCAGCAAGGCAGCCACCAACAACTCCTCCAGCAATCCGGCTACTACGCCCAACTCCACGCCCAACAAAATCTCAAACAACAACTCGAGCAAAACCCATGACCCTCACCCGCCAACTCCTCACATACATCAAACCCTACCGCCTCTGGCTCACCGCCGCCTTCCTCCTCATTCTCTCTACCTCCCTCGCCATCAACTACCTCCCCCTCATCATCCAACGCATCACCGACGACTGCCTCATGCAAACCCAACAACCCATCCCGCCCCGCCTCGAACTCCTCGGCCAACTCAGCATCCTCTACGTCCTCATCGCCGGTATCGGCCACCTCGTCCGCTATCTACAAGGCCTACTCACCGCCTACATCGGACAACGCATCATCTACGACCTCCGCCTCGCCGTCTTCCGCAAAGTTCTCACCATGCACCAAGCCTACTTCGACCGCACCCCCGTCGGCACCCTCATGACCCGCGTCACCTCCGACATCGAACGCCTCCAAAACTTTGTCACCGACGGCGTCGTCGGCACCCTCGCCGACCTCTTCATGCTCCTCGGCATCATGGGCTACATGCTCTACATCTCCCCCCCCCTCGCCGGCACCCTCTTCCTCACCCTCCCCCTACTCTACAGCCTCCTCGTCTACATCAACCGCAACCTCCGAAACGCCAACCGCGACATTCGCGACCGACAAGCCGCCCAAAACGCCTACCTCCAAGAAAGCCTCACCGGCATGAGCACCATCCAACTCTTCAACCGCCAAGCCACCGCCATCGAAGACTTCGACCAAAAACATACCCAACTCCGCGCCGCCTACTTCCAAGAAGTCCGCTGGTTCTCCCTCTCCTTCCCCGCCGTCGAAGGCGCCCAAGCCCTCGCCTCCCTCCTCATCCTAGGCGTCGGCGGCATACTCCTACTCAACGGATCCAGCTTCATCACCCTCGGCATCTTCGTCGCCTTCCTCGCCTACATCCGAGACTTCTTCCGCCCCCTCAGCTCCCTCTCCGAAAAAGCCAGCTCCTTCCAAGTCGCCCTCGCCTCCATCGAACGCGTCTTTAGCCTACTCAACCGCCAACCCGACATCCAAAACCCCTCCACCCCCATCATCCCCCCAAAACTCAACGGCACCATCGAATTCAAAAACGTCTGGTTTGCCTACGAAGACGAAAACTGGGTCATCAAAGACCTCTCCTTCCGCGTCGAACCCGGCCAAGCCCTCGCCATCGTCGGCGCCACCGGCGCCGGCAAAAGCACCATCATCAACCTCATCGGCCGCTTCTACGACATCCAACGCGGCACCATCACCATCGACGACATCAACATTCAAGACTTCGATCAAACCGACCTACGCCGCCGCCTCGGCTACGTCTTCCAAGACCCCTTCCTCTTCGCCGGCACCGTTCAAGACAACATCGGACTCCACCACCCCCACCTCACCCAAACCCAAATCCAACAAGCCGCCCAAACCGTCAACGCCGACCCCTTCATCCAGCAACTACCCCACGCCTACGAAAGCCAACTAAACGAACGCGGCGAAGGCCTCTCACTCGGCCAAAAACAACTCCTCGTCATGGCCCGCACCTTCGCCCAAAACCCCGAACTCCTCTTCGTCCTCGACGAAGCCACTGCCAGCATCGACACCGCCACCGAACTCCTCATCCAAGACGCCCTCGCCAAACTCATGAACAACCGCACCAGCATCGTCATCGCCCACCGCCTCTCCACCATCCGCCATGCCGACCACATCCTCGTCATGCGCCACGGCGAACTCATCGATGCCGGCACCCACGACCAACTCATCAGCCGCGATGGCTACTACCGCCAGCTCTGTCAACTCATGCAACACAGTCACCAAACCACCGACTAACTACGCCCCGATAATCTTCACCAACACCCGCTTCTTCCGCCGCCCATCCAGCTCATAATAAAAGATCTGCTCCCACGGCCCAAAATCAAGCACTCCATCCGTAATCGCCACCACCACCTCACGCCCCATAATCGTCCGCTTCAAATGCGCATCCGCATTATCCTTATATCCATTATGATCATACTGATCATACGGCTTCTCCGGCGCCAGCCCCTCCAACCACCGCTCATAATCCCGATGCAGCCCACTCTCGTTATCATTAATAAAAACCGACGCCGAAATATGCATCGCATTCACCAAACAAAGCCCCTCCCGAATACCCGACTCCACCACACACGCCTCCACCTCCGGCGTAATATGAACAATCTGCCGCCGCTGCGGCACCTCAAACCAAAGCTCCTTACGAAAACTCTTCATTCACCCAGCTCCAACGGAACCAACACCTCATTCAAATACAACTGCCGCATCAACTCACAATCCAACCGATGCCCCGCCTTATACGACGTAATATGCCCCACAAACTGCCCATTCGGAATCAACGCAATCGCCGCCAACAAATCCAACACCGACCGATGCCACACCGCCTCCAACGCCTTCCCCTCATGCACCAGCCGCGGCTCATTCATATACCGATTCCGCCCCGCAATCAGAACGTTTCNAGACGTATATCCCAAATTCCGCACATCCGCAAACAACCGCCCAATCGTACGACAATACAACACCTTCGCCCACGACGTATTCGTCCGNGCCACCGATGCCATCCGCATCAACTCCTCACACACCGGAAACACAATCCGCTGCTGCCCAATATGCGTCTTAAAATCAATCGCACAATCAATCGTCAACTGCGGATTCTCCCGATCCAACGGCGGAGCCAACGTCACAAAATCTCCATACGTTCCCCCCACCGAAACCGCATGCGGAACCGTATANTACGAAACCCGCTCCTCACGCTCCACCCGTCCACACCGGTCCAACGCCTCNACCACATCCAAACTACCCTGATCAAACAGCGGCGGATCTCCCGAATCCAACTTAATCACCAGATTATCCACCCCCATTCCCATCCGCAGACAGATCAAATGCTCCACCATCCGCACATAATTACGCGGACTACCGCTCCGCAGCACAATATTGCTCACAATCTGCCCCGTCGTCCACACATTCGCAATCCCCACCCGAATCGGCAACGANCCCNGCAAATCCGCCCGATCCAACCACCAACCCTCCAACGTCGTCGGCTCCAACGTAATCGACCGCGTCGCCTTCCCCATAAACGTACCCGGCCCCGAAATCGTCTGCGCCTGCTCAATCGTCGCCTGATTCCGACGCAACCGCGGCAACGCCTTTCCACTCAAATTCCAATCCACCGGCTGCGCCTGCATCTGCTTCCACGAAGCCACAANCGACGCCTCATCCCCCGAAAGAACCCGTCCCATCTCATCACTCATAAGCCACGCTTCCTGTTTGAACTGCCACCTGCATTCCCATACCTTTAAAACGAACCTAATCGGAAAGCAAAAGAAAACAGAGAGGTNCGCTTGCACACCAACCGCATCATACGCTCCGCCGGAACCATCGGAGCCCTCACCCTCCTCAGCCGCTGCTTCGGGCTACTCCGCGANATTCTCATTGCCTACCACTTCGGCACCGGACTCCTNGCCTCCGCCTTCTTCACCGCCTTCACCCTCCCCAACCTCTTCCGCCGCCTCTTCGGCGAAGGCGCCCTCTCCGCCGCCTTCATCCCCCTCTTCATCCAAACCCGCCAAACCGACGGATCGCCCGCCGCCTGGCAACTCGCCCAACGCGTCGGCACCCTGCTCACCCTCACCCTCACCCTCCTCACCCTCCTCGGCATTGGCCTCCTCACGCTCCTCATGCAAAACCAACTACTCTCCCCCACCTGGCACACCACCCTCAACCTCGCCCGCATCATGCTCCCCTACCTCATCTTCATCTGCCTCGCCGCCCTCAGCATGGGACTGCTCAACGCCCACAACCACTACACCCTACCCGCCCTCGCCCCCACCCTTCTCAACCTCACCCTCATCGCCACCATGACCCTCCTCTTTCCCCGCCTCACCTGCCCCCCCGACCAAATCCACGCCCTCGCCTACACCGTCCTACTCGCCGGCATCCTTCAGCTCATCATCCAACTCCCCGCCCTCAAATCCCGCGGAGCTCGCTTCACCCCCACCCCCTTTCGCCACGACCCCCGCGTCAAAAAAATGCTACACCTCATGGCCCCCGCCGCCCTCGGTGTCGCCGTCACCCAATTCAACGTCGTCATCGACCGCCTCCTCGCCCTCTCCATCGGCGACTGGGCCCCCGCCGCCCTCTTCTACAGCGAACGCATGATATACTTCCCCCTCGGCCTCATCGCCACCGCCCTCGGCACCGTCCTCCTCCCCACCTTCAGCCAACAAGCCGCCCGCTCCGACCGCGCCGCCATCACCCAATCCCTCGCCNACGCCCTGCGCCACATGCTCTACATCATGATCCCCGCCGCCATCGGCCTCCTCTGGCTCAGCACCCCCGTCCTCAACGTCCTCTTCAACTGGCAAGGCGCCTTCGACTCCCACTCCACCCAACTCGCCGCCCGCGCCCTCGCCTTCTACACCCCCGGCCTCATCATCTTCAGCGCCGCCAAACTCCTCGTCCCCGCCTTCTANGCCCTCCAAGACACCCGCACCCCCGTCCGCATCGGCCTCATCACCGTCGCCCTCAACCTCCTCCTCAACCTCCTCGCCATCGCCCTACTCCCCACCTACTGGAAACACGCAGGCCTCGCCGCCGCCACCGTCCTCTCCGAAACCGCCGGCATCCTCCTGCTCACCCGCGCCCTACATCACAAACTCCCCCCCCTCCCCCTCAAACAACTCCTCAACACCGCCACCCACGCCCTATTCCGCGCCCTCCTCATGGGACTCGCCATCGGAACCCTCTACAACACCCTCACCCTCCTCCTACCCCCCACAACCAAACTCGCCCAGCTCACCACTCTCCTCCTCACCATCCTCAGCGGCATCCTATTCTATCTACTCATCTCCCGCTCCCGCCCCGAACAACAAACCCTTCTCCGCGCCCTCAAAAAATCTCCCCACTAACCATCTAATGCCCCNCCCGATCCCTCAACCGCCCACCCCCCTGCACCCGCACCCACTAGCCTCAAATCAGCTATCTAAACGATGGACTTTATAACCCGCCTTGCTATGCTCCATCACCAAGCAGGAGAAACAGCATGATACAAGCAAAGATCGTAGGCGCAGGCGGATATGGCGGAGTCGGCATCACCGAACTCCTCCTTAAGCACCCTCATGTCAACATCGCCACCCTCGTAAGTCTCTCCGATACCGGACGCCGCATGAGTGATGTCTTTCCCCACCTCCGCGGCTTCTGCGACCAAACCATCCTGTCCCCCGAAGATCCCGCTGCCAACCAAGCCCACGACCTGGTTATCTTCTCCACCCCCGACCGCGTCGGTATGCAAACCGCCGCCGCTGAAATAGAAAAAGGAGCCAAAATCATCGACTACAGCGGTGACTTCCGCTTCAACACCCCTGAACGCTATACTCACTATGCCAACTTTCTCGGAAAGAACCCCACACACGACGCGCCTGAACTTCTCTCCGCCACCCAATACGGTCTTCCCGAACTGCATGCCCTCACCACCGATCAACAACTCGTCGGCAATCCCGGTTGCTTCGCCGTCAGCTGCATCCTCGCCCTCGCCCCCGCTGTTCAGGCCGGCATCGTTGATCTCACCAGCATCATATGCGACTGTAAAACAGGCATCTCCGGTGCCGGCAAAAAACCAAGCCCCGGCTTTCACTATCCCAACCGCTACGACAACATGAATGCCTACCGCCTCAGCGGACACCAGCACATGGTCGAAATCGAACAGGAACTCGGTCTCCTCTGCGACCAAGAACTCCAAATCACCTTCACCGCTCAGGCCGTTCCCGTCTGCCGAGGCATCATGAGCGTCTGCTACGCCAACCTCAACCAAACCCGCCTCGACGAGCTACTCGAAATCTACCGCACCTTCTACCCCTCCAACGGATTCATCCGCGTGCAGGACGCTAACCAACCCGCCTCCATCGCCGATGTCCGCGGCACCAACTACTGCAATCTAACCGTCGATATTGACCAACGCACCCAGCGCCTCCGCATCGTCTCCCACATCGACAACCTCATGAAAGGACAAGCCGGCAACGCCCTCCAAGTCCTCAACCATCTCTACGGATTCGATCCCGACACCGCCCTCAACCAACCCGGTCAATATCCCTAATCTTAACAGGACAAACAGATGAACAAAGAACAACCAGAAAACACCCCCAAAAAACCAACGACCCTCAAAGAAGCCGCCGTCAACGAAGCCGAAGCTCGGAAGCTGCACAACCAAAATGTAAACATTCCATCCAACGCATGGCGCAAAAAAAACTTCTACCACCGCTAACACGCGCTGCGCCCCCATGAAAAACTACCTAACTGCCACCATCTCCGCCGCCGCCGTTCAACACAACCTCACCGCCCTACGCCAACGCATCGCCCCCCAAGTGAAGCTATGCCCCGTCGTCAAAGACAACTGCTATGGCCACAACCTGAAACTGCTCTACCCCATTCTCGCGCAGCACGCCGACGGCTTCATTGTTGCCTCCCCCTCCGAAGCCCTCGAAATCCGAGACTATGGCTACACCGGCTTCATCCTCTGCCTCCTCTCCGCCTACTTCGACGAAACCGACATTCAAGAAGAGCTCATCCGCCAGCAAATCACCCAAACCGTCATGTCCAAAAACGCACTACAAACCATCGCCGCCACCGCCCAACGCATCCAACACACCGCCCCCATCCATCTCAAAATAGACTCCGGCATGGGGCGCCTCGGTGTTGCCGCCCACCAAGCCAACGCCCTCTTCAACCTCATCGACCAAACCCCCTGTGTCCACCTCACCGGCGCCTACACCCACTTCGCCACATCAGACGATCCCGATCCCACCTACCTCCACCAACAACTCACCACCTTCCTCAACACCCTCCCCAAAAATAGAGCCCTCATTCGCCATGCCGCCAACACCGCCGCCCTCATCCACCAGCCCCAAAGCCATCTCGACCTCGTCCGCCCCGGCCTCTCCGTCTACGGCTGCCACTACGCCGAACATCTCCGCCCCCACCTCGACCTTCAACCCTGCATGAGCGTACACGCCCAAATCATCGCCATCAAAAAAATGCCCGCCGGCAGTTTCAGCGGTTACGGTCGAACCCATCAATATCAGCACGACAGCCGCGTCGCCGTCGTTCCCATCGGCTATGGCGACGGCTACTTCCGCGCGCTCTCCAACCGCGCCCTCGTCCATATTCACGGACAACCCGCACCCGTCTGCGGACGCGTCAGCATGGATCAAATGACCGTCGACATCACCCACATCCCCCAAACCCAAGTCGGCGACAGCGTCGAAGTGATCTCCAACCGAGCCGACGCCCCCAACAGCATCGAAAACCTCGCCCGGCTAGCCAACACCATCCCCTACGAAATCACCTGCCACATGGGCCGCAACCTGCGCCACCAACTCATCGACTAACTCACGGAGCAGGCGCCGATTCCGTATCAGCCACTGCCTCAGCCGCTGCCACCTGCTCTTCAATCACCTTGATCCGCTCCAATATCCGCCCCGAAAACTGCTGCCCCCACGTCGCCGAAATCACCGCAATATCTTCCGCCATCGCCGGCATCTTTGCCACCATTCGTTGCCCTGCCTCCGACTCATAAAAACCGATCATCGCCTCGATATCTTCATCCGAATAGTGCTTCGCATAGACCGGAATCATCGAACGCAGCAACTCTTTAATCGCCTTTCCGTTCATCTCCTCCTGCAGAATCGTCCACATCTCACCCGGCACCTCCGGCATCATCAACCGATACTGTGCATACATCTTCTCCATCATCAGATCAAACTGCTCCGCGCTACCACTCAGCTCAATCAACTTCTCAATTTTAGCATGCTTTTCCGCCTCAAAAGAAGTTTCTCCAAACGAACTCGTTCCCCATACAAGAACAGCAATCAGTAATACACCTCTCATCGCCATACCATCCTTTCTATTTTTTATAATTCGTTAAAGATAATATAAACATATATAATCAACCCTCAAAAACCTAGCCTGCGTAAAAATAACCTTAAAACTTGAAGCCCCCCTCTCGCTTCTTATAATGCATCGCTCACTAAAAACGGAAAAGCCATGGGAAAAACACTCTTTGAAAAAATCTGGGATCAACACGTCGTCGCCGAACTACCCGGCGGAGAAGTCCTACTCTACATCGACCGCCACCTCATCCACGAAGTAACCAGTCCACAAGCCTTCGAAGGACTCAAACTCAACCACCGTCCGGTGCGCCACCCCGAACTCACCTTCGCCACCACCGATCACAACGTACCCACCGACAGTCGCACCGAGATTTCCGACCCCATCGCCCGAACACAAGTCAACGCCCTCGAAAGCAACTGCGCCGAACACGGCATCCGCTTCTATGGCATGAACTCCGAAAAACAAGGCGTCGTACACATCATCGGCCCCGAACAAGGCATCACCCTGCCCGGCACCACCATCGTCTGCGGCGACTCCCACACCGCCACCCACGGCGGCTTCGGTGCCATCGCCTTCGGCATCGGCACCTCCGAAGTTGAACACGTCCTCGCCACCCAGACACTCCGCCAGAAGAAACCCATGCAATACCGCGTCGAATTCACAGGTAACCTCCCCTTCGGCATCACCGCCAAAGACCTCGTCCTTGAACTCATCGGCCGAATTGGTGCCGCAGGCGGAACCGGCTGTGCCTTCGAATTTTGTGGAAGTGCCATCGAACAGCTCTCCATGGAAGGACGCCTCACCGTCTGTAATATGGCCATCGAAGGCGGCGCACGCTGCGGCCTCATCGCCCCCGACCAAACCACCTTCGACTACATCACCGCCGAAGACCGACCCTTTGCTCCCAAAGGCCCCGAACTCGAAGCCGCTCTCGATCACTGGAAAACCCTCTACTCCGACCAAGACGCCGTCTTCGACAAAACCATCACCATCAACGTCGAAGAGATGGAACCCATCGTCAGCTGGGGCACCAGCCCCGGCATGGTCATCGGCATCAACGGCACCGTCCCCGAACTCGACGGCTCCGATGTCTACAACCCAGACGACATTCAAGCCGCTCTCGACTACATGGGACTCGAATCCGGCACCCGCATCACCGACGTCAGCATCGACGCTGTCTTCATCGGTAGCTGCACCAACGGCCGAATCGAAGACCTCCGCGAAGCCGCCCGCATCATGGACGGCAAACAGGTCGCCGACGGCGTACGCGTCCTCGTCGTTCCCGGCTCCGAAAAAGTCCGCAAAGAAGCCGAAAAAGAGGGCCTCAACCAAATCTTCGAAGCCGCCGGTGCCCAGTGGCGCTTTGCCGGATGTTCCATGTGCCTCGCCATGAACCCCGACAAACTCAAAGACAAAGAGCGCTGCGCCTCCACCTCCAACCGAAACTTTGAAGGCCGCCAAGGACGCGGCGGAAGAACCCACCTCGTCAGCCCCGCCATGGCCGCCGCCGCCGCCATTCACGGTCACTTTATAGATGTCAGGGAGTTAGCCTAATGGAAAAATTTGAAACCTTCACCGGAACCATATGCGCCGTCGACCGCGCCAACATCGACACCGATGCCCTCATCCCCAAAGAGCATCTCAAATCCATCAAACGCACCGGCTTCGGTCCCGCCCTCTTTTCCGACTGGCGCTATAATGCAGACGGCTCGAACAACCCCAACTTTGCCCTCAACCACCCCAAAGCCAACGGCGCCTCCATCCTAGTCGGACGCAACAACTTCGGTTGCGGCTCCAGCCGCGAACACGCCGTCTGGGCCGTCGCCCAGCAAGGCTTCAAAGTCGTCATCGCGCCCCGCGAAGGCGAAATTCCCGCCTTCGCCGATATCTTTCGCAACAACTGCGCCAAAAACGGGCTACTCACCATCGAACTAACCAACACCGAAATCGATCACATCTTCCAACTCGCCGAAGCCGATCAGCCCCTCAGCGCCACCGTCAACCTCGAAGAGCAAACCCTCACCTTCGACGCACTCACCTTCCACTTTCAGGTCGACCCCGCCGTTAGAGAAAAACTACTACTCGGCATGGACGATATCGCCGAAAGCCTCTCCCAAATCGAACAGATTCAAGCTTTCGAACAAATACACAACGCACAACTAACCAGCAACTAAACAAGAGGACGCGCACCATGGCATACGACAACATCAACCTACCCACTTCCGGCGAAAAAATCACAATGGGACCCGACGGACTCCATGTCCCCAACAACCCCATAATCCCCTACATCGAAGGCGACGGTATCGGCATCGACATCTCGCCCGCCATGAAAGCCGTCCTCGATGCCGCCGTTGAAAAAGCCTATGGCGGAGCCAAAAAAATCGAATGGATGGAAATTTACGCCGGCGAAAAAGCCGTCGACACATATGGCGACAACACCTGGCTTCCCGATGAAACCCTCGAAGCCGTCAAAGAATACACCGTCGCCATCAAAGGTCCCCTCACCACACCTGTCGGCGGCGGCATCCGCAGCCTCAACGTCGCCCTCCGCCAGCTGCTCGATCTCTACGTCTGCCAACGCCCCGTCCGCTGGTTCGAAGGCGTCCCCTCACCCGTCAAACGCCCCGACCTCACCGACATGGTCATCTTCCGCGAAAACTCAGAAGACATCTACGCCGGCGTCGAATATCAAGAAGGCACCGACGAAGTCAAACAAGTCATCGACTTCCTTCAAGGCAACATGGGCGTCACCAAAATCCGCTTTCCCAAAACCTCCGGCATCGGCATCAAACCCGTATCGCAAGAAGGCACTCACCGCCTCGTAAAAGCCTCCATTCAATACGCGATCGACAACCACCGCGACTCCGTCACCCTCGTCCACAAAGGCAACATCATGAAATTCACCGAAGGCGCCTTCCGCGACTGGGGTTACGAAATCGCCGTCCAAGACTTCGGCGCCACCCCCCTCGACGGCGGCCCCTGGCACGTCATCAAACACCCCGAAACCGGCCAAGAGATCATCATCAAAGACGTCATCGCCGACGCCATGCTCCAGCAGATTCTCACCCGACCTGCTGAATACGACGTAATCGCCACGCTCAACCTCAACGGAGACTACATCTCCGACGCCCTCGCCGCCTGTGTCGGCGGCATCGGCATCGCCCCCGGCGCCAACATCAACTACCAAACCGGCATCGCCATCTTCGAAGCCACCCACGGAACCGCCCCCAAATATGCCGGCAAAGACCAAGTCAACCCCGGCTCGCTCATCCTCTCCGGTGAAATGATGCTCCGCTACCTCGGCTGGGCCGAAGCCGCCGACCTCGTCATCAAAGGGATGAACGGCGCCATCGGCCAAAAACGCGTCCCCTACGACTTCGAACGCCTCATGGACGATGCCACCCTGCTCAAATGCAGCGAATTCGGCCAAGCCATGATCGAAAACATGTAGAAAACAACTCCTCTACACACCCAAAAGCGCTGTCCCACCAGACAGCGCTTTTTTTGTAGCCAATAATCACCCCCTCCTACTCACTCTGCCGGAGCCATATCAGCCCCGCAAACAAAACCACTAGTCCCGCGCTTCCTGGCTCCGGCACAATCGTTATCGGGGTATCTGGCTCCGTTTCCCATGCCCAGCCATAAATAAGACCAGCCGAACCAATGTCGTAAACCCCCACATCCACATAGCCATAGTGCCGTCCCGTCGAATTAGTAAACGCCACCGCCAGATAACCGCTGTGTGGACGCAGTCGAATATAGCCTGTGTCAGGATCCAAAATTTCTTCAGCACCCTCCGGCCAATAGCCTGCGCAACCACTGGTTACGCAAACTCGCATCCCCGAAGTTCCTAGATTATTTCGATGCCAAACTGCGTTATACAAGGCATAAGAACCTACTACATCGCCTAACAATAAAGGAGAAGCCCACGAGCCAACGTTCGGTGGAGTCGATGGATACACCTGCAACAAAGTATGCTTATTCGCCACTGCTGAAATTTGAGTGCTACTCGCTTCAAGGGCGACGTCCCACACGCCGTTGCCGTCGATATCGACCTCATAGCGTCCGGTCATAAACCCATCGCCAAAGATAGGATCACCAAATATGCCCGGCAGATTCGTGACAATCACATTGGCAGTCGCCACACCGCAACAGAGCCACAGAGCCACCAGCCCTACCATCGTCTGTCTGATCCTACTATCGGTTCGCTTCATGCTGCTCCATTCAGGAGCCGCAGCAAAAAAAGAGGGCAACGGCTCCAAACCGGCCTCGCTTGAGGCACGACCAAGCGCCCTACAAGAAACCAACTGAAACCGCGCCCGGATGGGGCGCGTTCTGTGCAGTTGTCTCTCGTTAAAAAAATTGGTCGTTTTCAAGCGAAACAAACTAAAACGCAAATCTAAATTTTTCCTACTCATACGCCGCTCTCTCCTATCTGCTAACCGTATCTATTTCTATTGGTACACTATTGTTCAGAAGTTGNGCTCTTGTCATTAAATTATGGTTTAAATTGTTGCCCGAAAAGTAGCCGNTTTTTTTAGCGTTTAAAACTGTACANAAAACTGAACGATTATTACGGTGTATCTCCCCAACCAAAAGAGGAGATCATGGGAAACGAAATGCTGTTTATTAACGGCTCCTTTCCGCGCGCACTGGTGCACGTGGACGGCGATGCCTTCTTCACTTCGGTCGAGCAGTCAATAAACCCGTCGCTGAAAGGAAAACCAGTTGTCACGGGAGAAGAGCGCGGTATCATCGCCTGCGCTAGCTACGAAGCCAAAGCCCTCGGCATCAAACGCGGTGTCAGCCTTTGGGATGCGCGCAAAATCTGCCCTCAGCTGATCGTGCTGCCTAGCGACTACGAAAGCTATAGCCTCTACTCCAAACGGATGTTCGAGATTATGCGCCGCTTCACCCCTGCCGTCGAAGAGTACTCCATCGACGAAGGCTTTGCCGACCTCACCGGGCTACGCCGCGTTCACCGCATGCCCTACGAACAGATTGCCCGCACCATGCAACAGACCATCCACGAAGAGCTTGATCTGACCGTCTCCGTCGGGCTCAGCCTCACCAAAGGACTCTGTAAAATCGCCTCCGATTACCGCAAGCCCCACGGTTTCACCGCCGTTCGGGGTCGCCACATCCACCTCTTTCTCCAACGGATTCCCACTGAAGAAGTCTGGGGACTCGGCCCCAATAGCGTCCAGATGCTTCAGAAATATGGCGTACATACCGCCTACGACTTTGTACAGCGTCCCGAAAAATGGGTCGACCGACTGCTCCACAAACCCGGACGCGAAATCTGGCACGAACTACGTGGGCAGAGTCTACTACCCGTCAACCCCGAACCCAAACGTGCCTACCACTCCCTCGGCAAAGGCAAAACCTTCAGCTCCCCCTCCCGCGATACTCAGTTTATCTATGCCAAACTCGTCCGCAACGTCGAATCCGCCTTCATCAAACTCCGCCGCCACCAACACCGCACCGCCGAAATCTACATCTCCCTACGCTACAGCGACTACCGCCAGCGCGGACTCGGTGTTCGCCTCAACCGCGCCACCGACTCCACCCAAGAAATTCTTCCTCTCATCCGCCGCCTCTTCGATCAAATCATCGAANCCGACCGCGAATACCGCGCCACCCAAGTCTGGCTCACCCGACTCGAATCCGCCGAAACCCGCCAGCTCGGCCTCTTCGAAAACCACCTCCAGATCGAACGCTACGAAACCCTCTCCGCCACCGTCGACGAAATCAACGCCCGCTTCGGCAAACACAAAGTCGCCGCCGCCACCGCCCTCACCATCCAACAGCGCCCCGAAAATAGCCGCACCCGACTCCCTTGGCGCCAGCTCCACCTACTCAACGGCGAAAACGGAAGACAGCGCCTCTATCTCCCCCGCCTCAACATCATCGTCTAAGTCACCTTCAATTTATACAGCATCCACGTCGCCAGCGTCTTGCCATCATCCACTTCCCCCGAACAGATCCGCTCATCCATCTCCCCCTCGCTCATCACCAACGTTTCAATATGCTCGTCCACATCAAAATCGGTATCGCCCGGCTCACTGTCCACCTCCGCGAAAAACACCTCAATCGTCTCCGAACAATAGCCCACACTCGGCAGAATCACCCCCAACGAACGGATCGACTGCGCCACATATCCCGTCTCCTCCCGCAGTTCCCGCTCCGCCGAAACCAGCGCCTCCTCGCCCGGATCACAATTCCCCGCCACCGCTTCCAAGCAGACCTTATCGTGCGATTTCCGATACTGCCGAATAAACAGAAAATTTCCATCCGTTCGCCGCGCAATGATAGCCACTGCCGGCCCATGCACCACCACCTCTCGGAACGACTGCCTTCCATCCGCTAACTCCACTTCATGCACATCCACCTCAAAAATACGTCCCCGATAAACCGTCTCTTTCGCAATCGTCTTCTCAAACATATTCGCTTCTCCCTTTTCCAATTAAGCTGCTTCATTTATAGTCCCACTNCTATGANATTCACGCGAAAAGATTGGGAAGATGCCGAAAAGCAACACCTCAGCCCCTATGCTACCCACAGCGCTGACACACTCGGCCGCCATCACGCCGAAACACCCCATGCCACCCGCTCCTGTTTCTCCCGCGACCGCGACCGCATCTTTCACAGCCGCTGCTTCCGCCGTCTCGAATACAAAACCCAAGTCTTTGTCAACGGCATCGCCGACCACTTCCGCACCCGCCTCACCCACACCATGGAAATGACCGCCGTCGGTCGAACCCTCGCCCGCACCCTCAGCGCCAACGAAGATCTGACCGAATGCATCTGCCTCGCCCACGACCTTGGTCACAGCCCCTTCGGCCACGAAGGCGAGCGNGTCCTCAATCAGCTCATGGAAAACCACGGCGGTTTCGATCACAACCTCCAGAGCCTCCGCTGTATCGAACAACTCGAATCCCCCTATCCCACCTTCACCGGACTCAACCTCAGTTGGGAAGTACGGGCCGGATTGCTCAAGCACGAAGCCCACAAACCCAATGCCCAACTCGACGGACACCCCATCGGCCCCCACCAATCCCTCGAAGCCCAAATTGCCGACATCGCCGACGACCTCACCTATCAAGCCCACGATGTCGACGACGGACTCGAAGCGGGCATCATGCAGCTCAAACAACTACAAACCACCCGCTTCTGGAACCACGCCGCCAAACAAACTCAACACCACCACCCCAATGCCACCGAACAACAGCAGACCCGCGCCACCATCCGCACCATGATCGAACTACAAGTCGCCGACGTCGTCGATCAAGCCCGCCAACGCCTCGAACAACACCAACCCACATCCGCCCGAGCCGTCATGGAAGCCCCCGAGCGCATGATCTGCTTCAGCCCCCACATGAAAGCCATGCTAGACGAATTTACCGAATTCATGTTCGCCAACCTCTACTACCACCCCACCGTTCTCGAAACCACCCGCCAACGCGTCGAATGGATGCGCCGTCTCTTCCTATACTATGTCGAACACCCTTACAACCTCGGCAAAAAAGCCCAACAACGCATCCACCTCGACGGCCTCCACCGCTCAGCCTGTGACTATGTCGCCGGTTGCACCGACCGCTTCGCCCTCCTAGAATGTGAAAAATACGGACTCCTACATGACTGACCTAATCCCCACCGCCCGCATTGCCATCGATAGCGCCATGGCCATTCTCATCTGGCTCGTTCAATGCGTTATCTACCCCGCCTACCACCACATCGACCGCACCCACTTCTCCGACTGGCACCAAAACTACATGGGCATCATCTCCCTCTTCGTCATGCCGCTCATGCTCACCCAAGCCGCCCTCATCACCATNCAATGNTTCCAGCGCAGCTCCGGCTGGGCCTATGCCTCCGCCCTCGCCATGCTACTCGCCTGGACCGTCACCTTCCTCTACTCCGTCCCCTGCCACACCCTCCTCCAACAACATGGATACGATGCCGAAACCACCCAACGCCTCATCCAAACCAACTGGTTCCGCACCATCGCCTGGACCGCCGTTCTTCTCTTCGCCCTCCTCGCCTACCGCAAAACCGCATAAAATTTTACATTCCAGGATTGGACGCCTCACCGTTTTCACCTATATTCCAACGCCCTAAACAACGCAAAAATAGGTCAGAATTATGGAAAAATTANTTATTGGACTCCCCAAAGGTAGCCTACAAGAAGCCACCTACACACTCTTCAAAAAAGCCGGCTTCAACATCGCCGGCAGCAAACGCTCCTACTTCCCCTCNGTCGACGACGACGAACTGGACATGCGCCTCCTCCGCCCCCAAGAGATGAGCCGCTACGTAGAACACGGCATGCTCGATGCCGGCATCGCCGGACTCGACTGGATCGAAGCCAACGGCTCCNATGTCGTCGACCTCTGCAGCCTTGTCTACTCAAAACAAACCAAACGCCCCGTCCGCTGGGTGCTCGCAGTTCCCAACGACTCCCCCATCCAATCCGCAAAAGACCTTGAAGGCAAACGCATTGCCACCGAAGGCGTCGGCATCGTCGAACGCTGGCTCGAACGCAACGGCATCAAGGCAGACGTCGAATTTTCGTGGGGTGCCACCGAAGTGAAAGTACCCGAATTTGTCGACGCCATCGTAGACGTCACCGAAACCGGAAGTTCCCTTCGCGCCAACAACCTCCGGATTGTTGACACCATTATGGAATCCTACACCAAATTTTTCTGCTCCAAAGCAGCCTGGAACGATCCATGGAAAAAGAAAAAACTACAAAGCCTCACCCTACTGCTCAAAGCCGCCTACGACGCTGAAAGCCAAGTATTACTCAAGCTCAACGTTGCTGCCGATTGTCTAGACGCCGTACGAGCATTACTACCCGCCCTNCACGCACCCACCGTCAACCCCCTCACCGACGAAGGCTGGTTTGCCGTCGAAACCGTCGTCAACGAATCCACCGTCAGAGAAATCATTCCCTCGCTCAAAGAAGCCGGGGCAGAAGGAATTATTGAAATTGGCTTGAACAAGGTCGTCGCTTAAGTAATATACCAACCCTTTCAAACAGCGGAGANATCATGGGTACCATTAAAAAATGGCGTAAAAAGAAGATGTCGAACCACAAGCGCCGTAAGCGCCGTCGTTCCGATCGCCACAAGAAAAAATAATTTTTCATTTAAGTATCGACCCCTCGTCGACCTANTTGTTTGCCGCTCTGTCATCAGGCAGAGCGGATTTTTATTAGGAACACCGCTGGAAGCGATTCAAATAGCGGTTACCTGCTACAGGCATCCCATCAGCGGCGGTCCGCTGTGCCTAAGCACAAAACAAGTGAACGTGTCTGAAGGCAAAAGTTCAGGCGTAAAGCGACCTAGCGTCTATCATCAACCATCGTTTAGAAGGCGTTGTTCCGTTTTTGAATCCTTTATCAACCAAGNTTTGCACCAGCTGGAAGCGGTTTTCCACGCAGATATTCCGCAGCCAGCATCCGTTTGCCCCCGGCAGCTTGCACTTCCAGCAGTTGCAAGGCTCCTGCTCCTGTAGCGATGGTTAATCTATCATCTAACAGCTCGCCCGGCTTTCCATCTCCCGCGACACAAGCCGTTCGCCAAACGCTCAACACCTCACCATTCGGCAATACACAGCGACTGCCCGGCCACGGATTAAACGCACGAACTCGATCGTGAATCGAAACCGCTGGTAGCGACCAATCAATGTTTCCATCTGCTTTGATTAACTTTCTGACCGCGACCACTTCATCTTCATTTTGTTGCTGACGCTCCACCCTGCCCGCCTTCAACAACGCAATGGTTCGCACCAACAAATCCGCACCCGCCGCTGCACAGCGATCATGTAACGAAGCCGCCGTATCTTCCGCCTNAATGGATAACACCTCCTGCGCTAGAATATCCCCCGCATCCATNCGGTCCGCCACATCAATAATCGAAACGCCTGTCTGCTCATCCCCGTTGAGCAACGNCCACTGAATCGGGGCTGCTCCTCGATACTTCGGCAATAGCGACGGATGCACGTTAATCGCACGTAAAGGTGCTACTGCCAGAATACGATTCGGAATATACTGACCATACGCCACCACCACCAATAACGCAGGCGCCCACTCTTCTACTTGGGCAACCATCTCATCTGAGCCAACTTTTTCAGGGGTACAGATCGCTAGCTCCATCGAACTGGCCACCGCTTTCAGCGGACATGCCGTCAGTTGACGTTTACGCCCAGCAGGCCGATCGGGTTGCGAGACAACCCCCACCACCTCGAGACTCGGTTCGTTCACAAGAGCCGTTAACGACGGAACCGCCAGCTCAGCTGAACCAAAAAATACAATCCGCATCATCAACCTCCCTTAAGGAGTCGCATTCGGAGCCTGCTGACTCTCCCCTGCACCCGCTGACCACCTATCGCGGTCACTCACAAAAAGCTGATCCTGCCGGTTCAGTGCAATGGCCGCTTTCAACGGAAAGTCTGGCGGCAAGCGACCACTCAAAATCGGCAACCAACTCACCTCCGGTCCGTCCAACAGTTCACTCACGAAGGGTTTGTTTTTCGTCAGCGGTGTGAAGTAGATACCACTGATATACTGCTTATAATCATTGATTTCATAATATTGATCGAGGTCTTTTGGCAGCAGAATCGAAACCCGGTCACCATACCAAGCCGTCGCCCACGGCATATCTGTGCACAACACCTCCCGAGGTGTCACCCATTCCGTCACCCGTGAAATAATCGGCGGATAATACGGAGGATAGGGCTGTTTAGCGTGCGGCGGCAACACCCGTAATCCCAGCGGTATNACCGTTAACACCACCAACAAACATTTCATAGCAATCACATACAGACGTGCCTGCAAGTCCAACCGATCCAACAGGACATAAAAGAAAGCCACGCCAAAAAGAATAACAAACGGCCAGAACAGATGCACCAGCTGAATCGACGACTCAGAGAAAAACCCGGCCACTATCACCATCAGCATCAACGAAAGACCTACACTATTTCTCACGCGATTGATCGAAGGCCGAATGAACTGATAGAAGAATGTTGTGATGAAAAACGACATCAACAAGCCACCTCCCAAGCCCGGGATCAATGCNTGATGTTTACCCGAAAAATTACCGACCCACTTCTCTTGTAGCGCACTATTTATTGCCTTCAACGATAGCACCGGATCATAATCGCGAAACAGGCTCATGTCAGGAAAGCCCGACGAGTCAATCAATGCCGTGTGCAACACCCACCCAAATGGGTTTCCACAAATAAGATAATTTCTCACCAACCACGGGGCGATCCCCATCAAATACAACGCAGCAAAGAGAAACAGATAGCGTGTTCCCCCTCGGAACTTTCCGTTCATCGTAAAGAAATACAGCGCTATTCCCGGCACGATTACCACCGTCAGATAGCGGGTATAAAATGCAATCAGACTCGATATAAGTGCCAACGTAAAGCCAACCCAGAAACGCTTCGTATTTCGCTCCTCTACTTGATACTTCACCGCTACCACTGNTGATCGAAACGCGGCCACCGAAAAGAAAATGGCCATAGCCAGATTCAGTCCCGATATCGACTGATTCCACGCGACATCACTCAAGTAGAATATCGTCATCGATAAAAACCCGATCTCTCGGTAGAAAAGGTGCTTACCCAACGAGAAGATAAGGAACCCTGTAAAAATGGTAAACAGATGGTTCAACGGCACCACCACCCAACGCTCAGCGGGCATAATTCGCGTTCCCAANTCCATTGCAAAAGGATCCACATTCAACCACTCAAAAAGTTGATATCCAGCTGCTAATAACATCGGATATGCCGGTGGATGAATCAGATCTGGATGGGCCATCACCTCAGGATTAGAGTTTCCTTGCACCGCCTCCATCTGATGCATCGTAAANGGAGAGACATTTTTGGTNACCAACCCCTCTGAAAAAGAGAAATTACGCCCCAACTGAGCCAGATCCATAGCCTCCGCTGAATCCAGTCCCCAAAACTGAGTCGCCGTATAAATCAACACCACCACCAGCAGCATCAAAACATACAACCCCACCCGTAAAATCTTTAAACCCGCCCCCACATCGATGCTGTACACAACATCCTGCAACGAAGAATCGAATAATTTTTTATCCGCCATAAATCATAACCTTNTACATTAAAACAAAGTTAAAGAGTATCGAATTAATGAACCCAAAGACAAGAGGGATGCGTACTTAAAAATGGTGCCTCACGCCCCTCGAAACCATCCGCTTCGTTTCATCAGCGTACTCAACTTCAATACCGCCACTGCCATCCCGAATCGTTCCCAACCGCCATAGCGGTTCCTCAAAAACATCGTTATAGAGCGCTTCCAACTGATCGCCAACGCCCTCTGCCGTGGTAAACAATAACTCAAAATCCTCTCCATCAAACAACGCCGCCTCCACCGTCGACATTTTTCCCAGCACCTCTCCCGACAAGCAGGCTCCCAACGACTGCTCGCCCAACAAATGGGATAGATCCGTAAACAAACCATCACTCACATCCGTCATGGCATGAATCCAACCCGTCTCCCGCAACCACTTTCCCTCCCGAACCCGCGGCATAAAATCCAGATGCTTACCCAAGCCGCTTCCCCCCAACGCCCCCGTTGACCAAATCAAATCTCCCTCCTGAACACCCGATCGCAACAGCGCCGCATCTAACGGCACCCGCCCCGTTCCAAATAGATGCAAAGACAACCGCTCTCCCTCCGTCAAGTCCCCTCCGATTAACACTCCCCCCAACAAATCTAAGCGCTCCCGCATACCCGCATACACCCCTTCCAACACCTGCATATCCAATGTACTCGGCGCCACCACATTCACCAAAAACCACTCGGGATCAGCCCCCATCGATGCCACATCACTCAACACCCGCCCNACCGCCTTATGCCCAANCCGCACCGGCNCTGTATNCTCCAGAAAATGAATGCCCTCAACCGTCGCATCCGAAGTGAACACCTGATCGGTCGTCGAACCCGCTGCTCGACACACCGCACAATCATCTCCAATACCCGTCAAAAGATTACCGTGCGCTCCAGCGAATGAAGCCAAGCGTTGAATAACCTGCTCTTCACCCAATGATCCTAAATCACTCATCCATCTCCCAAAAAACATGTTCATATCACGCACACCAAACCGACTCAACTCCAGAGCCAATTTGATTGCCAAGCCGCGCTAATTTTCTTATTCATTCTTTAATTGAGGCCTCCCATGAATCCATCCAAAATTTACGTCATCATCAACAACCAGTCNGGCACCCAGCAGCCGCACCAAGCCATGCAGGCCATCGAAAACCAATGGGGTGATACCGCCACCAACATCACCTATCAGATTTCTCAATCGATTGCCGACGGACAAGAAAAAATCAGAAAAGCCATTCAGACCCACCCCGACCTCATCCTCATCATCGGCGGTGACGGCACCCTCAACTCTCTCGCCAAAGAACTCCTGCACAGCTCCATNCCTNTTGGCATCATTCCCACCGGCAGCGGCAACGGATTCGCCCGACACTTCAACATTCCTCTCCACCCCCAAAAAGCCGCTCAAGCCCTACGCCACGGCGACATCGTCTCCATCGACGCCGGACTCGTCAACGGACACCCCTTCTTCATCACCTGCAGCCTCGCCTGGGAAGCCCGTCTCACCGAAGCCTTCGAACAATATCCTTTCCGCGGGCTCGCACCCTATCTCCTAGCCGGTGCACAACAGCTCATCGAATACCAACCTCACCCCATCACCTTCACCACGCACGACGAACGAACCACCATCCAATCCCCCCTCATCTTCACCATCGCCAACCTATCCCAATTCGGCAACGGCTTCTACGTCGCCCCCGACGCAAAAGCCGACAGCGGCACCCTCGAACTCATCGCCATTGAACGACACCACCTACCCATCTTCCTCACCCATCTTCCGCAATTCATCGACAAAACCTTCCACAAAAACCCCTATGTTCTTCACCGGCACTTCCAATCCATACAGATTGAACGAACCAATGCTACACCCTTGCAAATCGACGGTGAACTTCTGCATACTACCCAAGACATAGAGATTAAAGTCGCCCCCGCAGCACTACAAATCCTCATCCCCAAGAGCACTTGAATGGACCACTTTAACACCGACATCTTCTACATGCAGATCGCCCTCCAAGAAGCGCAACAAGCCGCACAAGAAGGAGAAGTTCCCTGTGGGGCCCTCATCGTTCACAACGACCAGATCATCGGCAAAGCCCACAACCAAACCGAACAGCTAAAAGACCCCACCGCCCACGCCGAAATCCTCGCCATCACCCAAGCCACTCAGCACCTGCAAAACTGGCGTCTCACCGATGCCATCATGTACGTCACCAAAGAACCCTGTCCCATGTGCGCCGGCGCCCTCGTCCTCGCCCGCATCAAACGCGTGGTCTGGGGCATGTCCGACCCCATCCGCGGAGGAGCCCAATCCAAATTCAACATCCTGAATGAAGCCGACCTAAACCACGCCGTCGAAACCCAAACTGGCGTCCTCGAAGAACCCTGCCGACACATCATGCANGAATTCTTCAGAACCCTCCGCGCCCGCAAAAAAAACAGCCCATCTTAACGCGCCAACGCCGCCAGATTCACCGAAAACCGAACCGTATGCTCATCATTACGTGACAACCGATACCCCAACCCAAACCGCATACAGCAACGCTCCGCAAACAACGTAANAGAAGCCGACTCCACATCCCCCGTCTCCTCCTCAACCCGCACATACGCCTCCGCCGAATAGCGCTCCTTCGGAAACAGATCCAACCGACCCGAATACAACGACTGCGCCCCCTCCCGCCAAAAATGCTCCACCGAAAACCCNAACCGCTCCCCACCATACCGCGCCCGCGAAATCATCAGCGGCACACNCCCCTCATTCGCATCCAACACCGCCAACCCATCCAACCGCAACCGATCCGTCAACGACAACCGCGCATCGCCAAACACCCGATCAAACGAATTCGTTGCCCCCACCTCATCCACCAAATAATGCGTATACAGATCGATCTCCGCCAANCGCCGCGTGCCCCCCTCTCGCCGCGTCTGCAACAACTGATTCAACCCTACCCGCACCCGATGCTGGTCATCCAACTCATCCGCCACATCAAACCCAATCAACCGCTCCGACCCCCACGAATAATCCGCCACCTGATAATCCACATACGGGCGAACCACATGCCGCAACCCCTCACCATACCAACCCCGCCCCGAAGAAAGCACCCTCCGAGCCTGCACCGAAGCCTCCGCACCCAACGCCCAACGCATCCGCTCATCCGCATCCCCCAACGCCGTCTGCGAATAATGCGCCCAACCAAACTCCGCCCGCGGCACCACCGCCAAGGCCCCCCAACGAACCGGCACATACACCCCATGATCGCTCAACACCCGAAACGCCTCGTTCTCATCTGCCAACGAACCCTCCTCCGCTCGCTGCTCCAAATAGGCCAACGACGACCGCCCCTCATAGAAGAACGGCCCACCCCACAACCGCTGCCGATAGCCATCCCACGCAGCCTCCAACCGATCCGTATTGCCATAAAAATCATTCAACCGCTGACTCGCATACAGCTCCACCGCCCCCNGCTCGCCCGCCATCACCAACGAACTCCGCGTCTCNGGCTGCGCCATCCGCCGAAACTCATCCCGAAAAAACTCCTCCACCACATACCGATCACTCAACACCGTCCAAGACGACATCAAATAAGACCGATCCGAAAACCGNTCATCCCCCAGCAATCGCCCCCGGAACCGGCTCGCATCAATCTCACCCCGCTCCTCCAACGCATCATATCGCTCATACCGACGCTGATCCTGAAGATAGAAGCCATCCAGCTCCCACACCGAATCATCCCGCCGCCACGCCAACGACTGCTCCACCCCAACGCCCCGCTTACTATACAAATGCAACCGCGAACGCGCCTGCAGCCCCTCCCCCTCATACCCCCCCAAACCCAATTTAANAAACGCCCCCACCGATCCCCGATAGCCCGCCTCAATCCCCAACCCCGACTGAGACAAATCACCCTTCAATATCGGCAAATACAACACCGGCACCCCCCCCACCCGCACCCGCACATGCCGCGCCNTAAACNGCCGCTGCCCATCCATCTGCGCCACCGGCGCATAGAACGAATAGTGCGGACGCTCCAACCGACACGTCGTCATCGAAGCCCCCCGCAACACAAACGAATCTTCCCCCTGTCGCTCCACCCGATCCGCCACCACCCGCGCCTCTTCATACGCCATCCGCACCGGCCCAAACGAACCCACCTCCGTCTGATAATTATACCGCAACCGATCCCCCGACCAAACCANCCCATCCCGCTCAAAAAAAACATCCCCCTCCAACCACAAATCCCCCAACTCCGGGTTCGCCTCCATCCGCTCCGCCCGCACCCACGCCCGATCAAACCGACCCGTCACGCCCCCACTCGCCACCAACAACCCATTCGTATAATCCAAACGACCCGCATCCAANTCATACGGCGACTCAACCGCCGCCNCCACCAACGGCAACAGCCCCCAGACCGCCCAGCCTGCCCAACGCCCCCTCACTCCGCCGNCTCCTCCGCACTCAACACAACCCCCTTCGCCGCCAGCCGCTCCATCTCCCCCTGCACCTCCGAGACCACCTCACTCTTCGGATACAACTCCAGCACCGACACATACGTCCGCAACGCCGCCACCTCATTGCGCGCCACCCGCTCATAAAACCGACCCTGCTCAAACAACTCACGCGCCTGAAATTCATACAGCTCATTACGCAACAAAATAATCTCCCCCCGCCTCTCCGACGCCGGAAAACGAGACAGATAAACCGTCGTAGCCGTCAAAATCCGTTCCAAAATCTTCGGACTCGAAGGATACTTCTCCCGCAACGAACGCAAACACGCAATCCGCCCCCACGCCGCCGACTCCGCCAACGCATGCTCCGGATACCGCAGCATCAACTCCGCATACGCCACAATCGCCTCCTCAAACGCANCCGAATCCTGATTACACCGCCCCACCATCATCAACGCCTCCGGCGCCCCCTCCCACTGCGGACCATTCAATATCACCGCCTCAAACAACGGAATCGCCATCTCCGGCGTCCGATACCCCCCAAACAAAAACGGCAACCGCCGCGCCTCCATCACCTCCTGCGCCGCCCGATACTGCCCCGCCAACACCGCATCATAATCCGTCAACCGGTTCGCATAATTATCCACCGCAAACTGATAAATCGTAAACGCCGAACGCCACTCCTTGCGCCGCATCAACGCATCCGCATGAGCCACCACCGCCGCCGGCGCCTCCACACTATTCGGCCAACGCATATAAAGCCCCCGCAACACCTTACCCGCCGATCGCCACTGCTTCTTCGCTAGCTTCTCCTGCGCCCACGCCCACTGCGCCTCCGACGACTCCGCCATACCAGNAAACAACGAACCAAATCCCCGCTCTCCCTCCTCAACATCCACATACTGCTCCGCATCACCAAACAACCCCCCCTGCACCGGCAACACACCCAACACAAACCCCAAACTCATCATCACAAACAAACGCATCATCACTTCCTAATAACTCTTCGCAAACACCACACGACCCACACTCGCCGCACCACACTGAATACACGTCCCCGGCCCACTCGCCTCCCGATCAAACGGAATACAACGAATCGTCACCGCCAGCTCATCACCAATCGCCGCCTCACACGCCGCCCCCCCGCACCAATGGCTCCACACAAAGCCCCCCTGCACCTGCGGCTCCTCCTCCCGCGTCTCCGTAAAAAACGCCCGAAACNCATCCATCGAATCAATCTCCCGCGAATGCGCCGCACGGAAATCCCTCGCCCGCGCCAACAGNCCCGCCTGCATCGCCTCCAACCGCTCCGACATCCCCCCCACAAAATCCTCCCGGCTCACCGCCAGCTTCTCCCCCGTATCCCGCCGCGCCATAAACACCGTCTGCTCCGCCAGCTCCCGCCCCCCAATCTCCGCCCGAATCGGAATTCCCTTCTTCACCCAGCTCCACCCCTTCTCACCCGGTTTAATNTCCCGATCATCCACCACCACCTCAATCGACCGCTCAAAAACCGACCCCTCCCGCAACGCCACCGCAATCTCATCAGCATACGCCAAAATCGCCTCCCGATCCCCCTCATCCCGAATAATCGGCAGCAACACCACATGCTGCGGCGCCAACCGCGGNGGCATCACCATCCCATCATCATCCGCATGCGTCATAATCATACCCCCAATCAGCCGCGTCGAAACCCCCCACGACGTCGTCCACGCATACTCATTCCGCCCCTCCCGACTCTGATACTGAATCTCCGAAGCCCGCGCAAAATTCTGCCCCAGAAAATGGCTCGTCCCCGCCTGCAACGCCTTTCCATCCTGCATCATCGCCTCAATGCACAACGTACTCACCGCCCCCGGAAAACGCTCCGCCTCCGTCTTCTCTCCCACCAGCACCGGCATCGCCATAAACNCCTCCGCAAACGTCTCATACACATCCAGCATCTTCCGCGTCTCCTCCAACGCCTCCGCCTCCGTCTCATGAACCGTATGCCCCTCCTGCCACAAAAACTCCGCCGTCCGCAAAAACAACCGCGTCCGCATCTCCCANCGCACCACATTCGCCCACTGATTAATCAAAATCGGCAAATCCCGATAACTCTGCACCCACTTCGCATACGTCGCCCCAATAATCGTCTCCGAAGTCGGCCGCACCACCAACGGCTCCTCCAACTCCCCCGCCGGCACCAACCCCCCATCCGGNCCCTCCTCCAANCGATGATGCGTCACCACCGCGCACTCCTTCGCNAAGCCCTCCACATGCTCCGCNTCCTTCTCCAGATAGCTCTTCGGAATAAACAACGGAAAATACGCATTCACATGCCCCGTCGCCTTAAACATCCCATCCAGCCCCGCCTTAATATTCTCCCACAACGCATAGCCCCACGGCTTAATCACCATACAACCCCGCACCGCACTCGTCTCCGCCAGCTCCGCCGCCCGCACCACCTGCTGATACCACTCCGGATAATTCTCCATCCGCGTCGGTTCAATCGCCGTTCTCTTCTTCTTACCCATCACTATCACTCCCCATCAAAACCGTAAACTACCCTTCGCACCCGCACAACGCACGCAAAATTAATGCGAGCCATCCGCATCCCGCGTCCGCGCAATCCCATCCATAATCAACTTCGCATACGCCTCATACGCCTCACGCCCCCGCCCCAGCTGCTCAAAATCCGACGGCATCAACGGCGCCCCAAACCGAATCGAAACCCCCACCGGCTTAATCCACTTCCCCCCCTTCGGAAACGCCGCAAAACTACCCCGAATAAACGCCGGCACCACCACACACCCCGACTTCTCCACAATCATCCCCACCCCACTCTTCGCCGACCCCAACGAACCATCCTCACTCCGCGTCCCCTCCGGAAACATCGAAACCACCTTCCCCTCCCGCAACGCCTTAATCGTCAACTTCAACGCCCGAATATCCCCCGTTCCCCGCGCCACCGGAATACACCCCACATGATCCATCCACCACGCACCAAACCCCCGCGACCACAACGAATCCCGCGCCATAAAATGAATCGGCCGCCCCCGATACCCCACCCCCACAATCGGCGGATCCAAATAACTCACATGATTCGACGCAATCATCACCCCCCCCCGATCCGGGATATGCTCCGCCCCCTCAATCCTCATCCGATTCCACAACAACAGCCCCAGCTTAAACAGACGCGTCGACGCCTGATACACCCGCATATCCGCCATCACCTCATGTTTCACCGGGTCGATCATCCCATCTAGCACCCCATCACCCTATTAATCACAACCTCGATCACCTCATTCAAACTCATCCTCGTACTATCAATCCGCACCGCCCCCGCCGCCATCCGCAACGGATCCACCTTCCGCTCCGCATCCATCCCATCCCGCCGCTTCAAACTCGCCAACACCTCCTCCGCCTTCTCCGACTCCCCCGCCGCCACCAGCTCCCGATGCCGCCGCATCGCCCGCTCCTCCGCATCCGCATCCAAATAAAACTTAAACACCGTCTCCGGAAACACCACACTCCCAATATCCCGCCCCTCCATCACCAACGACCCCAACTGCACCTGCGCCCGCAACCGCTCCACCACAAACGCNCGCACCGCCGGCAANGCCGCCACCCGCGAAACCCCCTCCCGCACCGCCTTCCCCCGCAACGCCTCCCCCGGCCGCTCCTCATCAATCGAAAACACCACCGNCCCCAACTCCACAAAAAAATGCCACGCCGCCGCCCGCACCGCCCCCATCACCGCCCGCTCATCCCCCACATCCACGCCCGACCGCAATGCCAACCACGTCACCCCCCGATACACCGCCCCCGAATCCACATAATAAAAACCCAACCGCTCCGCCACACCCCGCGCCACCGACGACTTCCCCGAAGCCGACGGCCCATCAATCGCCACAATCGTTCCCCCCTCCATCATCGCTCCANCCGCCCCCCCAAGCCCACCATATCCGACCAAAACCCCGGATACGACGTATCCACACACCCCACATCCCCCAACCGCAACGGCCCATCCGCAAACGTATTCAACACCGCCATCGACATCGCAATCCGATGATCCCCATCACTCAACNCCCCCCCCACCGGCGTACGCAACCGCGCCCCCCCCCACACCCGCATNCCATCCTCAAACTCCTCCACCTCAACCCCAAACGCCCGCAAATGCTTCACCATCTCCGCAATCCGATCCGACTCCTTCACCCGCAACTCCCCNGCATCCCGAATCTCCGTCACCCCCTCCGCCANCGCCCCCGCCACCGCCAAAATCGGCAGCTCATCAATCAAATTCGGAATCTCATCCCCCCCAATCACCGTCCCCCGCAACAACGCCCCCTCCACCCGCAAANAACCCACCGGATCGCCCACACGCTCCTCCACCCGCACCTCCACCCGCGCCCCCATCCGACGCAACACATCCAACAACGCCGTCCGACGCCGATTCAACCCCACCCCCTCCATCTCCACCCACGCCCCCGCACGCGCCCCCGCCGCCACCAGCCAAAACGCCGCCGACGAAAAATCACCCGGCACCCGCAACGCCCGCCCCCCAAACCGCGGCCCCATCGCACCAAACCCCCGCACCGAAACCCGATTACCCTCCACCCGCACCGGAATCCCAAACGCCTCCAACAACTTCTCCGTATGATCCCGCGTCGGGCGCGGCTCCACCACCGTCGTCTCCCCCTCCGCAAANAACCCCGCCAACAACACACACGACTTCACCTGNGCCGACGCCATCGGCATCTCATACGTAATCCCCCGCAACCCCCCCCCCACAATCACCATCGGCAACGTNCCCCGCTCCCCCGTCAACCGCAACGACGCCCCCATCAAAGCCAACGGCCGCTCAATACGCCCCATCGGCCGCCGCGATAACGACGCATCCCCCACCAACGTCGCCTCCACCCCCGCCCCCGCCAACAACCCCGCCAACAACCGCGTACCCGTACCCGAATTACCCAAATCCAACGCCCCCACCGGCTTCCGCAACACCCCCCCCACACCCGTAATCCGCAACACATCCTCCACCGAACCCTCCACCCGCGCCCCCAACGCCACCATCGCCCCCAACGTACTCCGCGCATCCTCCCCATCCAAATAACCCCGCACCTCCGAAGTCCCCTCCGCCAACGCCCCCAGCATCGCCACCCGCTGCGACACACTCTTATCCCCCGGCAACCTCACCCTGCCCGACAACACACCCGGATAAACCACCACCTCCCGCATCACGACAAAAACCGACTCCTCTCCACCATCCCATCCCGACCCAAACTCGCNTCCGAAAACCACGCCTCAACCGCCGCCCGATCCCCCGACGCCACCAACTCCTTCAACCCCCCCAACTCCCGCTCAAACGACTCCAGCACCCCCCCCAACGCCCCCCGATTACTCAACACAATATCCGCCCACACNCCCGCCGAACCCGACGCCACCCGCGTCGTATCCCGAAACCCCGTCCCACAAAAATCCGCCACCCGCTCCACCCCACCCTGCAACACCGACCGCACCACCAACGCCGCCGCCAAATGCGGCAAATGGCTCGTCGCCGCCAACACCTCATCATGCGCCACCGCCCCCATCGTCATCACCTCACACCCCACCTGCTCCCACAACTGATGCACCCGCTTCACCGCCTCCCGCGACGCCCCCTCATCCCCACACACCACACACAACCGACCCGTATACAACGCCTCATCCACCGCCTCAAACCCCCGCCGCTCCGATCCACAAATCGGATGCGACCCCACAAACTCCACCCCCGAACCCCCCAACGCAGCCCCCAACCGCTCCGCCAACATCCCCTTCGTACTCCCCACATCCGTCACCACCGCCCCCACCTTATACGAACCCACCAACGCCCCCGCCCACTCCGCAATCGCCTCCACCGGCAAACAAAACACCACCACATCCGCCGACGCCACCGCATCCCCCATATCCATAAACCCCTCATCCAGCCAGCCCCCCTCCAGCCCCGCCTCAATCGCCTCCACCCGCCGCGCACACCCCGTAATCAAACCCCGATAACCCGAACCCCGCAACGCCGCCGCCAACGACGCCCCCATCAGCCCCAACCCCACAATACTAATTTGATTCACACCACTCATCATCCACTACCCTGCTCAACCATAAAAAACATAATGATCTCTTCCCCCAGTAAATCAATCCAAAACCCCCACCATCAACCCACCCACACGCCCCACAAACCCCCATNCANCAAAAAAGTTAAATNNATAAAAAATATATTAATTAGTAAANAAAAATAATAAATTTAAAAAATTATTATCCAAGTTTAAACTGCCCCAAAACGCACAACGTACTCAACACAGGAGAAGCACATGAAAACACAACTACTCACCATTCTCATCACCGATTCCACCTTCCGCTCCAACATCTTCAACGGTGTCAAACGAGTCGGTAACTTTTTAAGAGACACTGTATTCGGCACACCTGCAGAGCTGAGAACAATGGATTGGCGACCTTGGAAATGGAAAGAGTTTAATCATATCGGCGGAATGAGAGTCAACGGTGGAGATGCAGGACAAAAAGAATTATTATCTCATCAAGTCGGGACTAAAAAACCTATGAATAATTTGAATGGTGGCTGGGGTTTCGGAGGAGGAGCAAGCCACGATAAGAGATTTGCCTCAACTGATTTTGGACCAAAACGAGCACTGTATGATTCTATGTTAACGGTGGATTCTGCTTTAGCGATTATACCGTGGCGCAATGCTGCTCCAATTATTCCATCGCTTATGACAGGAGTTGGGATATCATTAGCCGCTCCTTTTCATTTCGTTGGAATTAATTTATAAAGTGGGTTTTTATGAAAAGTGGTTTTTTTTAAGCTGTTAATTTTATTCGGAATATTTCACTGCTTATATGGCTGTTATATTACGCAAAACCCTTTTGCTGACATCACTAATCAAAGAGCGGTAATCAAGCCTAACCAAAGCATTACTATAGAAAGCGAAATCGGTCCGGTTTCCATCGAATACATGGCTCCAACGAAACGCCGACTTGTTTGGAATGGAGAAGCAAGGGAATTCAGCTTGTTGAAAGCTGTGGAACGTGCCGGGGTTTTTGCTGAGACCAAATTTGAGCAAGGTCCTATTAAGGATATTTATGGCGTAAAGTATAACGAATCAACGGTTACATTTTCGTCGCATAAGGAATACCAAGAATATCTTCACATGTATGTCGAGGGGTTTGGCTTTGAGCACTGTATGAAAAAACAGCAGATACTAAACTGTGGCATTGGTAGAGTGAGTACTGGGTGGTTTAGTCGTAAAAAATACTTCTATATTGGAATTGCGAAATACCAATTTACTAACGAGAAGAAGAGTCCGTGAAATCTCTACACAGAAGGAGTCAATGACTGGTGTCGGTATAACCCATTACAACACCGTTCAATACTGTTGGAATCAATCATGTGGATTAGTGAGCAGTTGCATATGGGGCGCGTATCGAAGTTGTCGTATTTTGTGAAGCAAGTGGAGGATGCGGAGAGCGGGGTATTGTTGGAACTAAGGAAGAAGGTTAAAAGATAGGACTGACACCTTTCCCCTGACACCTTTCCAACTGACACCTTTCCCCAGGTCATTCGGTTATGCAAAGATTTCTGATGGAGAGTAACGATGGTGAAAAAACATATATGGCCGATTATAGCTTTGTTGCCAGTGTTGGCTGCAACGGCGGAAAAGAAATATGAGCCGGAATGGGATTCGCTGGTGAACTATGAAGCTCCGGAATGGTATGAAGATGCCAAGCTGGGGTTCTGGATTCACTGGGGTGTCTATTCGGTGCCGGCATTTATGGGCGATCATGCCGGTGAATGGTATGGGCGCTGGATGTATTGTAAAAAAGGACAAAGCACCCGGCACGACCAGGCTCTGGCAACGCATCGGCATCATATTGAAACCTATGGCGATCCCGGAGAGTTCGGCTATAAGGATTTTATTCCTATGTTCAAAGCAGAGAACTTTAATGCCGATGAATGGGCGGACCTTTGTGTGGAAGGCGGTGCTAGGTTTTTTACGATGATGGGGGCGCACCATGACAACTTCTGTCTTTGGGATACCAAGCTTTCAAAATGGAACTCGGTCAATATGGGACCCAAGCGCGATCTGGTTGGGGAGGTGGAAAAAGCGGTTCGGAAAAAGGGACTCAAATTCGGGGTTTCAAACCACACAGCCTGGAACTACTGCTTTTTCCAGTGGAACCATATTAACGGGTACGACGCTAGAGATCCGGCCTACGAAGATTTATATGGTAATCCGATTATACCGGAGGGACTTGATAAACTCACAGTTGCAGATGACGAGCAGTATGGCAAAGATCGCTGGAAGTGGTTTGGCCGCACCCGTTATCTGATTAAGCCGAGCGAGCGCGATCTCGATCGATGGATTGAGCGGACCATAGAGCTTGCGGATATGTACCAACCGGATCTCTATTATTTTGACTGGGGTCACAAGCCGCCGGAGTTCGATTCCCGCAACCGGGAATTCGGTGCCCATTATTATAATCGGGGCATCGAATGGGGAAAAGGAGCGTATGGTTCCCCAGGCGTGGTGATCAATCATAAGAAGGTATTCAAACCAGGATCGGCGGTGCGCGATTTTGAACGCGGTGGTATGGACCATCTTGCTGACCGGGTGTGGCAGACAGATGACTGTGTTTATGACGACCATAACTGGGGCTATGTACCGGGCGTCGCCATCAAGCCGACCAATACTATCATTGATCAGTTTATGGATATCATCAGCAAGCGTGGGGTGCTGATGCTGTCATTTGCTCCGAAACCGGACGGCACCTTCCCGGAAGATCAGAAAAAGATGATGCGGGAACTGGGGGCCTGGCTGGAAGTTTGCGGCGAAGCGGTCTATGGTACCCGTCCATATGAAGTCTTCGGGGAAGTAGGGGAAGAGTGGGGCAAGCCTAATGATGTAGGTTATAAAACGTATGTCGCCACGACTAAAGACATCCGGTTTACCCGGAATAAGGCGAATACCGTGCTCTATGCGACACTACTGGAATGGCCAGGGGAAAAGGCGTACATCAAGACCCTGGGTTCTGTGGATATGGATGACGTGAAATCCGTGAAATTGATCGGTGTTAAGCAGGAGCTTCACTGGAAGCATACCCGGGATGGAATGGAAGTCAGTTTGCCTGAACAGCCAGCTTATGGATTTGCTTATCCAATCCGCATTGAATTCAAGGACGCATTACCTTCGATCTGATCTTCGAATATCAATGATAGTCCCATCGAGTCTATTGCGAAGTTCTACGTTGGAAGGCTATAAGAAAAGGTGTCAGTCCTATCTTTTAACCTTTAGTGTTGTTCAGAGGATTCCCTTGCTGTTTTAAAAAAAGGGTAAGTATACTTATATCAATATGTATAGCTGGGCTTGATATGCTGCCTAGTGTAATCGATGCGTATGGCTAAAAAACCGGGAGTCGAGTGCGTGGGTGCGGTCAGCAGGATGTCGGTGTTTTTTGTTGATC
>NZGU01000016.1 GCA_002691095.1 Kiritimatiellaceae bacterium | reverse complement strand
GAATTGTTCAGGCGGAAGGGTGGCATCGGGGTAGAAGGTGTGAATGTGGCCGAGATTGTTGGCGACGATGGTGACATCTTCCTTTCGAAGGGCACGTTGGGCTTTGCCGGTTAGGTCGGTTCCGTTAAACCACATATTTTTGGTGACCAAGCGGCGGTTGTTGGTGAGCACGCCGTCGTTAACGAGGATGAAGTTTTGTGAGTGGAGAGGGGTGGCAATCAGGAAAATGTCTTCAAGAGGGATGTCGCAGATGATGTAAAGGGCGGCGGCATAGAGCGTGGAGAGTGAGACGCATTCGCCGGCGCCGACGCGGTAGTTCTCTTTGTATTGAAAAGCGTCCATGGCTTCGACGGTTTCTGTTTTCCAGTAGGGGATGGTGTTGGAGGTATATTTATCGAGTCCGAAGTGTTTGCGGATATCGAGGGTGAAGTAGTGTTTGTCACCTTCGTATCCGAAGAGGGCGTTAGATCTGCTCAGCGTCTCTTCATCGATGAAGGGGGCGAAGCGTTTGAGTTCTTCCTCTTTGGTAGTGAGGCCCCATGTGTCGAGATCGAGGTTAAATTCGTAGTGATCGATAATGAACTGTTTGAGGCGTTGAATGCGTTTGTAGGGTTTCATGGTGTCGAGTTTGGCGAACCAAGGATCCTCTTTCCATGCCCAGATGCGGGGTGAGATGAGGTTGGCGTAGACGAGGCTGTAGAGCAGTTCGGGGAAGATGAAAATTTCCATGTCGGAGAGGGAGATCGCAGAGGAGTATTTTTCTTGTTCTGATGCGGGTATAGGGGGAATTGATGTCATGAATGCGCATCATAGCTGAGTGCGGCAGGTTGAAAAGCAAAAGGCGTTTTCTTTTTGGTGTAGGTTGCGTTGACGGGGGCAGTGGAGCGTGCTAGGTTCTGCGCCTGTTTCGATTTTTTCAGGGTCGGGGTGTAGCTCAGTCTGGCTAGAGCGCTACCTTGGGGTGGTAGAGGTCGCAAGTTCAAATCTTGTCACTCCGACCAATTCATGTCTGTTGAACTCGCTGTATTTTTATCGGTGGGTTCNTGCTGATATGGAGACATCACAGCATGGTTGCGAGCCGTTTAAAGGGGTATCCGTTGGGTGAATATATCAGTTTTTGTCACTTGCCAAGCGGGGGTGAATCATCCATTTTTTTAGGCCCTTTTAAGGTCGGGGTGTGGCTCAGCCTGGTAGAGCGCTTCGTTCGGGACGAAGAAGTCGCTGGTTCGAATCCAGTCACCCCGACCATTTTCTAAAAGACTTAGATGCCTTGCGGTTTCACTCTAACCNTCTTACTNTTGGATTATCCATAAATGGACAATCTACTGGAATCAAGACAAGTACCCAATGACATAATATTGTCCCCGCAGCAGAAACCGTAGCTAATCAAGGGTGCGTGCCCTGCAGCGTTCAGGATGTCCATCTCCGCGACGNTCTTTTTTCTAAACCGGCTGAAATAGCCTATGTAAGGAGAGGGACGTTCTTTGTTTTATGTTCTGCCAACGTTACGGGTGACCTGCCGTGCCTTGTTCGTTTTTCTGCAATCGAACGTTAATCCTGACCCGCTTGGGAATTAAACGATGCCTTCAAAACGGGCGTTGTCCAACGTAGTGTCAAGGATCTGGTTGGACAAATTTACTCATCACTTTCTACATCCAATTCAGATTGGATCTTCTGTGTTAGATTGATAATAGCCTCACTCTTCATTTCGGACAAAAGCCTGATCGCCGCTTCTGGTTTTTCTTGAACGTATTGTGACAGCCAGCTTCTTAGCTCATCAGCTGAAAACTCCATTTCAAGAAGAAAGTCACCGGTTAGTGATAGGGAGTCGATTTTTGCAAATGCTTTGCTCGCAGATGCCCATTTGATAGGTTCTCCTGATTTGCCTTGAGAAAAGAGGGACTTTTTTAATTCTACAGGACAGGCGACATGGTTGTGAGGGTATACTTCGCGTTTCCACCCTCGAAATTTTATTTTCATTATTGTTCTCCTGTCCAACATATTATTGGCTGGCAGTTTTGCCTGATATCCGGATATTGAATGGGTTTTCAGTTAATATCGCTTGTCTTCAATATTCATATCTCTTCGGTTTTCTTTATAAAATAAATTATCCATGTAGTTTTGTTGTGGCAAGCAGAATACTTTACAAGGCAGGGGGTGTGATGCGGAGGCGTCGAGGATGCCATCTCCGTGACGGTCTTTTTTCTAAACCGGCTGAAATAGCCTATGTAAGGAGAGGGGGCGTTCTTTGCAAACGGACCGACATCCGCCTTAGTGAGCGGCCGGTTGAGGATGGGCTTGCGGGAAACCTCATCGGCTCCGACATCCGGGCTGCCGTCCCGCGCTTGACCGTCTATGTCCATGCCGTCTCATTCTATACTCCTTTAAGAGCTATCGCCTGAGTGCTTCAATCGGGCTCAGACTAGCGGCTTTCCAGGCGGGATGGGTGCCAAAGACAACGCCGGTAAGCACGGAAACTGTTAGAGCTACCGTCACACTCAGAGGGGTCACNATGGTAGGCATGTCAGCCGTATGTTTGATGAGTGCCGCAATAAGAANGCCGATANCGACACCGAGGATGCCACCGAGTCCGGTCANGGTAATGGCCTCAAACAGGAACTGAATCAGAATGGTGCGGCGCGGCGCTCCGAGTGCCCGCAGGGTGCCGATCTCTTTGGTGCGCTCATAAATATTCGCCAGCATGATGTTCATAATNCCAATGCCTCCGACCAGCAGAGAAATGGCAGCGATCGAACCCATGACGACGGTAAAGACNCGCTGGGTCGCTTTTTCNGTAAGCAGCAGTTCATAGGGGANGCTGATGGTGTAATCGGTGATCTCGTGTGTCTCTTCGAGATAGGTGCGGATACGATCTGCCGTGTTTTCGAGATAGTTCAGGTCATCCACGCGCACATAGACAAAGTCGGCTTCAACGGCTTGATAGTCCTTGTTAAAAATCGACATCAGCGTGTTGTAGTCGACAAAGATCATGTTGTTGATATCGTGCTTGCCAGCCAGTTTGGAGCGNAGAGGATTTTCGAGCAGGCCGATTACTTTGAAGGTGGCACCGTAAATATTAACGGTTTTACCGAGCGGGTCGTCCAGACCGAACATTTGCCGCGCTGCGTCCACTCCAATCGAACAGAACATTTCAGCGAGATAGGTGTCGGAATCGGTCAGCCATCGTCCGCGCGAATCCGCATTTCGAGAGCGAGAAATTTCTAGAAACTCGGGTGTCGTGCCCACCAGAATAATATCCGACGCTTTGCCCGCGGCATAGACGGTCTGGCGCAACTGAACGATCGGTACCACACTACGCACGTTTTCGAGCACCGTCTGGAAATGGGTGATATCNCCGCCGGAGATGCCGTAGAAAAAGATGTTTTCACCGCCAGAGGCGTTAACGGTCGGCTTTTCGGAGTGGAGGATGATATTGTCGACACCCTGCTGTTCGATTCGCTGAATGGATGCCTGCCGAGCGCCTTCGCTGACGGAGAGCATACCCACCACTGCGGCCACTCCGAGGACAACGCCGAGCATAGCCAGTAGCGAGCGGAATGCATGGTGCTTTAAACTCAACCAAGTCGATTCAATATTGTATTTCAAACTCATTGGCGCACCACATTTCCGTCGTGCAGTTCAATGACTCGCTGCACCTCTTTTTCATATTCCGGGTTGTGGGTGACCATGACAATGGTGCGGCCTTCTGCAACCAGCTCATGGAAGATCGCCAGAATTTCCTCGCCGGTTTTTTCGTCCAAGTTGCCGGTTGGTTCGTCCCCGAGAATCACAGCAGGGTCATTGGCTAGGGAGCGAGCAATGGCCACACGTTGGCACTGGCCACCGGAGAGCTGCGAGGGACTGTGCCCGAGGCGGTCACCGAGTCCGACTCGTTCGAGCAACCAGGCGGCGCGGTCTTTCATGGAACTGCGTTCTATGCTGGCAAAGCGCATTGGCATGCAGACATTTTCGAGAATCGAGAAATGTGGAAACAGGTTGAAGGATTGGAAGATGATGCCCACCTTGCGACAACGGATTTCGGAACGCTCGTCATCCGAAAGATGGGCGACATTACGACCGTCTAGGAAATAGTCGCCGGCGGTGGGCTGGTCCAGTAGCCCGAGCATATTGAGCATGGTCGANTTNCCAGATCCCGATGCGCCGAACACCGCAGCAAAGGTGCCTTCTTCAATGGAAAGATCGGTCGGTCGTAAAGCGTGAACAGCGGTTGCCCCCTCACCGTAAACCCTGCTGATTCCTTTTAGCTGAATCAGACTCAAGAGACGATGCCTCCTGCCAAGAGCGAAATCGTTCGCGTGATCACAGCTCCTCCCGACTCAGGTAAACGTTCTCACCCGCTTCAAGTCCGTCGAGGATTTCGACGAAACTTTTGGAACTGCGGCCGGTTCTAACTTCGCGTTCTTCTGGTCGCAGGGCTACGCGAACCCGGCAGTAGACCTTGCCTTCTTTGGTGTAGAGCGTTTCAACCGGAACAAAAACAACGTCTTGTACCTCTGCGGAAATCATATCGAGCTCCACCGTCATGCCCGTACGCAGCTCCTCGTGGTTGTCGTCGATCGAAACGACCGTCGAGTAAATCTTTGGGCTGGTGCGGTCCCAGAAGTTTAGATTTGAAGCCATATCCGCAATTTTTAGGACCTCGCCAGAGAGGCGAAGGTTGGGCAGTGCCTTGATGCGCATTTCTGCCCGCATGCCGACATCTACTTTCGAGCGCGAGGCCTCTGGGATATTCAGGTTGACCACTAGGCGGCTGAGGTCGGGAATAGTACCGATCAGCTCGGAGGGGCTGAGGGAGGTGCCCACCGTTATGTCCTTTTGTTCTCGGTGCCGTCGGCGGGGATCTGGATTGCCGTAGGTAATCACCCCATCAACTGGAGCGGTAATCCGTAGCATGGCAATGTTTTCTTTCAGTTCCACAAACTGCTTGCGGTAGGATTTTATCACCCGCTCTTGCGCTTCGATTTTGCCTTGGAACTGAATTCGCTGGGAGGTGGCATTGACCAGCTGTTTCTGGAGACTCATTTCAGCCTTCACCAGCGCTTGCTCAAGCGTGCGCAATTTCTGGGGATAGGTGTATTGCTTGAAAATCCGCTGTTTATATTCTGCTTTGTCCAGCGCAGCCTCAAGCGTTGCAATCTTATCTTTGGAGGTGTCGATGCGATCTTCAATAGCGGAAAGGGCATCATAATCGCCCATGGATGTGGACAACTTTTTCTCTTTTAGCGCAGANAGATTTTCTTCCTCTTCCGTCACGTCGCGACGGGCATCCTCAATCGCCTGTTGCAGGTTTCTTTTCTCCAGCGGAGCATCTTCATTCCGATATTTGGCAAGCTCTTCCACACATTCCCGTTTCTCATCGGTGGCGCTTTTGATCTGACTAACGCTGTCCGCCGTCTTCATCTGAAAGTCCTGCTCAAGGATCATGAGGCTCTTTTGTGCTTCATCGACCTTGATTTCCTGGGATTCAAGCTCATCGAGATAATCTTCGTCCGAGCAGGCAATAATCAGATCGCCTTTCTTCAGCGGGGTTTGGTCTTCGATCGCTTCGATAATCTTTAGACCCTTTTTAGAAATACGAGGGGCTTTNATGTCGTAGCGCTTGATGGCATCGAGTGTTCCGGTAGCGGATATAACGATATTGAAATTACCGCGGGTCACTTCGTAGATATGGTCAATCTGCTGATCGTCATCCATGCGGTTTCCGCAGGAAGGCAGCAGAAGCAGTGCGCCCAGACTGATTGCGATATGTCGGAATGCTCTTTTCATCATGCTTACCGGAAGAGGTTTTTCAAACCGGTGAAAGGGTTGCTCTTTTCCGGCGGAAAGGTTGTTTTGGATTCCTCCACTTGGTCGCGTAGTTCTCGCGGAATATCGCGGGGTACGGTTTCGGTGGAGAGGGCAGCGGGATCGACCACATTGACACTCAGAAAAATCACGAGCTGAGATCGGATTTTTTCGCTCGAAGTAGCGCGAAAGAGCGAGCCTACCAACGGCAGGTTGCCCAGCAGCGGAACTCGGCTAATATTCTCAATCTCTGACTCACGCAATAAGCCGCCGATGGAAACCATATGACCGTCGTTTATTTCCAGCATCGTGTTCGCATTTCGGATGGCGACCACCGGGTTGCGACCTGCGCCGGACTCTTCGTAGCGGATGATATTGGATACTTCCGGAGCCACTTCTAACACCACGCGGTCTTCGAAGATGGATTCGGGCGTCACCTGCAGTTTGATTCCAACCGACTTATATTCAACCGAAAAGCTGGTGCCACCGGACCCGACATTTGATTCGGTAATCGGGATGTCTTCACCAGAGAGAATATTGCCCGTATGGCCGCGCCGCATCACCAGTGATGGCGAGGAAAGAATCTGCGCAGTTCCGTTCTGTTCGAGGAAGGTGATAAACCCTGAAACCAGCATCTGCTCGGCGGGGTCGTAATACATGGCCGATGAGTTTCCCGTTAGTGATGCTGGATTTCCACCACTCGGTAAAATGGCTTCCAACACCCGGTCTCCGACATTTTCCATGGCATCTGAAACACCCTCAACGCTTCCGCCAGCTGACGACAAGGCTCCCATTTGCGCGAATTGATTGTACTGCAAGCTAACATCTTTTTCAAAGCCATCGGTGATCTGGAACTCCACGACACTGGCGCTGACGAGTACCTGCCGTACGGGGCGATCGATCGCTTCCGCAATTTGTCTGAGCTGGGGGAGACGGTTGCTATCGTCGGTAATCACCACCAAATCAGAATCATCGCAGTCAGCAATTTCTCCGTTTACAGATAGGAACGGCTCCATCGTCTGCTCAAATGCCTGAGCGCTGATGTGTTTGCATTCATAGACAAACAGCTCCAGTTTGCTTTCGTCTTGTTCGGAAAAACGGGTGGCTAATTCGGAAAAACTACCCATAATTTCGTCGTAGTTTTCTTGGTTTCCACTCTGCGAAGAGAGCGCATTCATCTCCGCTGCTGGCGATTGATTCGTTTCAGTTTGAGAAGGCCTCATGGGTCTTCTTTCACCCCTGTCGGTCTGGGCTGGCCGCTGAGCATGGGCCATGGTTCCTCCCAGTAAAAATANTGCAGCTAANCCAGCTATTACTAACCTATTCATTTTCCCTCCAAAATATGATGCCTATTCATGTTAAACCTATCATCTACCGTACATGCCACTTCTTGTGAGGTATACCTTTTCAGGTGTCCGCATTGGCAAGACACTGTTTCTTTGCGCCACCGAAAATCACGTGACCTTTTCCTCCACGATACTCAAGTAGTCCGAATTGCTTTGAACCGNCCTTGTCTTTTGAATCCTGACACTCCCTATTCCTGGTAATATAGTGCTCAGAACGGAGCCGCGCAGTCCAGCCATATCGGGCGTAAAGGATGCGGGTAACGCTTCTGCGGCTATGGCCGACACCGTCATGAGGATAGTTCTATTGATTCCCATTAATCGCCTTTTATTTGTTTCCCTAGACATCACGGACTGCCTGCCATGTTGTATGCAGTTCCGAATCGTTTATATAGGTGATATTGGCAAAGAGCCACAATAACGCGATCTTGTCAGCAGGCTGTTCCGTAGCTTAATAAGACGAAATCTGCATCGTTTAAATTACGTGCTCATTTTTTCTTCGGCGGCATTCGCTTCAGGGATGAATAGACATCATTCAGCTTTCCGGCTTGTTGATGCCACTTTAATGCCTGTTCGTTGGCGGCCTGGGCATGGATGAGGGCCTCCAGAATCGGCTTGCCTTTCGGATCAAAATAGCCGGTTTGGCATTTCCCAGTGGCATCGCTTGTGCCGGCGCAGGTTTCGAGATAGCCGCAGGTCTGCCAGCCCAGCATAAAGGGTAGGTTCATGATGCCCTTCAGATAGACCGCATACTGCTTTCCCTTGTCTTCCATCGTCGGAACGTTGACGCCTTTTACCGTGGTCATGCAGGGGCGTAGCGCACCGTAGGAGTGGTCGCCGTTGATAATGGGCTTTCCAGTGACTTCATGAATGTGACGCAGCTTCTTTTCGTGGGCGGGGGTGAAAAAGTCATAGTCTTGGATCAGGATCACATCGACATAATCTTTCACCGTTTCCCACACCCAATCCGGCTGCATGCGTGCATTCTGGATTTTATCGCCAAGAATCAGGTGGTTGGGGTCGTGCTTTCGGATGGCATCGTGCATGCCTTTCAGGTAGGCCTCGACAATCTTTTGGTTCATCAGGGCCTGATCGGCAAAGCCCTGCTTTTCATCTTTCGGCATACCGTATTCGCTTATACCGTAAAAGTCGTCCCAGGAGGAAACCGCTAAACNGTACATATCGCCAGCTTTGGCCGCAGAGGTATACTGACCTTTCAGTATGTCGACCCAAACGTCTTTGCCAGCGGTTTTACCGGGCCGGGCCAGAATATCCATGATCCACGGATGATGCTCGAAACCGTTGATGCGCTTTTCCAGATTGTTAATCGTATAGGCCGGCAGATCGTCATAGCTATAGCCCAGCAGGTATTTTGAGTTCCGATGTTTGGATGTGTAGCGTTTGACGAATCCGTCCAGCTGTTCATGCCACGCGGGATCAAACACATCCGGGAATTGTTTCGGGGGAAACTGCTTGGCCCGTTTGGCATGCACGTTGCTCATGCGCAGCTTGCCAAAATAGTAGAGTTCGAGTTCGTTGCAGTATTCGGTCGGCAGAAAATGCGGGTGGTGGAAGGCGAGCGTGTTGAAGCCAAAATCCTTATGGTCCTTTGCGACGATTTTTAGCCAAGTTTTCGCGCCATCAGATCTAAAGTCAACGCGGCCATTTTTCAGGATTCCACCGCCGATTTCTGATGCCCAGTAGTCGCGGTTATACGGCGCAAAGCGGGTCGTCGGCCCCACATGGTTCATACCCAAGGGAATGAAGGACTCTCCATCGCCGTTGACCATCGTCCAGATACCGTCTTGCTGCTCCAGATGGATAAACGCTTTGTTGCCGACTATTTTTTGTTGGGCACATACCAGCGAGGAGCACAAGGTGAATAGAAGCGATAGCGTCCATAGTTTTTTCATCATTTACTCTCCTTTATCCTTTCCAATATCACTTCGCGAACNTCCATGACCTGTGCGCCCGGCATTTCAGTTNCCGAGANAATCAGGCAGGTTTCGCCTATATTCAAGTCAACGGTTCCGATTTCGAGCGTGAACCACGGTTTTTCNCGCTCGCCCGAACGAGGCNCGCGGTCGAAATCGGGATAAGGAGCAGGAGAAACTATTCATACGTCACCGTATTCATCTAAGTGAATAAAAGGGTCTATGCGTAAACAATCGAAGTGACGGAGGCATTGTGGTTGCGTCCTATTGTTCCCACGTCATGTCGTCTCTTCCGGCAACTATCGAACTACACGGCCAGAGGTGCTGCCGCCCATAAGAGCTTCCACTTCCGCACGGGTGGAGAAATTAAAGTCTCCTTTAATGGAGTGCTTGAGGCAGGAGGCGGCAACGGCATAGCGAATGGCGGTCTCGGGCGCAGCCAGTTCGGGGGTGATAAGCGAAAAGATGAGTCCCCCGGCAAAGGAGTCGCCGCCGCCAACGCGGTCGACAATGTTGTTGATGGGATAGGCGTGATAATTTCCCTCAGCGTCGAGCGGAGCGAAGTGAGGTGTGTCGGTGGCGACATCGTAGAGCATCGCCCCCCAATGGTTGTGGTTGGCGGAATAACTTTCGCGCAGGGTGATGGCGACATGGGTTACATTGGGAAACTGGGCGGCCACTTGGCGGGCAACATCGGGGTAGCGAGCAGTATCGAGTTCGCCGGTCTGAACATCTGTTTCGCCGGCTTGAATGCCGAGAACGTCGTGGCAATCTTCTTCGTTGGCAATGACGACATCGACGAAGGGAAGAATATCGCGCATCGTGTTTTGCGCCAGTGCGCGTCTTTTCTGGTGGGAGTCCCAGTTCCAGAGTTTATTGCGGTAGTTTAAGTCGATGGAGACAGTGCAACCGGCTGCTTTTGCTTTTTGAGCCGCCACCCGTGTGGCATCGGCGGCATTTTGGGAGAGCGCGGGCGTGATGCCGCTTAGGTGCAGCCATTGGGCGCCGTCAAAAATAGCTTCCCAGTTGTAGGCATCGGCGGGTGTCTGCGATACGGCAGAGTCGGCGCGGTCATAGACGACTTTGCTGGGGCGTTGGTTGGCTCCGGTTTCCAGAAAATAGAGGCCTAGTCGCCCGTGATCGGTGCGGATGATGAATTGCGTGTCGATCCCCACGGCGCGTACACTGTCGATAGCGGCTTCGGCAAGTGCGTGATGGGGCAGGGCGGTAACATAACGGGCGGTGCCACCATAGTTGCAGATAGAGGCCGCGACACTGGCTTCGGCGCCGGCATAGGTGATGTCAATTGAGCGGGCTTGTCTTAGGCGAAGGTGATCGGGTGTCGCCATACGCCCCATTATTTCTCCAAACGTTACAACGGCTGTGTTCATGCGTCTGCTCCCAGTTTTAGGTGTTCGATAACGTTTTTGGCGCGTGCGGTAATAGCGGGCCAATCTTCCTGTTCAACAAGCTCTTTTTTAACAATCCAAGAGCCTCCCACGGTAGGCACATTGGATTCGTTTAAGTAGGCGTGCATGTTCTGTTCGTTGATGCCGCCCAGTGGAAAATATTGGATGTTTAGATGGCGATAGGGTGCGGCCATGCTTTTGAGGTAGGCCAGACCTCCGCTCGGTTCGGCCGGAAAGAATTTGACGAGGCGGCAGCCCAGTTCAATGGCCTGCTCGAGTTCGGAGGGCGTACAGATGCCGGGAGCAAAAGGTAGTTCAGCCTCTTGCGCCGCTTGAATAACCGAAGGGTTGAGTCCGGGGGATACGCCGAAGTCAGCCCCCGCATCTTTGACCTGCCGAGCTTGTTCGGGCGTGAGAATGGTGCCGACTCCGAGTAGTATGTCCGGCACATCACGGGCAATGGAGCGCACGGCCTCCAGACCGGCTTCAGTACGGAGCATCAATTCAATGGTTTGAATCCCACCGTCGTGTAGGGCTTTGGCTAGCGGGGCGGCATGTGCGGTCGTTTCGATGGCAAACCCCGCCACGACCCCGGATTGCCCGAGCTGTTCACATAGTGATGGTGGAAACATATTTAAAATATCCTCGATTAACTAAGAGACAAAATTTCATTCATTCTGATCGAAAATACGAGTCTTTATTGATGTACAATTATCTGGTTCTATTGCCCACTTGCGTAGAAATCTTTTAGGTCGATACGAGAGACAAGTGCTGGTTTGGCTTGATTAGATAAGAAGCGGTTACGATCGCGCTGCTTTGGTTCTGAAAGGACATGATAATGTCATTGCCGAATTCGGGCTGTTTTTCGCATAGTCATATGAATCGACCACTAGCGTTTAACCCAAGGAGAAGGTATGAATCGTGAGAACTTTTTGATTGCAGGAACACTAGCTACACTCGGCACGGCTATGGCCGGCAGTTTTATGCCCCCGAAGCGATTTAAGATCTCTTTGGCGCAGTGGTCGGTACGGGAGTTACATCTGGGAATTGATGGAAGTTTGCCGGATTTTTGGAAGACAGCGAGTAAGATGACGACCGATGCTGCGGTCTTTAAAGGCCCTGTGGATCCCCTCGATTTTGCTGGCTACGCGGTGAATGAATGCGGCATACGTGGGTTGGAATATGTGAATACCTTTTATTATACGCATGCCGGGGAGGAGGCATATTTTGACCGGTTGAAACAGCGGGCAGATGATGCCGGAGCTGAGAGTGTGTTGATCATGTGTGACCGATGCGGGATGGTGGGAGCGCCAAACAAAAAGCAGCGGGAGAAAATGTTGGAATTGCATAAACCGTGGATTCATGCGGCGGCGCAGCTTGGTTGTCATGCGATTCGGGTGAATGCGCGGAGTGCGGGAAGTTTTGAAGAGCAGCAGCAGCTGGCGGCTGAAGGCTTGCGGTTGCTGTGTGAGTATGCGGCGCCCTATGAGATCAGCATCATCGTGGAGAACCATGGTGGGTTGTCTAGTAATGGTCAGTGGCTCGCAGGCGTCATGCAACAGGTCGATCTTCCTAATGTTGGAACCTTGCCGGACTTTGGAAATTTCCGCATCAGCAAGGACCCGGAAGAGTGGTATGACCGCTATAAAGGAGTGGAGGAATTGATGCCGTTCGCGCGGGGTGTGAGTGCGAAGAGTGCTGCGTTTGATGTTGAGGGTAACGAAACCGAAACGGACTATCTTCGGATGATGCAGATTGTGGCGGCATCGGAGTATGCCGGTTATGTGGGCGTGGAGTGGGAAGGCGGCGGGCTGGAACCGAAGGAAGGAATTCTGAAAACAAAAGCACTGCTGGAAAAGGTGTTCACTGCTGTGTAAGTGTGATGACAGTATCGTGTCATTGTAGAAGCGCATGCATCGGATTAGGGTGATTAAATATGAATGGGAACCGTAGAGATTTTATGAGAGCAGGAAGTGGTGT
>NZGU01000015.1 GCA_002691095.1 Kiritimatiellaceae bacterium | reverse complement strand
ATATATACTAGTACAGTTGTACTACATCATAAAGAAGAGCTACTCCGATGTTAGGCTGTCTATTGAAAGCAGCGGAATCGTTTCGCCGCCCGAAAAGCGAGGGAGTTGCCCATCCCATTTCTCTGCAATACGCAGCTGAATGAGCTGAGGATTTCCAGATAATGCTTCCGACTCGCGCTTGATGGCTTCTGCACGCGCAACCGACTGCACTTCAATTTCATAGGCAGCGGCATCGGCAATCAACTTCTGCTCTTCCGCTTTTGCTTCCGCTTGTGTCACCGCACGCAGCTTTTCATTTTTCGCCTTCAGGGCTTCCTGTTCTGCACGAACTTTCTCTTCAATCGCCCGATTAAATTCAGATGAAAAGTCAAAATCGGTAATAGCCACGTTAGCAATTTTCAAAAGCCCCATTAGCTCCTTCTCTTCCAATGTCTCATCCAAAAAGCTGTTGATCTTGTTCTGGATCTCGGTTTTGACGGCATCCCGCTTGGTGATCAACTCTTCCGCCGTATACAGTGCGGTGATCGCCTTAACCGACTCCATGATGGAAGGGGCAATCAGCGTCCGCTCTGCCACCGCCCGCGTGCCCACTTTTTGCAGGGTGCGCGGCATCAACTCGGGTGTCATTGAATATTGGACGGCAATACTCGTCTGTACCACCTGCAAGTCCTTCGACGAGGCTCCCGCTTGCGATTCAAACTTGCTTAATCGAATATCAAATTTTTCCACCGAGTCGATAATCGGTGTTTTCAGATGAAACCCTTCCGACAAAAAAGTTGGTTGCACCGCGCCCAATCGTTTCACAACGCCCACATACCCAGCGTCCACCACCACGAAAGATAGAGAACCTAAAAAAACAACCAACGCTAAAATAACACCGCTAAAAACAGGAATCTTATTCATATCTAATCTCCATTAATTTCTTAACCTATAACACAATTGATCCAACTAGACAGGTTAATCCCCACAGGAACCAAATCCTTTCACTTTCATTATCACTCTTTAATCCCCGGCATCTTCTGAATGATGGGGATTTTTTTCTTAATCGGTGCTGCCTCAAGAAGTGTGGCCGTGGCCTTCAAGATAGCATACGCCTCCGCCTGAACTTCACCGTTTCCATCGGGTCCGACATTGAGCAATAGATTCCCACCCTTTTCGTTAATATCCTTAAGCTTTTGATAGACCGTTTCGGCATCTTTCCACTCATGATCATGTTTTTTATATCCCCATGATTTATTCATCGTATAGCACCCTTCCCAATGGCTGGGGAATGCGGCATCAAAATGCTTCTGTTCCTGTGTCACAAAGTCCAGTTCGAACGTTTTTCGTTTAGCCACCCGATTGTTAACAATAATATCCGGGTCTGTTTTGCGGATGATGTTGTATAACGCAATACCATCTTCCATCGTCCACCAATTCACCCAATCCCCATCAAACCAAAGCATCGCCGGTTCATACGTTCGAATGAGTTCTAGAATCTGGTTCGTCTGATAATCAATATACTCCTGTTTCCTACCCTCCCGCATAACGGTCTGCCCCCAGCGTGAAAACGCCTTATCGCCCTCCGTATTGGACTCCTGTGAGGGATGATTCCAGTCTATGATGCTGTAATAGAGACAAAATTTAATTCCCTGCGCACGACAGGCTTTACTCAACTCATCCAGAAAATCTCGTCCGCTCAGCGCACTGTTCGCCATATCAAATTCGGTGTATGCACTATCCCACAAGCAAAAGCCCTCGTGATGCTTCGCTGTGATGACCAGATACGTCATGCCCGCCTCTTTTGCCGCGCGAGCAATCAATTCGGCATCAAATCCAACCGGATTAAAGCGATGGATAATGTCAGCATATTCTTCGCGCGGTATGTCGGCAGTAGCCTGAATCCACTCCGCATACCACTCCATCTGTTCACCTTTCCACTCGCCTCCAAGACAGGAGTAGAGACCAAAATGAATAAACATGCCGTAATTCGCATTCGCAAACCATTCAATACGATTCTGGTAGGCTTCCAGTGACTCCTCGTTCTCCCATTCTAACTGTGCCTGTGCGCTGAGTGTCAAAACGATCGTTGCGATTATACTTCGTGATATGCTGCTTCTCATTCCGAGTTTCCTTTGTTGTCTATGAATCCTATCTCTTCTAAGAGCGTGATTTAAACATGTTGCGGCAAGCATAACCAGCAACAGAATCCCTTATCGAGAGGGATTCGTTTATTGCTGCTGTTGCTGGGCCTGCTGCAGTTCTGTTTCTGGAATCATATCCACTTCCGCTCGCACCTGATGTTTCCCGCCGCCGAACATGACCCCGGTAACCGGACTGACATCCTGATAATCGCGACCCCAGGCCACAGTGATAAACTGTTCATCGGCCATTTTATTATTGGTCGGATCCAGATCCAACCAGCCATTAACAGGACAGTAAACTCCGATCCAAGCATGAGACGCATCCGCTCCTTCAAGCCGTGCCCGCCCGGGTGGTGGAGTGGTTTGGATATAGCCACTAATATAACGTGCAGGTATTCCGACACTGCGGAGACAACTGATCATTAAATGCGCAAAATCTTGGCAAACACCTCGCCGATTTTTCAGGACTTCTTTCACGGGCGTTGAAACGGTAGTCGCAGCAGAATCGAACGTGAAATCGGTATGAATGCGCTGCATGAGGTGAATGGCGACCTGATGGGCCGAAAGACCGGGTTTACACGAGGGGATGCAATACGCCTTGGATTCCGGTAGAAGCGGTACGCCGGGTGAGGCAAAACAGAATTGAAAAGCATCCAACCCTTCGGAGGTCTTGGCTCCGCGTAGGCGTTCACAAACCGCATCCCATGACATACCCGGCAATACCGGAACGGGCCGCGGTCGGATGTCGATAACACTTTCCATGAGTACGTGCATGACTTCATGTTTTTGCTCAATATCACAGAAGACCACGTTATTTCCAAAATAGTCGATTCGTTCTGAAAGCACGGAGGGCTCAGGAAAAACTGTTAATGTTGATTCCTGTACAATCTGCCATGGCAATTCACGCGGCATCAACCGGAACATATTGTAGACAAAAGTAACGGGTGTAGAATATTCAAATAGAGTCCGATGGCGAAGTTGATAAATCACACTTTACCTCCCAGCAGCGACGACAGATTGTGTGTGGGTTGTACATGCGAAAGATAACGATCGTTAATCAAAACACTCAGATCCTGTACCATATCAATGACGCGCTGAAGATATTCCGACAGGTTTGGTCGGTTACCTACGGCATCAATTCCAGTGATCATGGAGAGGTTAAAATCTTCGACAAACCGGACGAGTTCTTCACTCTGAATCTGTTCGGTTAACTGCCCCAGCCGAGGCAAATGAGAGAGCTCACGAATGTGCTCATTAATCAGTTCCAACTGGAAGGCTATGCTTCGGGGATTGGTATGATCTGCAATCAACAGATCAAGCAAGGGAAGGATCGCTACTGTACTTTGATAGCGTGTGCGGTAGGTAATCAAACTACTGTTGATTTCCAACATCGCATCCAGAACAGGAGTTTCGTATTGATCAGGTGATGTGAGCAACTCCTTCATCACCATGGCACTCATCACGGCCCGCTCCAGCCGGAATCCCATATCCATAAAACGCCAAGCATACCCATGCGTCATGCTTTCGAAACCGAGTCCAGAAAAAGCCGACAGTAGAACGATTAGATTGTCCAGCATATCGGCAATATCAGTAAGATCATCCTCACTAGCGGCTCCCTGCAATTCGGTATCCAGCCGGTCCAGAATACGCCACGTATCCATGCTGATTCGATCGCGCACCGTAGCACCGATCTTCTTGGCATTTTTCAATGCCGCATAAAGATTATTCGATTGTCCCTCATCAAAAATAATATGGCAGATAAATGCCCGGGTTCGATCCATATCAACAACCGGCCTCTCAATGAGACCGTCCTCGGATGGCAGATCGTTCATCACACCCAGCGTTCTCAAGAGTTCCGTGAGTTCCGGCGTTCCATCGGGCAGTGTTTCCTCCGTCAGTCGTCGCAGAATGGTGCGCAACATCCGGGTTTGCAATTCGGCACGCTGAATGTAGCGCCCAAGCCAGAACAAATTGTCCGCCACGCGACTAGATAGATTATCTTCACCTCGAGAAAGTTCAACATCGTTTCCAGAAGTGGGAAGCAGACTAATTTTTTTGATTTCATCTTTCGCCGGAATCCAGATGTCTTTGGAGCCGCCCCCCCGCTCCATGCTCACAACGGTTGAATCGGTTTGTGATGACGTGCGTCCCAGTCCACCCGGCATGACTTTCCATCCGTCGCTCGTGGCAACCACAAATGCGCGAATCATGGAGTGCCGTGGAACGAGCTGTCCCTCCACCCAGCAGGGTGCCGCAGAAAGAGCTGTGTTTTCCTGAGCAATGTAACGCTTTGGATCGTCCTGAATGCTGTTAATCAGTTCTTCACGCTGTTCAGGAAGCAACCACTTTGGAAATATCGGTCGTTCTTGTGATCCCGCAAACGCCCGTTTAATGACATAATCATCAAGATTTTCAATCACCTGATTCATTTCCATATTCTGACCGCACCACCAGGTGGGCACCGTCCAGAGTTTGGGCTCCTCCTTCAGGAGATGACGGCAAAGCATCGGATAAAACGGGAGTAAAGCTGGCGTTTCAGCCAAGCCACTGCCCAGCGAATTGGCAATTACCACTTCGCCAGAAATGGCGGCCTGCACCAGACCTGGAATACCGAGCATGGACGATGGGTCCAGTTCCAGTGGGTCGCAGTCCGAGTCGTTCTGCCGGCGTAGGATCACATCCACCTGACGAAGCCCTCCCAGCGTTTTTAGAAAAACTTGATTATCGCGAACCGTTAAATCATTGCCTTGAACCAGCGGGAAACCGAGGTAACGGGCCAGATACGCATGTTCAAAATAGGATTCGCTGAGTATTCCCGGCGTTAGGATCACAATACGCGGTTTATCTTTCTTCCGCGGTGATAGCTCCATCAGGCGATCACACAGTGTGGAAAAGAAACCGGCAAGCCGTTTTATTTTACAGTCACGATACATGGTCGGAAATGAACGGGAAACAATCAGGCGATTTTCCAATGCATACCCCGCACCGGATGGCGTCTGTGTGCGGTCTTTAACAACACGCATTTCTCCGTTTGGGGCACGGGCAAGATCGACGGCTAGCATAGTTAGATATTGTCCGTCGGGCGGTTTTATAGGGCAGCAAGATCGCAAAAAAGCCTTGTTAGCCAATATCAGTTCACTGGGGAGCACACCCTTTTTCAAGAGAGTCTGTTCTCCGTAACTATCAGCCAGCACCGCATTCAACAAATGCATGCGCTGGATAAGGCCTTCGGAGATATGCTCCCATTCATCGGGAGCGATCATCATAGGAACCGGATCTAGCTCCCACGGTCGGCGAGAATCCGATTCGTTGCCAGAGACGTTATACGTGATGCCGTTCTGCCGAATGGCCCGCCGCGCGTGGTTCCAACGATTGGAAATACTAGCTGCCCCATGGGCACTCAGCTGTTTGATCATGGGTTCCCAGTGCGAACGCACGCTGCCTTCGGGGTTGATCATTTCGGAGTAGGTTCCGGGAATAGGAAGATACTGGCTAATCAGACTATCCATCAGAGAGTAACCTCAGTATTGACGCCGAAGGTCGAGCGTAATCGGGGATTCCGAACTTCGTTCAATCCGGCGAACATGCAGGGGTCCAGGCGTATGGCCAAACGGTTTAAACCGTTCTCCACGACGGGTTTCAGCTTCGAGTGCATTAACTGGAAATTTTTCATGGCTTCTTCCCCCGGGATGACTCACGTAATACGTGCATCCTCCAACGGCACGATCATTGTGCCTATCCACTAGATCGAAGACAAGCGGAGCGTGAACCGGAATAGTCGGATGCAAGCAGCTCGGCGGCTGCCAGGCACGATACCGCAACCCGGCAACATATTCCCCCGGAACACCAGTCGGAGTTAATGGAAGCTCAAGACCGTTCACTGAAATCGCATGGCGTTGCTCTATCAAACCGGATACGTTAATCTGCATGCGCTCCAGCGAAGAGTCTACATAGCGCGCCGTTCCGCCGCCCCCGGCTTCTTCGCCTAGCACCAGCCAAGGCTCAATCGCCTGGCGCAGCTCAATATTCACCCCGTCATATTCGACCGTTCCAATAACGGGAAAACGAAATTCAAAATGCGTAGTAAACCAATCTTGCTGGAACGGGAATCCACCTTCGTTCAGGATGTCGATTACATAGCCGAAATCCTCACGAACAAAGTGCGGCAACAAAAAACGATCATGCAAATGAGTGATCCAACGAGTCATGGGGGCTTCGTACGGATTTTCCCAGAAATGGGCAATCAAAGCCCTGATCAACAACTGCTGCGTTAAGCTCATCCGAGCATGTGGTGGCATTTCAAATCCTCGAAATTCAACGAGGCCTAAACGCCCGGTCGGGCTGTCTGGAGAGTAGAGCTTATCAATGCAGAACTCTGCACGGTGGGTATTCCCTGTCAAGTCGGTGAGCAAATGACGGAGTACACGGTCGACCAACCACGGTGGAATATTGGGATCACCCATTTTTGGAATCTGCCGAAAAGCCAGCTCCATTTCATAGGCAGCATCGGGTCGGCCTTCATCCACACGCGGGGCCTGCGAGGTGGGGCCCATGAATAAACCGCTAAACAGATAACTGAGCGAAGGATGATTCAGCCAGAAACCGATGAGGGATTTCAGTACATCCGGCCGCCGAAGGAATGGTGAATCCGCTGGTGTGGCACCCCCGACCACCACATGGTTTCCCCCACCCGTTCCGGTGTGTTTTCCATCGACCTGAAATTTATCGGTCCGCACCAATGTGAGCCGAGCTTCTTCATACAGCACCGTGGTATTCTTTACCATTTCGCGCCAAGAATAAGCGGGTTGAATGTTGACCTCGATCACCCCCGGATCCGGTGTAACTTTCATGTAGTCAATGCGTGGATCATGGGGCGGCGTATACCCTTCTATTAAAACCGGTTTACCCAAAACTGCCGCCGCATTTTCCACGGCATTCAGCAGGTCCAGATAGTCCTCAATCGTATAGGTCGGTGGCATAAAAATATGGAGTCTTCCATCGCGTGCTTCCACGCAAAGTGCAGTACGAATGACCCATTCTGCAGACTCTCCGGGTTCCGGGAGCACATCATGGCGTGGCAAGGGTTCATCCACCATTTCTTCGACCGAATTTTTTCCAAGGTCAGGAAGTTTTCGGCCATCTTCTGGGTGCTGTGCCACCACCACGGAGCGGCGACCCGGAAGTGGCGGCGGTCGCCAGGACGGGTCCGGAGGAATCGTTGGATCCAGATCCTCCTGTTTTGCCCATGGCAGACTTTCCAACGGAAGGCGCAGCCCGAGTGGCGAATCGCCCGGAACGAGATAGAGCTGTTTTCCGCGCAGCATCCAGAGTCCGCTCTGCCAGCCCCAAGACTGTTTTTCCAGAGGCAGGACAAATCCGACCGGATTATTTAGGCCGCGGTTAAACACCCGAAGCAACTGTTCGCGCTCTTGCGGATCATCCAGCTTACTGTCCAATAGATCCACATTAACGGGCAATTCCCGTTCGCGAAGCGCATATTTTACCGGATCTTCGTAGGCCGGGTTGATATATTTCCGATCAACACCCAGCTGCCGAGCAAGCTCTTCGGAAAGTTCCTGCGCGTCTTTATGAGTAAACCCATAATCCTTCTCTTCGGTCCCCATCAAATCTTCCCGCTCCCACATAGGCAGGCCGTCTTTGCGCCAATAGAGCCCGAGCGCCCAGCGCGGTAGCGGTTCGCCGGGATACCATTTTCCCTGCCCGAAATGGAGCATGCCACCCGGAGCAAAGCGCGTGCGTAGTCGACGGATCAACTCTTCCGACATCGGTTTTTTGGTGGGGCCGACGGCTTCGGTATTCCACTCATCACCTTCCAGATCGTTGGCGGAAACAAAGGTGGGTTCGCCTCCCATGCTAAGCCGAACATCCCCAGCATTCAGCTTTTTGTCCACTTCATCACCGAGCTCGAGAATTGATTGCCACTGACCGTCGGTATAGGGCTTGGTCACGCGGGGGTCTTCATGAATTCGCGTAACTGACATATCCACGTTAAACGTGGTATCGCATAGGCTGATGGCGCCTTCAATTGGTGAGGCGTGCCGAGCGTCAGCCGAAGCGGTAAGCGGAATATGCCCCTCGCCGCAGAACAAGCCGCTGGTAGCATCAAGGCCGACCCAGCCAGCCCCTGGAAGATACACCTCGCACCAAGCATGAAGATCGCAAACATCTTCCGTGACCCCTTCCGGCGCATCTGGATCTACCGGTTTTTCATCCGCGACCAACTGAATGGAGTAGCCCGAGACAAATCGTGCCGCGAGTCCGAGACGACGGAAGAGATGAACCAGAAGCCATGCAAAATCACGACAGCTCCCGGTCCCTTCTTTCAGCGTTCGCTCCGGTGTGTAAATACCCGGATCCATCCGCAACGAATAGTTCAGATGCTGGTTAACCTTCTGGTTGACCTCCGCGAGGAAATCGTTGGTTTGCTTTTTGGAGACATCAATGGTCTCCAGAAAACTTTGGAACAGAGGCCCCATGCGCTGTTTATGAAAGAAGGGGCGTAATTCTCGTTTAAGTACCGAAGGATATTCAAAAGGGTAATGCTCTGCATATTTTTCGAGAAAGTAATCGAAGGGGTTAATCGGTTTGAGTTCCGCAACCAGATCGACTTCAATCTCAAAACATTCTGTCGGTTCATTCATCAGCAAACGCGCAACATAGTTGTTCTGCGGATCCTGCTGCCAATTGATGAAATGATCTTCCGGTAGGACGTTTAGGGAATAGCTCACGATTGGGGTGCGGCAGTGCGGGGTTGGCCGAAGCCGGATCATCTGGGGGCCCAGCGTTGCCGGGCGATCGTAGAAATATTGAGTCTTGTGGTTTAGGGCTACGCGTATGGCCATAGTGCTAGGCTCCGACCGTTATGGCCTTGGGCGAAATAAAATGCCCATAGATCGCGTTGTTGACTTCGTTGATGCTCAGTTGCAACTCATCGATAAATTCATTCATGCCTTTTTCAATTACTCCTTGAGGTGTCATCTCATCCAGGTCTGAGCAAAGCTTGACGAGGATGGTACGCGGTTTGGCCGATTCATCCCTAGTGATTCGGCAGAGGCTATCAAGCGCAGCTTCCAGACAAAACAGAATGGCACGCGGATGACCTCGGTCAAACACAATCATATCGATAACGTTATCAGGCGTGATCAGCCCTCTGGTTCGTATGTAGGTCTCCTTTGCATCCATCGACTCCAATAAGGCACTCCATTGAAGGTCATCGATGGGCGTTCCAACGGTGTCGAGATGAGGCAGAAGATGGAAATATTTAACATGTAACAAACGCGAGGTTTTATCGGCTCGTTCCAAGTATCGGGCGACACGCCAGAAGTGGTACCCCTGCCCGCGTTCGATCGTTTCCGAAGCCATGGCTTCAATCAACATGGCACCGCGTTTGACTTCTCGGCACAGATCTAACACTCGTTTGTGAAACTGTGCTTTTTCCTTGGTGACATCTGGCACCAGTCTGCCCAGCGCATTAATCTCCCAGAACATGTCATCCGAAAGGGTTTCCCGCATACCTTTGGCAATGGAGCGTGCTGTGCTCAGACAGCGGGCGATGGAGTTGGCATATTCCGGATTAAACATCAGGAAGTGCATCGCGTTGTCTCGCGTCATTTCACCATAACGCGCAGTAAACAACTTCATATCGCCTGTAATCTCAATGAGCGGTGCCCATTGCTCGTCGTCTAGTGATGACTGGTCAAGATTGAGTTGGTAGCTCACCTCAAGGAATCGTGCAAGGTTGGAAGCCCGTTCGATATAGCGGCTCATCCAGTAGATATTATCAGCAACTCGGCTCAGGAGCATGACACATCCTCTTTTGTTGCGGTGCGATCAACAACCCAGGTGTCCTTGGTGCCGCCGCCCTGGGAAGAGTTGACCATCAATGAACCCTTTTTAAGAGCCACACGGGTCAAACCACCGGGAAGGACATAGGAGTCGTCGCCCCGATGCAGAATAAACGGGCGTAGGTCAAGATGCCGCCCCTCAAAGTGGCCATCGACCACAACGGGAGCTCTGGAGAGCGAGAGGGTGGGCTGTGAAATGTAGTTGCGCGGGTCGGCGCGAAGTTCTTTGGCGAACGCGTTGCGTTCTTTTCTTGTCGATTTGGTACCGATGAGCATGCCGTATCCACCCGATTCGCTGGCGGGTTTGACCACCAATTTGTCGAGATTATCGAGCGTGTATTCCAGCGCTTCAGCTTCACAACATAAATGGGTCGGAACATTGGGCAGCAACGGATCTTCGCCGAGGTAGTATTTAATCATGTCCGGCACGAAGGCATACACTACTTTGTCATCGGCCACCCCGGTGCCCGGGGCATTGGCCAAGGTGACTGTTCCTTCGCGAAAGGCCTTCATCATGCCAGTGCAACCGAGATAAGAGTCTTCTCGGAAAACGTCGGGATCGAGAAATTCATCGTTGATCCGGCGGTAAATCACATCGATACGCACAAGCCCTTCAACGGTTCGGGCGCAGATATATTTTCCATCGTACACCAAATCATGACCTTCAACGAGTAATGCACCCATCTGCTGCGCAAGAAAAGCGTGTTCGAAATAGGCCGCGTTGTAGACGCCCGGTGTAAGCACCGCCACCGTTGGACGCTCCACTCCGTCCGGCGCAACGTGGTGGAGCATTTTCATAAACTGGTCTGGGTAATCGACCACACGACGTACGCGACTTTTATGAAAAACTTCTGGGAAGTTTCGCTTCATGAGCGTGCGGTTGAGCAGAACGTAGGAAACGCCGGAGGGCACGCGCAGATTATCTTCCAGTACGAAGAAGGTTCCGTTTTCATCCCGCACCAGATCGGTTCCGGTTACGTGCGCCCACACACCCTTCGGTGGGTTTAGCCCTTGGCACTGCGGAAGATAGCCCTTGGATGAGCTGAACAACCATTCGGGCACAACGCCATCGGTGATGATCTTGCGGTCGTGGTAAATATCGTCGATGAACCGGTTAACGGCTTTGATCCGCTGTTTCAATCCGGCTTCAACAACATCCCACTCACCGCCGTCTATGATTCGGGGAACGATATCGAACGGAATCGTTCGTTCAGTTCCCTCCCCCGAGCCGTAGACATTAAAGGTGATGCCCATATTTCGCATCGCCCGTTCACTTGCATCCTGCCGGTTTCGCAGTTCGCCTTCTGGTAGTGAATCGATGGCATCTATAAGTAACTTGGCACTATCGCGCGCCTGTCCCTGATTATCAATCAGCTCATCGAAGAACCCTTCGGTTTCATACCCCTCAAAATTCATCTACCACATCCTTAACGTGAGTAGAATGCATCAGGTGTGCCATCTAATCATTAAGGTGGGAACGGACTTTCACTTCAGGTTCTATTTGGGGAGGTATATAATAAAAATTATATTATAATGAACTTCAACTTAAATGCTCACGTCGCATGCGACCCAGCACATATAAATACATTATTGTTAATTAACCGATTTAAGAATACAATTTTGATTATCCTTCACCCGAGCACATGCGATCAGATATGTGCACACATCAGGCTAGTGCTGTATCAAAAGAGGTGATTTTTACGTTCAAGTCAAGCTGCACAATCTATCCCGACCGATTACCATGACGCACCACAGAACAAAGCCCTATCAGCCGGATTGTATACTTCAACGGCCGAATCCCATACAAACAACCCCATGTTCATCAGTCATACTCAAATGAAACAGCGCAGTGACACGAAAATTCCGGCACCGTGACCGAGCGCTTTCCACCCTGTTCCATGATCTCCAGCTCTTGCATAGCAGGCACCAGCACCGCCTTTTTAACTGCAACGGGCAGATCAAATGTGATTGGAACATCATAGAGCGTCGGCAAATCTTCAATTACCTCACACTCACCGCGCGTGATTGGCGGACCATAGAGGAGATGAGCGACATAACGCTTCTGATCCTTCTGATGCAACAGGTTCATTCGCCCGGCACTCGGCAATTTCGTCTCTATCATCGGGCGCTCGTGCAACAAATTGAGTGCATTGGCAAAGAGTTGTCGATGCTGCTGCGCACCATGGACATAATAGAGTCTATCTAGTTCGTGCGCTATAAAGACCACATTCCCTTTTCGAATCATAGCCGGGTGTTCCGCATCCTCCAGCTTGTAGGGGGTATTGAGGTGGGAAGAGAACCTACCGTAGGTCCGGTTAAAATAGGGCTCACGGATGGCGGCAAGGACTTCTGTTCCGGCGGCGGGTTTTATGCGAAGGGCAGGTTCATAGCAAATAACCGGACTACGAACCATCTTCTCCGCTATCGGATCACCCACAACAAAATAGTCCTGATCCACCGTACCGCTCCCCACATACTCCGCCCCAATAGCTAGCCGCAATTTTTCTCGCTTCGCATCCAAGGCACCCTCGCCAATCACCAGTAGTTTGCCTCCGTCTGCAACATACTGATTCAACCGGACGGCCTCTTCTTCATTGATGCAGGGAACACCGGGAACAATGATGACATCAAACGCACTAAGACCGTCGTCGCCAATGTTAGCGATGTTAAAGTTGACGTGCGATTCTAACAACATACGGGAGACTCCCTCATCGTGCTGAGCATTAAAACTGCGCCAAAGCCCCACGCGAGCTTCGGGCAGCCCCCCTACTCCGTAGTCTTCGATTTTCTCCACATACTCATAGGCGACACCGATATTTTTATAGGTATCCATATCCATCTTTCCATTGGGATGGAGCTGGTCGCCGAAGTTGCAGTTTACCCCCCACGAGATCATGGATGATGCTTCATATTTCAGCGCATTGGGATGTTTGAATCCACCGAACTCACCCCAGGCTTTATGAAATTTTCCGCTCATAGCCGTAGCGGTATATCCGGCTTTTAGATAGAGCTTGGCCTGAATCGGTAATTTGTCATACCCCCCCCACATAGTCGGCAGATCCTCGAGATCTTGGACGGTATTTTCTTCATACATCTTCAGATTAAAGTTTGCCGGACCGCGCTTCAGCGTGGTCGTCCCGTTAAAATAGACACTGGCATCTGGATGGTGGCTGTGAATCAGTTCTTTGAGCGCACGAAAGTGTCGTTTGAAGGATGTTCCATAGAAAGCCTCCGCCTCGGAATCCTTTGCCGCATCATAGCCCTGTTCCTTCATCATTTTACGGCAGGTGTCGCAGAAGCACGGATTAACCGTTTGATAGATATCGAACCAGAAGCCATCCACATCATACAACATACAAAGCTCCTCGATCTGAGCCATAATATGATCGTGATAGGAAGAGTTCACACACATGAACATCCAGTGATAGTTCGGCTTGGGATCCTCCGGCTTTGCATCAAAATTATAGCGTGAGGTGGAACGAATGTTTCCCTTTCTATCGCGCGCGCACCACTCCGGATGCTCAACCGCATCATTATGCGACCAGCCGAACGTAAAATAAAACGGGCAGAGCACCCCGATCTCGTGACAAGCTTCCACCTGAGCCCCCAGCAAGTCAAAATCCAGATGCGGATGCATTTGACCCACTTGGGTCGGATAGTAACTCCAGCTGTGGTGACCCTTCGCAAAAATGTTTATGGCATTCACGTTCGCCACCTTCAACGCCTGCTGGAACTGTTCCTTGGAAAACGCTGCTCCAATGTCTGGAATATGCTCGGAGGTATGGAAGTCCAAATGGATCTGACGGGTTCCTACCTGCTGCGCTGCCTGCAGATCAATGCACCCTAGCAATGAAGCTACACTCAACCCGGTAGCTATCGTCCGTTGAAATTTATTCATCATTTTCTCCTCTGGGTTCGACCTCACTCGCGTACATTTTTTCCGGCTCCACGCCGTGTTCTTCTGGCCACTGCGCCAGTGGCAGGCCCAACCCTTCGCGGGTTTTCCACGCCGCTGAAACCGTTCCGGTCTCCCGCAGAATATAAGCATAAAAAGCACTAATCGATTCACCGGCACCCGTAAAGAGTGTGTCCAACTTAGCCTCCCCACTCTTCAGCTTGACCCGAAAAGTAACTTCCTTTGCACCGACCGGAACCGCCTGCTTTAGCGTCTGTCCTTGCACCGTAAGCGTTACGGTATCCACATCATAGCTAACGCCCACATACGGATCATTAATCGCCCGATCCGCTTCCGCAGGCCAGCGACGTAGCGAAATCTGATACCATCCATCAGCATCCACATCGACCGCCCAAAATCCGCGCGGCGGCCCAAAGCGTCCCGTGGCGGGGTCCGCAACATGCGTCTGGTTCCACAGCGAACTCCCGAGCCAATCATGCGCCGTCAGGCAGACCGGATTTTGATGAACCGAGCCGACCTTCATGCGGCTGATCAATCCATGCTCCTGCGAAACATCCGCCCAGAACGCATCGTAGGCACTGAGAAGCTGTGCCAACACATCTGGATGCGTCTTCGCCCGATCGCTCCGTTGACTGCGGTCTGTTCGCATGTCGTATAGCTGCAGATCGGTACCGCCCTTCGTTCCAACCAATCGCCAACAATCGCTCATCACAGCAAAGTTTCGATATTTCAGCGGGTCTACCAGCCGCTGATTCTCCACCATCAGCTGCCTATCCGGCCACAGCGCATGGGCATCTCGCAACAGCGGAACAAGGCTCATTCCATCCAGTTCCACCGGAGGTGCCTGTAGGCCACACAGCTCAAGCAGCGTCGGCAATATATCAACATGAGCCGTGACACGATCGACATCCACCGCATGGTCCAAGCCACCTGCCGGCCAACGCATAAACCAAGGTACCCGATGCCCACCGTCGTAATGACTGACCTTTCCTCCGCGTAGCTCAGCGTTAAACAGCTGTATCGATTCACGAATGACCGGGCCATTATCCGAACAGAAAACAAGGATCGTGTTTTCCTCCACTCCCTCTCGCTGCAAGAATGCCTGCAACCTGCCAAAATTATCATCAATGTTTTCGATCATGCCATAGTAGGCAGCCATCTCTTCGGTTAATGCGATACCACGCTCTTCGGCACGTTTAACCACCCGTGCTATACTCTCTTCCGGTGCATAATAAGGCCAATGGGGTGCGTTCGGGGTGATGAAGGCAAAAAAGGGTCGCTGCTGCCTGACCGACTGCTCCATAAACTGCATCGCTTCCGTAAAAAACACATCGGTGCAAAACCCTTCAAATGATCTCATCGTTCCATTCACTCGATACGCATCATCAAAGTAATCATTCCCCCAATAGTCCGGCGTCTGCCCGACACCGCCAGCCCCATGCACTACCGTTTGCTGAAACCCACGGTCTTCCGGGCGGTAGGGATAGACATCGCCCAAATGCCACTTTCCAAAAAGTCCGGTCGCATAGCCCGAAGCAGCAAACATATCGGCCATGGTGACTTCCCGTTGGCGCAGAAGATTGCGTCCCATGACGGTGTGCCATACACCATTTCGCCCCGAATAGCGCCCCGTCATCAGCGCGCTTCGGGTTGGTGCGCACGAGGGGTCCACGTGGAAATCGGTCAGGCGAACACCATTGTCATACAGTTTGTCGACACTCGGGGTTTCCAAGAGCGGGTGCCCTACACAACTCAGGTTGGGGTAGCCCTGATCATCGGTCATCACTATAATAATATTGGGGGACTGAGCCGCTCCACTGAACGACTGCATCAGACACCCTACTGTCAGCCACATCGCGATAGACTTCATCAGTGAACCACACCGTCTTCCGTCACCGCTGCCCCTGTCAGCATGGGGTCGTTCAGCAATGCCTGTTGGTTTTTCAGTTCTTGCATTAACTCCATGGCAACCGCCGCATACGCAGGATTCGCATAGAGATCATTCATCTCAAGGGGATCTTCAATAATGTCAAACAGCAGGTAGGTATTGGAAGTCGGATACCAGATCAGCTTTTTACCCTGCTTGAGTACCATCCGTTGTTTGTTCTTATAAGCGCCATACATCACTCGGTCTTGTTCGTCATCACGGCCTTCTAGCACCGGCAACAGACTCCTAAAGTCCACACTTTCCGGAATCTCAATCCCAGCCATTTCCAAGGTTGTGGGCATAAGGTCCTGCATATAGACCGGCGTATCAATCGTTTTACCCCGAGGAATACCGTTGCCAACGAATAGCAGTGGCGGCTTCAGACTATGCTCAAACATATTCTGCTTTCCTAGCAGCCCGTGCTGGCCCACAGCAAGACCGTGATCCGAAGTAAAAACGATAATGGTATTGTCTCGTTGCCCAGTCTCTTCTAAGGCCCGAATAATCCGTGCGATCTGCTCATCCATGTGCGTGATAATCGCAAAATATTCCTGCCGATGGGTTTTAATGGCATGCTCGCTGCGAGGGAATGGAGCGAGATCCTCATCCCGCAGACCTCTGCCCACCTCCATCGCGTCCATATGTGGATTTTCCGGCATAAAGTTTTCCGGCACTTCAATCGACTCCAACGGATACATATCCACATATTTTTTCGGTGCCTGCCGCGGATCATGCGGAGCATTAAAGGCCAGCTGCATAAAAAAGGGCTGTTTGAATGTGGCCGCCTCTTCAATAAATCCAACCCCTTCATCGCCCAGCACTTCGCTCCAGTGTTTTCCCCCCTTCCAGAAACCTCCAAACTGCGGATCACTGGGGTCCCAGTTATCGATTCCCGGAGCCTCTGGCCGGAAATAGCCGGCCGCACGAACCGTCCAGGAAATCTCCCCGCCCATGGACGGATCTTCATAGGCCGGCATGCCCGGCTGGATGGTACCCGTTACATCATAAATCGTATTCGGGCTAATTTTCATCACATGCCACTTTCCAGCAAAATAGGTTTTGTAGCCCGCCTCCTTAAACCGAGTACTCCAGAAATCAGCAGGATTCTGCGCATCCGAGCTGCTGTAGACACCCGCTTTCCACACATCTAGACCGGTCATCAGCATCGTACGGCTGGCAATACAAACAGCACCCTGCCATGCCCCTTGATTATAGGTATGACTAAAAAACGTACCCTCATCCACGAGCCGATCAAGAGCTGGTGTCTGAACGTCGCCCCCCACCCGACCGATGGTATTCCAACATTGATCATCGGAAAAAATGAAAAGAATATTCGGCTGATCCGGTGTTTGCGAACCTCCGTAAGAAAACGCCGCACAACAGAGCAGTGCCATCCCCAAAACGATATGCTTCCTATACCACGTCATCTCTTTTCTCCTCTATCCGATCCACTAAACCCGTTCTCCACGTTCAAGACGGGTTACCTGCGGGCTGGTCCAGCTCTATAACCACCGAATCCTGTCCTGAACCCATTCGTTCAAAAAACTAGCACAACACGACGAANCAACATAGTCCGTTTCACCTTCTACCCTAAGATAAATTTCAAATTATATCTTCACGCANTAGCAACTCGCATAGATCGACCGAATCACTGCCTNGTCATTATCATCAGANGGGCGATACACGGCCAGCCATCCTGTGCCGTTCGGAGATAAGCGTCCCCGAGATNATTTTTTGCGCAGTATAAAACCTAGCGCTTGCATCCGTNAACGCCCAAGCTTTCTTTACTGGANACTACGCAACCCCCGAGCCTCCATCATCACAGATAATTGCTGCTCCATTTCCGCTGCCCGTTCNGGATGCTTTTCAATGATATTGGTTGTTTCAGAAGGATCGCTTTCAAGATTATAGAGCGAACGCTTCATCGGTGGCCGCCCACTGGGCCACAACGGTTTAGAGGGTTGAATAAACTTCCACNCTCCTTNGCGAAGGGCCAATCCAAACGACTCTTCAATCATCACGCTCTGCCCCACCGCATCATGACCGAGAAAAGCACCCAGAGAAGTCCGACTATCGACCGCCTCATCAGNAGCCAATTCAATGGCNAGCAACTCCGCAAAGGAAGCGATCAAATCAATTTGATTAACCAGCGCATCCGATGTGCCCGGCTGTATACGTGCGGGCCAACGCACAATAAACGGCACCCGTGTGCCACCTTCATATATCTGATATTTCCCGCCACGCCAGATACCGGAACCGTCATGCCCCTGTTCTCCCTCTTCACTCGAACAATGCACCGTTGTTCCATCGTCATATCCATCATCGTAGACGGGCCCATTATCACTGGAAAAAATCACGATCGTATTTTCGGTGAGTCCGTACCGATCTAATGCATCCAGAATTTCGCCCACGGCTTCATCTAGCTGCACCATTGCATCCCCTCGATATCCCAGTGACGTGCGTCCTTGAAAACGGGGATGCGGGGCCCGNGGCACATGAATATCTTGCGATGCAAAATAGAGCAAAAAAGGTTCNTCCTTGTGCTTCTCAATATAAGCCTTAGCCTCCTCCACGAAAACATCCGCCATGGTTTCATCATCCCAGAGTGCGGACTTACCGCCCGACTGATATCCAATCCGACCAATCCCATTGATTACACTGTTATTATGACCGTGCGTACTTTGATAATAGCTCATCGCTGATCGATCCGCCCTGCCGTCTGGATACACCGTACTCCCCGCCTTATTCACTTCNTTCGGCGAGTTCCCAACATACAGTGGATCGTTCGGATCGAGGTTGACTACCCGATGATCGCGCACATACACACAGGGCACACGATCATTTGTAGAGGGGAGCAAAAAGGAACTCTTGAAGCCAACTTCCAGCGGTCCCGGTTTCACGATTCCGTTCCAGTCGACCGGTGTTTTTCCATCCCCAATACCCAAATGCCATTTNCCCACCACTCCCGTATGATAACCGGCGCTATTAAACAACTTAGGCAACGTGAGAATATCTGTCGGAATCAGCAACGGAGCATTCGGCGGGAGCACGCGAGCATTATAGCGAAAACCATGAACGCCCGTTAGCATTGAAAACCGTGAAGGGGTACAGGTAGCAGCAGAACAGTGCCCATCCGTAAAACGAATACCACCTGCTGCCAGACGATCAATATGCGGAGTCGGAATCAGCTTCGCGCCATACGCACCCACATCGCCATACCCGACATCATCGCCATAAATGATCACCACATTCGGTTTCTCCGCCACCTGCACCGGATGCGCCGCACCATAAACCGTACAGGCTGCCATACATCCAGCTACCAAAAGAATGTTCTTTTTTTGCATCATCATTTTCTCTTTCTCCATTTCGGAGGTTCCAGTTTGGGNAATTTCTCTCTATCCGGTTGAGCCAGCTGCCTCACATCAGAAGGCACGAGCTCAGATCGGTTCGCCAAGGCTTTCTCCACATGACCCTCGAACGGAATCAGACGGTAAGCGTATTCATACACTTTTTCGTTTAACCGATGCTCTTCCAACGGGGCCGCTGACCACGAATTAATACCCCCAACACCACTCTGGCCCGCATCGATATTCAGATGGATAGCNTCCGAGCGCTGCATCTCAAAGCTGTACTTTGAACGGCGCATCGTCTCCGTACTATAAAAACGAGCTCCCACTCCCAAAGGGGAACCCTCGGCTGCAATGAATAGGCCATGCCCTTTCGCATCCGTTAATGCCGCCCACCGAACGTCGGTTTTATTTCCGTTCTCTTGCGGACGCGGATAATCAACCCATTGATCATCCACTGATCCAGTGTATAGTCCGATAGGCTCATAATTTCGATCCAAATAGGTCTCACCGCGCCGCCCGTACCACCGCAGCTGATCTAATTCAGGATTGANCTGCCAGACCATTCCGACGCGCAGAGGCGGGCAAGCAAATGCAGGNGTTGCTCCAAAATCAAACGCCACTTCAACTGCAACTTCTCCCGTCGGNAAGACCGTATAAACCGCTGCCATCCCCCCTCGTACAGAAGGTAGAACTTTCACGATGCTAATTTTAGCTACGCCCCCCTTCTCATCAACGGCAATGGATTCAACCGCTGCCGTATCATAAACCGTATCCAACCCAGCAAAGGGTTTCACCGACTGGCGCCGCTCATTATCCGTTTGTGCGCGCGACAGATCAGGACGACCGCCTTCTCTGAGTAACTCCACACCTTCAACCAAAAATGAAGCCAGCGTCCCCGTGCCTTTATCAAAGCGAACGCGGAACCCCTCTCCAACTACGGCGATATCCTCCCCAGACTCCTGAACCGTAACAGCACCTTGTATGTCCTGCCCCACAGCTGGTGTTCCTGTTAACTCAAATTGGTCCCAAGCCAGCAGGTGCCCGCTCTTCACCAGCGGATGAAAATCTTCCCGTGCACGAAATTCGAACGTGATAAAAATAGATTCCCCGAAACGATCCAGATCAGCTGGCATATCAACCGTAATCAATTCATTTGAATGAGGCGCTATGTGAAGAGCTGAAAGATCGCCCTCCGCTATCTGATCACCATCTGCCTCAATCACCCAACGGCCGTCGAGCAGCGAATCAACGGTAGAAAAATCAAACCAATTGCGAACTAGGAATGTTCCCGCCTTCAGATCCACAGGCTCAACATGAACATTGCGCTGAAGATATTTCATCGCAAACACACCCGGCTTCGGCTGTTGCCCGGCATCAATCAATCCATTCATACAGAAATTACCATCATGCCGAATGCCCGCCGGATCTTCAAACCAGCCTCCATAGGCAAAAAATGTATCTTTCACCGGCCCCACACCCACATTAGCTTTGAATGCATCGGGTACCGGCTCACGTAACCCCTGATCCATCCAGTCCCAAACAAAGCCACCTTGCGCGCGATTATCAGCATAAAAAATATCCCAATAAGCCTTTGCTCCGCCATTGGAGTTCCCCATCGCATGCATATATTCACAGATGATATACGGCTTGGGATTATCCCCCTCCAGATAGGCCTGAATATCATCCGAGGCATGATACATCCGGTTCACAATATCCGTATTCTTTGTAGATGGGATATTTTTTTTCTCCGTGCACTCATAGTGAACCGGACGCGTAGTATCCGCTCCTTTAATCCAGGCATAACAGGCCGCAAAGTTTGCCCCATCGCCCGCTTCATTTCCCATCGACCAGGTAATCACACTGGCATGGTTTTTATCACGTTCCACGACTCGCTGAACGCGATCCAAGTGAGCCGCCTCCCATTCAGGCTGTTTTGCCAAACACTCCTCTTTGTATCCCACGCCATGTGATTCAATATTTGCTTCATCCCATACCAGAATACCATATTCATCACACAGGTCATACCACATGGGCATATTCGGATAGTGCGCGGTGCGAACCGCATTGAAGTTATTTTCTTTCAGCAATTGAATATCACGAATCATCGCTTCGCGTCCCACCACGTGACCGGTATTCGCATCGTGTTCATGACGATTCACCCCTTTCAACAAAATAGGGACTCCGTTCAGACAGAACCGACTATTTTTAATCTCTACCTCCCTGAACCCCACGCGCTGGGGAATCACCTCAACAACCTCTCCTTGTGCGTTGCTTAGCGTCATGAGTGCCATGTAGAGCTGGGGTGTTTCAGCCGTCCATTTTGCTGGATTTTTTAGGGCAATTTCCAATGCCACCGTCTCAGCAGCAACGGTACGCGAACGCCCTACTTCATCTCCTGAGGCATTCAACAGCACAACCTCAACATCCCCCACCGGATTCAAGACCTCGGCTTCAACCTTCAACACAGCATCTCGATAGTGCTCATCGAGATCTGTTTCCACTTTAAAATCCCGNATATGAGAGGCGTCCGTACTCCAAAGATAGACATCGCGATAAATGCCTGAGAGTCGCCAAAAATCCTGATCTTCGAGGTATGAACCATCGCACCAGCGATACACCTCAACTGCCATGACATTTTTACCCCTCTTCAGATATTTCGAAATATTAAATTCAGCCGGAGTTCGGCTCCCCTGTGAATAACCGACTTTTTGACCATTGATCCACAAGTAGAATGCAGCCTGAACACCGTCAAAAACAAGATACGTTTCGCGCCCATCCCACTCGCTAGAAACGTTAAATTCGCGACGATAGGATCCCACTGGATTCCACTCCGTCGGCGCATGAGGTGGATTCATTTCAAAGGGATATTTGATGTTGGTATAGATTTTCTGTCCATACCCTTCCATCTCCCAATTGGACGGCACCGGTATGCTATCCCATTCACGATCATCAAAACCGACCCGATAGAAATCAACCGGCCGCTCTTTCGGCGAACGAACCCAGTTAAATTTCCAATCTCCGTTCAACGATTGAAACCATGGAGATGTGGTTCGATCATAAGCCATCGCCGCTTTTTTCGACGGATAAACCATCATCGTAGCCCGCGGAGCCTCGCGATTGANCTGAAGTATCGTTAGGTCATTCCACTCAACGGCTGTAGCCGTTGAAGCTGCCGCTAATAAAAAAGATGTCTTCACCAATGTCATAATGTTGTTCCTTATACTTTCCACTTATACCTATCATATATTNCTACAGCAGATACAAAAAGCTGTATGAATGAACAGGCATCTGCAACTCAATCGATCGTTTTGATGATGGCTTNTCATGATCAGGCACGTAGTTGATTTACAGAGAACCTTGATCAGAAAAACGAATAGAATACATCTTCGGCCCTACCCTCCGAAGCGCCTTGATTAATTCTGGATAGGGTGTATCCGTTGAATCGATCAGGCCCGCATTAGCATTTTCTGCATCCTGATAGCGCGCACCTGTCGCCGAATCAATATAATGAAACCAATGCGCTCCGACACAGCGCGGATTGCGGAGTCCACTTTTGATGTAGTGCAGGAAGGCTTCGCCTCGGTTGCGCTGATCCGCTGCAAAACCAATGCCGCTAAAAAATTTCCCGCGATCCAATGCCCCAAAATCAAACTCCCCTATGATAAACGGCTTGTCCTCCGGAAAGAATGGCAAATCCCGTTCGTCACGCACATTGAACTGATTCAGATCTTTTTCATACGAATTAAAGCTAACCACATCGCAATATTTTGCTGCGGCACTGGGCACTTCTTTCCGAAATGCACCATCGTGAATACGACTCCCCAAATAGAGCTTATCCGGAGCAACTGACTTGATAGCATCGCGGCACTTTCGATAATACGTATCAAGTAGATGGCGATAGTAGCGCAGAAGCGTTTCATCGTCATCGTTACCCGCCTCTTCAATAAATCGCAACAACACCTGCTTCGCATAAACCTCATCACTGTTTTCCTTCAGAATCTGACGAACTAACTCAACCGGGTCCTTGCCCCAATGAATTTCATTGTTGCAGAAATAACCGATGCAATAAGGGTCTGAAATCATTTCACGACGATGNTTAATCGCATCAATCAATCCCTGCTCGAAATCTGGAGCGAAAGGATCCGTAATTTTTCCAAAAGGCTTCAATCGCTTACCACTTACCCAAAGAACTCGTGTGTAGGGAGTCCGCAGCCCTTCCGGTTGCCCAACCGAAGCCTTTGACCATCCGCCTAACGTGTTTAAAGACCACGACTGCGCNCGCCGTAAGGCCCAGCTTTTATAGATCGTTTCAAAATCGGGCCCGAATTTTTTATATAGAACGGTGCTCATNGAATTATAATCGTTTCCACCTTTTCGATAAAAACGACCCAATACAGGATCGCTCCTGTCCGGCAAGCCCTCATAAAAATGCCGTTTCACACTCAGGTCTAGTCGCATCTCCTGCAACCCGATACCCGTACTTCCATACGACCAGAACAGCTTTCCTTCGGGATCAATAAACCACCATTTCCCATCCACTTTTTCCGTCCTAAAATGCCCAGTCGCTTTAAAACTTGGTCCATTAGCCCAACCCCCGAAGCGGTTATAACTTTTCGGACGGGGATGCTCACGCAGCTCTTTTATTTCCGCCTGACGGGCTTTCACAAGATCTTCGTCACAGTAGATCTTACCCGGCCAGTCTTCGTGCATGTACTGACCATACACATCAATGAACGGGAAAAATGAATCCGGGTCGGTCTCCAGCAAAACGGGTGAAGCTCGACGGTTTCCGCGCAGATTATCAATCCACACCGATTGGGCATGATCTTTGGGTTCTAGGCTGATAACCACTTCTGTGATCTGCGTAACGTCTACACCAAACCAAACCAGCATCTGCCCATGGGGCAGTCCGTGCATTTTCGGAAAGAGATCCATATACGCTGGTCGAACGGCTTTGTTCTTATATTTATGCCGAACTAGCAACGCGGGAAATGCGCGCGTTTCCCCCGCTTTTACCCACGCATTATGCGATAAGTTCGGTCGATACCACGTTTCGCTTTTCGTCGTGTTGTCCTTTATCAAGATGCGAAGCCACGCTTCATGATCAGCCCGGTTTTCAAAATCCATCGCCAGATTCACGAACGCCTTCAAGTTCCACATGCCACCCGCCGGTCGCAGGCGAACTTTTACTCGTTCCCCTGCATCAGCCCGAAGTGATAACACATGGTTTCCATTCACACTCACGATGTCGGCATGGCCCTCTTCAACCGTCAGTTGCTGCTGCTGGAATCCAGCATCAAAATCGATCAGCATCCGGTCAGCCAGCGGTGCTTCTGCTAGAGCAGAACCGACACAGATCACCATCCACGCCAAGCCTCTATATGTAATCTTTTCTTTATGTTTCATTCGTATTTGCCTACACAGATCAATACTGCCTCTTTTTGTAATGTACTCGACTAATTCAAAAAATTAACCGTTTGCCATGATCTCAGATTTGCGCCGTCTATTTCTCCCACCACTTGTCTTCCCTCAAGTTCGGAAAAATACATGGTTTCAGTTGGCTATTCCACTCATCCCACTCTTGTTGCAACTGACTTACTTTTTCCGGAGACATAGCCCGCAGATTATTTTGTTCTCCCAGGTCCGTGTTCAGGTCATATAGATTCGGTCTCTTTTGTTTTCGTTGCCCGTTAGAGACGAGTTTGCTGTCGCCAGCACGGATGGCCATGGCCTGCTGCTCCCACTTTCGCCAGAAAAGTCGATCGTGCGGTGCTCCTTCTGCCATCCCCGTCAAAAAGGGAATCAGATTTATACCATCCAGCGGACGCTCCTTCGCAATCTCCACACCGGTCAACTCCGCTATCGTACCCATGATATCGAGCGAAATGATCGGTTCCTCATAATCCATGCCGCTTGGCACAGTCCCTCTCCACTGCATCGCAAACGGCACCCGAATACCTCCTTCGAACAGATCGCTCTTCACCCCGCGAAGCTCTCCATTCTCAGATGAGTTATTACTCGCTCCCCCATTGTCCGACAGGAAAAAGACCAGGGTGTTCTCTTCCAGTCCCTTCTTTCGCAGAGTAGCCAATACCCGACCCACTCCATCGTCAACAGCACTGACCATCGCCGCATATGTTCGCCGATTCTCATCTTGAATGTCTGGAAACCGCGAAAGATATTTTTCGGTCGCCTGTAGTGGCGTATGAGGAGCGTTATAAGCGAGATAGACAAAAAACGGTTGCTCTCCACTATCCTGCTCTTCAATAAACCGAACCGCCGCATCCGACAGCTCATCGGTTAGGTAATCATCTGTATCCACCCGCTCATGGTTTTCCATAATCCGCGTACGATACCACTGCCATCTNCGCGTAACTTCCGACAGATCGTTCAAGGTCAACTGATCCGGATAATAGTTATGCCCCCCAGTAAGAAANCCATAGAAATAGTCAAAGCCACGGTTCAANGGGTGATGAATCGGATGCGATCCCATATGCCATTTGCCGATAATGGCACTNTTATATCCCACCTTGGAAAGTACCTCGGCCATATTTTCTTCCGATTGCGGCAAGCCAGCCACGGGGTTCCCCGGGTCGACCGACGGATTGGTCGTGAAACCGAAACGATCCTGATAGCGCCCCGTCAACAAGCCCGCACGGCTTGGACCACATACCGGAAACGAAACATAACCATTGGTAAAACGCACACCGTTTTCTGCAATCGAGTCTATGTGAGGGGTGGGAATATCGTTACAACCATTAAAGCCAACATCCGCATACCCGTGGTCATCTGTCAGAATGACAATCAGATTCGGAGTGCTGGCGGCGGCTATCCATCCCGCCAACCAGAGAAAAATCATAATGCNCATACGCCTCATATTCCCAACGCCTCTCCATTCAAGTTGATGNGTTGCAACCCNACGCAACGCCCCCTTAACCACTGTTTCANCTGCTCTCTTTCCACTCATCCGATCATCAACACAATGAACCACCTAACTGAATAGGTGGTTCTATTGCATTCTCCTATATTCCGCGAATTTTAATTCCGCTCAATTTTCAGACGCATAAACATNTTCGGTGCTGTCATCGGGANGCTATTCGTCACTTCACTAAACAACCCATCCGCAGNCGCNGTGCCTTCAACCGTATATCCCGCATTCGACCACGAACCATAAACCAAATCACTATTGGTCTCNAATTGATACGTCAAGTTGGTATCACCGACCCGTTTCATGAAGCGATACTCCATTGCGTTCCCAGTCTTTCCATGCGCGGGTGTGTGCCCGACGACCAAGCTATTGGTTGGGTCGCCTCCCAGCGCATATTCAAGCAGGTTGTTCCAACCATCATCATCGTAGTCCGCCGAAAGATCGCTTAAGTCTACTCCATAGATACTGGCCCAAGCCTCATAGCCCTCTAAGGGGGATACCACAGAAATATAACCCCCTACACCAATATTATCCAAACGGAGTGCTGTTCCTACACCTGAAAGAGGCGTTTTCAATCCGATTCGAAAGGCCGCCACTTCCCCGGGTGCTAGGGTTCGATCCATCGCTTCACCTAATTCAGCATTCACCGTATTCAGATCGTTCCAACCAAAGTTAATCGTTTTAGAAGCTATAATTGCATAATCTTCCACCGGAAGGTCATCCAAGTCACTCGCGTCTGACAAATGTGACAAGGTAACCGTGGCAAATTCATTGGAATCACCATACCACATCGTCGCATCGAAATGTATCGATGAAATTGTCATCAACTTTCCACTATTGTTGGTGATGGCAAAATCTAATGCACGCACCTCTTGGTTCCAGGTAGCTAACGCTAAAGAGTTGGATACCGTCGCATTCACATTCGTATAACCGACCCATTCCGCACCGTAAGATAAACCACCATCCTGACCGTCCACTCGTCGGAAGCCGCCCCCTAGCGCTACATTCGTGCCCATCGTTGCGCCAACACCTTCAACCAAATAATCCGGCAGTTCAAATCCCGTGGCGTTCGTATTTCCATTAGCCGTACTAAAGGTGTGCCAGCCGACAAGAAACTGATCGCGCGAAAGCTCAAAAGCACCCACATCCGGCTCACCTAAAACCGGATTGCCCAAGTAATCGAACACCTCAAACCCACCAACCAGTCCCATGCTATCGTTCACCAAATTGGATATGACCATTCCCGCATCTACAATAGCGCTACCATTTGCTGGAACATAATCCAACGCCGTCAATCCGCCCATGTTAGCAAAAGATGGATCGGCTTCAATGGTGTTGCTTGCGATGAAAGGCGTCGTTGGAATCTTGTTGTTATAAACCAGATTGTGTTTAAACAGCACATTTTCTGCCGAACTGCTGAACGTCTCTGCCGCGCCCTCGACGTAGATGATATTATTCGCAATTAGAGCACCTGAAGTTGTTTGATCCGCCTGATACCGAGCCACCATATCTGACCTGGTGTATACCGTATTATTATATAAATAGTTATTATACGCCCCGACAGGTGCGGTTCCAGCGCCGGTATATCCACCCAACCAGAAGATTCTTCCATCTTGCGTTGCACCATTTACACCCGCTTCACGCGCACCATCATTGATACTGATATTATACCGGTAAACATTATTGCTGCTGTTACCCAGAATCTCAACAAATCCACCTTCATTATTGATACTTAGGTTTCGCTGGATCACACAGCCCGTGTTGCCAATATCGAGCCAAATACCTGTCGCATCAGTACTGCCCGTTGAGCCTGCAAAGGTATTACCCTCCACCCGCACATTTTTTGAACCCCAAAGCCAAGAGCCGCCTGTATTATTCACCGTATTATCGACCATTACGCTGTTATCCCCCAGCTTGCCCACTTGGATACCTGATCCCCCACAATTTGAGATCGTGTTATTACTGATCACGATTCCCTCATGGAAATAGGAACCATCGATATCCCATTTATTAACGGTAATCCCCGCTTCACTCACCGTATCAATGACGCACCCCTCAATCACCACATCACTAAAAACAGTAGCGCTAAGGTTGGTCGCCGAAGTGCTCATCGCTATCGCCGTGCCAGCGATATTTGTAAAACTCAAGTCTTTGAACCTAACACGCTGATAGGTCGACGTACCTGTTGCCCAGAAAGATTGCGCTTTGATCCCACCACCCGTGAATGCTACATCCTGCACGACAATATCACGAGGGAATGTCAGTGTAATCGCGTTGGAAACAGAGGAACCGTCGATCACCGGATTCGCAGCATTCGTATCTCCATAGGCTCCAATCCGAATGGGTCGTAATTCTGCACCCTGAGCATTCAGCAACAATTGACCACTGTGTGTTTGTCCCCGTGCCAACAGAATGGCATCTCCAGGATTCCAGACGATATTCGTTTCACTTGCCCGCTCCAGAGTCGCCCAAGCAGTTTCAGGCGATAACCCATCATTTGTATCAGAGCCCGATGCACTGTTAATATAGTTCGTTACCGCCGACGCAACCTGCTCTCCCGAAGAAACCTCTATCGCACCGTCGCCCGAAAACACACCCCCAAATAACAAACCAGTAAGATCCGTTGCTGTGTAGGTTCCCGATGGCACATCCGATCCGTTAATCGACATTCCATTCACCACTTCAGCCCCCGTAAAATCAAGACTAAGAGCTGTGTCGGTAGCCGATAAAACCAAATCCGCCCCATCATGAATAGCTGTGCTGGTTTGCAAATGAAGAGTGCCACCACTATTCACCGTAACATTGGAGACCCCCAAGGAAGAACCAGCGGCCACCCTCATGGTTCCATCATTGACAGTCGTACCCCCAAACACGTTCCCAACTCCTTCGAGCGATAGTGTGCCGGGGCCCGTTTTAACCAATACATTTGTTGAACCTGAAATCGGTGACTGAATCGTTACGGTACCCCCACTATGGCCCACTGAAAATTGGCTAGCGGATCCAAAGACCAGTGATCCATTCAACATAGTTAATGTTCCATTAGCTTTGTTAAACTGAAGTTGATTACCCGTACCACTGAGTGTTAAGGCATAACTTTTCAGATCAAAAACAGATGTAGCATGCCACCAGTTTTTCACTATTCGACTCGCCGCAATATCACTACCCAACTCAACATTTACCTTGCCCCCACCAAAATCAGCAACGTCATTATTGCTGTTGTCCCATGCAGCACCGGGTGTGCCACCGGTTCCACCTGTTTTCCAATTGGTATCACCATTTCTCCACACAAAAGGATCAGATGGAACCCAGCCTAATGTCGCTGCATAAACAGCCATATTTGAAAGGACAATAAGTGTTCCTACTACAATTTTTTTCATCACTATCTCTCCTATAAGTAGGTGCTAACACGCACTCCACATCTACCATTTATCTCGACATAACCTCTGGTCACGAGCAATAGAACGACAAGCAGTAACCCTGATTACGATAATCGAAAGAATGTACTGTATGGGTGCACCTGCTCACAACTGTCAGAATTTACAGGTGAAGCGACTACCGGATGCTGTTGCTATATAATACGAGAACGCAACGCCTTAGCTACGGCGGCTGACTGCGACTGCACTTCCAGCTTCTTGTAGGTATTACCTAGATGAAAATTAACGGTTCGAACGGTGATATCGAGTGCATCTGCAATCTCCTGCACATTCAAACCCGTCGCCAATTGCTCGAGTACTTCGATCTCTCGATCCGAAAGATTGAAATTTTCAATCGGCATTGGCTGCCGCATCTCTTCTAGCACAATTTTAGCAACAGAAGGGCTTAGAGCGGCCTGCCCCATAAAAATATCGTTAATCCCCTTCACGATGTCCCGGCTCTGTGCTGTTTTCAAAAGGTAGCCTGCAGCACCCGCATCGAGCGCTCTAAGCACATTCTCTTTATCCTGAAAAACCGTTAATACCAACACCGTCACATTTGGAGCCAGACGAGCTAACCGGCGGATACCCTCCACACCTCCCATTTCAGGCAGCCCCAAATCCATTAGTACCAAATCCGGATGCTTATCGACAGCCACGGCATCAAGCAACTCTACACACGATGGAAAAACCCTTTCGCACGTGATATTTTTTTCGCGACTCAACATCCGCTGGAGCGTTCTTCGATAGGTTGTATCATCTTCCACAATCCATAACGTAATCGGAATCATCGCCGCTTCTCCTTATTCATCACATTCGTTAGATGTTTGATAGGCTGTCGTAGGCTCCACCGATAATTTCGCCAGAGGAACGATCAACTGCACGCAAGTACCTTGATCCTGTGTCGAATCGATCCGAAACAGACCCCCGATTTCTTGGGCTCTTTTCTTCATGCTCTCCACCCCCCATCCAGCGTGTTTTTTTTCCACCTGAAAACCACAGCCGTTGTCTTCAATAGAAAGGATAAGTTGGGATTGCTCGACACATGCGCCAATTTTCACTTCGGTTGCCCCAGCATGCCGAGCGCAATTGTGCACCGCCTCACGAAAAAACATGAGTAAATGCCGTTTCACCGTAAGCGCCACTTCAATCGCTGGCAAATTTGTTGCCATCTCTGCGCGCAGTTGAACGCCTCGTAAAGTACGCTCGGCGCGCTCTACCATTTTTTCCACTAACGCTGGCAGCAGAATAACCACCTGATCTGTTACCCAGACTACTTCCCGCAACGACGAGCATGCTTCTCGAGCCATCAGAGAGAGCTCGTCCAACTCCTCCCGCATCCGCTCATCTGTTGCCATGCTAACCAACTCTTCCGACATCATGGAGATGCCTCCCAGACTACTTCCCACTTCATCATGAAGATCTCGGGTAATGCGCACCTTTAACTTGCTGACTTCATGCTTGCGCTGGCGACGCTGAAAGCGCCATCCCAGAAAAAGAACCAGTAGCAGCAGACCGCCACCCGATATACTAAGACGAAGTTGCAGGGATTCCCATAACTCCTCTGTTGCGCGCAGTTCCTGTTCTAAAATCGTTAATCGTTGATCTAATGGCCGCCGCATCGCCAATCCCTTAATCTGCTCCGATACAGATAAAATACGCCGGTGTCGGCTAAACCCATCGACCAGCCGTGGCAACTGCTCCGTGGCATTCGCAGGAAGTCCATTCGCTGAAACATCACACCCCTCAGAAAAAATTTCGTTATATTCAACCACTTGAATTTCACCTAGCCCCAGAATACGGCGCTGTTGATATTCAGAAAAATCATCCAGCGTAATACGCACGTAGCGGGCATCATATGCACCCGTCGCCAAAATCAAAAAATTATCCCCATACATCTCTTCCCGAGCATGATGGACAATCTCTTTTCTAACCTCGTTGAAATCCGGATCTGGCGACAACTCAAGCTGAACTGTTCCAGGAAACCCGAAAAGGGATACGAGCATGCCATACGGCGCTTCCGTCGGCCAAAGGCGAACCCCCCCCACCTGTCGTATTTCACCTAAATCCATTATAATCTGAACCGGCTCTTCTGGTTCACCCGCCTCCCAGCTAATCATCAGATCATCCACATCTGCTGTACCCTCACTTAAAGGCAGTCCCAGCCCAGCAAATCCATCTTTGAGATACTGCACATCCCATAGTAGGGGTTTCGAAAGCGTATCAGAGGCCTCTATTGTTACATCTTTTCCCCACCCCATCATATTATCACTCGTGCGCCCATTCGCATCACGACGAAAGAGAAACAGCTCACCCAACGCATGAAACGTACCCGCCGACAACTCGTCACCATCCGGGAAAGATATCCGCACCTGATACATCTGCTCTCCTGAGCATTCAAAAAACACAGGATATGGTCCCGGATCAGGAAAATCCTGATCCAGCCAGTTTACAACCTCGACCCACTCCGCGAGTTCCCTTCGCTCTTCCCAGCGTCCCGGATTTCCACCAATCCACTTCCCTCGCCTTTCCAACACCTCGATAGAGAAACGCTTTGGGAACGCATACGATTCCAGCCCCGCGCTCCCCGAGACCAGCGCTGGCATAAGGGCAATAGAGTCGAGTTTGGAATAGAATGCAAACTTCACATTAATCTGCTGGTTGGTTCCAGCCATCGTCTCGGTAATCGGAATAGAATGATATCCAAGACGCCCCGAAAGAGCATTGGGATTGTGCTGTGGGAGTGTGGAAATCTGCTGCAGAAGATATTCTTTTTCAGCTTTTAACTGTCGGATACGCGAAGGCAAAATCTTTTTGCTTCGACGATTTTCAGACTCGTATGGCGACTCACGCTGATTCAAAACAGGGATATGAACCGTCTCTTTTGTATCCGCTTTCACCGGCAGCATACACATCAACAGCAGGCTCGCTCCGATATATAGCTGCATGTTCCGTCTGCACATGGTGGCAAGAGTACCAAAGCAAATGATCTGTTGAAAGATAATCAACCGCTCTGAACCCCTCCAAAAAACAGCTTCACTACTCGCATTTTATTTAGTCTTTTCAGCACTTTTACTCTTCCTCGGGAGCGGCTCCACCCCATTCAATTCAGTGGCAGCGGCTGCATGGTAGAGCGGCTTATTAGCTTTATCCCAAAACGGGCTCGGCTCATGGGATTCGAGCATGGCATTCAGAATACATTCGACCATTTCTGGGTGCTGAGCCGCTACGTTTACCTCTTCAAACTCATCCGCTTCCAGATCATACAACTCTATATCCATCCCTTGTCGGCGGTCTCGCACAATGCCTTTCCATTTTCCCATCCGCACGCCGCAATTGGGTCGGCCTTCATAAAGCTCCCAATAGAGATAGTCATGCTTACGCTGTTTTTCCGATGCCCCCAGTAGAGTCGGCAGCATCGATATCCCATCCGTTCTCGTCTTCATTTTTTCTCCGGTTAACTCCGCCATTGTCGGCATGAAGTCCCAGAAAGCCGAGAGATGATCCGAATGGGATCCCGCCGCAATTTTACCAGGCCAATACGCTATCATCGGCGAACGCACTCCCCCTTCCGTCATCATCCGCTTTTTACCNTTTAANCCAGCGGTCGTATCAAAAAACTCACGCGTTCCACCTCGCCCATGCGCCCCGTTATCGGAGTTAAACAGGATCAGCGTATNCTCGGCTANGCCTAACTCTTNGAGCAGGCGTTTAATCCGTCCGATATCCCGATCCATGNGCGAAACCATTGCTGCCTGAATAGCAAATCTCTCCTCCGGCCAGTCTTTATCAGCATACGCTCCAAGGTCCGGGACTTGCCAGTGCGTGTGCGGAATACAGTAAGCCAGATAGAGAAACATTGGCTTCTCCTGATTATTCGTAATCCAACGAATGGCCTCTTCCGTCATCAAATCGTGGCTATAGTCNTTGTTCCCTTTTCCCCACGCTCCCCCTGGATTATCNAACTTNACAAACTCGCTATTTCGCCACAGNTGATCGGGATAATAATTATGTGCCTTGCGCTGGTCGAGGTAGCCAAAAAAATGATCAAAGCCCTGCTTGTTCGGGTGTCCCGAATTTAGCACCGGGTTCGGCTCATCTTTTAAAACACCACCCAATCCCCACTTGCCGATAATAGCCGTGGTATAGCCAGCCCGTTTTACCAACTGCGCCACGGTTTCCGTTCCCTCGGGTAGGGGCGTCTGGCCGTTCGGATAGCCCGGACTGTTTGACCGAATGTAGGCATGCCCCGGATGCAGCCCCGTCATCAGTGAACAGCGAGCCGGTGCGCAGACCGCATTTCCGCAATAGTGGTTGCTGAANTTCATTCCCCCCGCCGCCATTGCGTCTAGTTCGGGTGTCTTGATCATCTGCTGCCCGTTATACCCAACTTCCCCATACCCCAAATCGTCAGCCAGAATATAAATTACGTTCGGTTTTTCCGCTACCGCAACGGCNGCAACCAGAACCATCCCCACCATAAACAACNNTTTCATTGCACGCTCCCTCACTTCTCTACTGCTGATATATCTCAACATAATCTATAATCAATCGGTTTGGCCATTCGGTATTTTTCTCCGGAGAGGACGCACGCACACCGTTGTTCAGGATCAGGTACATCTCTTCGTCCGGCCATTCATCAGGTTTTTTTGTCCGGTTTCTATATAGCGTATGCACGGGCTTTCCATCCANCCACCACTGGGCATATGTATCGGTCCATTCCCACCCATAGATATGCCATTCATCAGCATCATAGAGCCCGTCAAAAGGCTGCAACCAATGCTCATCGAAGCGAATAGGCTCTGGATTTGACCCATCCTCTCCCGCTTGCCTATAGCCCGTCATCAAATGCATTCCCATATTATCGTGGTGATGCTTTTGCCCCCATTTAAATCCATAATATTCCCATACATCCCATTCCGGGCCCCACACAAGATCTTCAGCCGCCAGCCAGATAGCCGGCCATAATTTATCACCGAGCGGAAATTTAGCACGTACTTCGATATAGCCTTTGTTCAGATACCCACGATGCATCGAGGTNACCCAGCCTGAGGTATATTGATAGGTTCCGGCCGGACTCGTTCCCGTATAAAGGCGCTNCTGATTTTGCAGAATCAGCGATCCCTCCTCCACAAAAGAATCTTCCACCGTAACGTATCCCTCATATCTATAGTTGAGCTGAAAATCACCATCCGCACCCGGCATCACATCTCCGCTAACCGGGTCACGCATNCCGACAAACCACTTATTGGTATCCAGCGCATCCCCAGCAAAATCATCTCCCCANACAAAAGCATACCCTTCTGGAACATACCGTGCCGANCCACTCTTTTGNCCCAACCCATCATTCGAACCCTCTTCAGCACTGTTCCAANCGCAGGGCACTGTCGCGACCNCTGGGTACGATTCATTCNTCGTTTGATGTTCCCCCTGAACCTGCAAAAGCAGGCAACCGATAACAGTGGCCGTAAAACCTTTTGGTTTATTCATTCTCGCACCACTTCTATTGAATCTATTTCGACNACGGTACCGACCGCACTTTCAAATANAATGTCCAAGCGATGCACCACACCACTCCAGTTGGACTCNTCCAGTCTGATNTCCAACTCTCCACCTATGTCATTCGCATCCATAGCGCCCCCACCAATTTGTTTCTCGTTGGCAAAAACGGTAAGCCTGAGATCATGATCAGACCTAAGCTTAATNCGGAGCGCACGATCCTGTTCAGACGCGTAACATGCTAAGCCCTCGCGTTGGATTTTTCCNNAGGTTCCATTCAACCGAAAATCGAGGAAACCGAGATAGCCCGNTAGGTTTTCCGCNATATCGACCGAAGACCAGCCTTCGGTCTGCCAGCCGCCACAGTCGAACTGAAACAGAAGCCGGCCATCCTTTGGGTCACGATCATTCAGCCTTTCCCATTTATCCGAAAGCCCGTCGCCATCCGAATCAGTCCGATAGACTTCGTACTCTTCGTTGACACCCTCGCCCCAATTCTGATTTTCACCGTTGAACATCAGCGTTTTAATCGACTCTTCGTCCGCCCCCATATCACCCNAAGATAGCCACTCATCAAGTAGCCTTCGGTGCGCTTTCAACTCCGTCTCAACGGCGACATCACCTGCAAGGTTTTGTATCATGTGAGGATCAAGCAAAACATCATATAACTCCTCCGCCGGACGTTCGCCAAAATAGATTTTTCGATGCCGTTCAGAGAGCCCCCCCTCTCGATACAAATGATGAAGATGTACGGTATAGTCCTGGCGATCGCGGTATTGCGGCTGCAGAAAAATCCGGTCCCGTTTATAGTTCCGAACATAGCGAAAACGCTCCGTACGAAGCGAGCGCACCCGATCAATTGTATGGTCCAGTCTATCTTTTTGCGCCGCCACATAGAGTCGGGGCTGAAAATCATCCGCAAACAGATCCCGTCCCTCGTACCAATCTGGAATTTCTATACCCGCCCAAGCTAGGGTGGTTGCTGAAAGATCCAGCATATCGACCAGATCAGTCCGCACCAGATGGGCCGGCACATATCTCTCCGGTCCCATCACTACAAACGGCACATGCAATCCGCCTTCGGTAACCATCTGTTTATGACGGAGCAGATGATTGGCACCATGATCCGAGAAATAGACCACAATCGTATTTTCCACCAATCCAGCCTCATCCAATCCCCGCAGTATGCGCCCGATCAAATCATCGTCCATACGGATGGCATCATAATGTTGCGCCACGACTCTCCGAAAAATCGGATGGTCTGGATAATCCGCCGGAACGGTTACATCCGCAGGGTTCACCTTGCGTTGCTCCGAAAATCTGGAGGTATTGTTTTTTCCGCCCTTCGTCTGAACCTGACCGAAAAACGGCTGACGGTCTGCCAACTCCGAAAAATCTGTTTTACTCCTTAACGTATAGTTGTATGCACCCTGATCCCATACATAGTTATAATCCGTTTTTCCGTTGTTGAACGTAGTATACCCATGCGCCTGTAATATTTCTGGAAGGAGGTTGATTCCATTCGGGAGATACAATTTGGTTCCCCCCCTAGAGGAACGATGCTCATGGCCACCAAAACGAATTGCATTTTGACCCACCATCATAGCCGAACGAGTTGCCGAACAGACCGGTGCAGGCACAAATGCACGGGTAAACTTGACACCCCTATCTGCTATCGAATCAATATTAGGCGTTTCACCGAAATTGAGATTATCTCCATAGCATCCCATCCATGGCGATGTATCCTCTGCATAAATCCAAAGTATATTCGGCTGTTCAGCGGACTGGGCTCCCAAGACCCACATAACCACAACGATGCCTATTTTTAAAAAATGCATACTGCATATCTCCGGTTTTATTCCCGTGCCTCTAACAGGGCTTTCTTCGCTACCTCAGCCTGGTATTCAGGATTGGGCTCCGATGGAACAGGCGCCTGTAATGTTTCACGCCAATGCTTTATCTCCGCATGGAGTTCCGCCGTTTTTTCCGGATACAACCGTGCTACATTGTGGCGCTCACCCGGATCATGATTCAGATCATACAACTCCAGATCACCCTCCTCAAAATATTCATGAAACTTCCATTTTCCTTTCCGCAGCGCTGAACCCGGTCGCGTACGAAAAAGAGGATCATGCGAGTCATCAGCTTTACCCGCATAAGCCTGAAGATAGATGGGAAAATGCCAGAACAAAGCACGCTCAGGAAAGTGCCCGCTCTCTGTTAACAACGGCATCAGACTCACACCATCAAGAACCTTCCCCTCTGGTACCGGAATGTCCGCCGCTTCGAGAAAGGTAGGGAAAAAATCGATTCCCATGACCGGAACATCGCAACGGGAACCCGTCTTAACCTTACCGGGCCAGCGAACCACCAACGGCTCGCGGATTCCCCCCTCAAAATAGGAACCCTTACCGGAACGATATGGTTTCTGGGATGAAAGAGCTGAATGCGCCCCATTATCGGAACTGAACAAGACTAACGTTCGCTCGCGTAACCCCTGTGCATCTAGCTCTTCCAGAATCTTTCCGATACTTTCATCCATCTTTTCGATCATCGAGGCATACGCCGCACGCCGGTCCTTAGCATCCCCATATTTTTCCACCAGCCCGGGCACCGCTTGGATCGGCGTGTGAATCAGATAATACGCCATGTGCATAAAAAACCTATCAGCCTTGTTGGCCTTGATGAACGTAACAGCCTGATCGGCAAAAATATCAGCAATATGAGTGCCCGGCGAATAGCGATCATTATAGGTTGCCACCTCACCTTTGACGGGAATAAAGTATCCTCCCTTCGGTGATCCAAGCCCGTAGCCGCCCACATTGATATCGAACCCCTGTAGCGTCGGGTCTTCACCAAGATGCCACTTGCCAAGGTGGATTGTTTTATAGCCACCCTCTCTCAATACTTCGGACAGGGTGAGAACTTCTCTATTCAAATACACTCTATTCTTTATCGGAATAAGTTTACGATAGCTCGCATGGCCACGCGCTGCGCTTCCGACGGTATAAATACCATGCCGTGGAGCATACTGTCCGCTGAACACACAAGCCCGGCTTGGCGCACAGTTAGCCGCCGGAGCATACGCTGCTGTGAATAACATCCCCTCCGCTCGCAACCGATCCAAGTTCGGTGTTCTGTAGGCCGAATTATTAAACCCGACATCCATCACACCCAGATCATCTGCATTAATATAGATTATATTAGGTTGTGCTGAGGCCGACACCCCAAGCACCCCAACAGAGATCAATACATATAAGCAAGAAAGATATTTCATTCAGCACTCCAAGATCTACCTGCCAACCTATTTTGTTCCCATGCTCCAGCACACATCACAGCCGCCGAGGCCTGGGCTAGAAAAGACAAATCCACATATCCCCACTCATTTTTGCTACGCCCCGTAAAACAAAACTTTTCCCGCTCGAACCGATTCAAGCCCGGAAAAAAAATAAATGCTAAGGTAAGGTTCATATCTCTGATTCACGATGCTACTGAATAAAATCCTGCTGCTGCCGCCCCACTTCATTAATTCGGTATTCCTGCAGTTGTTTCTGCGTCTTGCGAAGCTCATCACGCAACCGCTTCAGATCAGCACTCTCGTCTACCGCAACTACATTTTTCTTCCCCTCAATTTTTGGAAGCTCCGCATACCATAACGGTTGTTTCGAAGCGGTTGTTTCAAATGCAATTTCCGCGCTATCCGGTAGATTTATTCCCTCCTTTAGCACCTCCGCCCGCACTGTTATCCGTCCGGGTTCAACTCCTGAACGCACCAAGGCAACCGCTTCGCCCCAAAGCATCTTTTGCGGATTCATCCCATTGTCCGCGCCTCCGATCAAGGTCCCCTCGCCTTCCACCTTGAAGCGGACGATTTCATCGCTCAAGCGCTTCACTGCACCGCCCGCATCCATTAAATACGCAACTACCGGCGTAATATCGCTACCATCTGCCAACGGTTGAAGGCCCGAATGATCCACCTTCAAAACCAACCGACGCTTGCGTCCAACAGGCCAGCGCGTATGTTCTGAAACGATTTCACCACCTATCAACCCCTCCGCTTTCATCAACGCGCCTTCTACAAATGGCTGATCAATTTTTCCATAGCCCTTCCGATTTTTATTGCGAGCATCCACATACTCAAAAACATCTTCAAACACCACCGGAACACGCGGCACCGGACTCGTTGGATTCGTTGCTTTTTTAACCCCAACAACCTTTCCAAACAGCGTGAGCTTCACCTCTTCGCAATTGGTAAAGATCACCACATCGGATGGTGAAAATGGCGTCATCAAATGGGCGATATAGACAAATGGTTTTGCCTCCACCATGGGAACCTCTTCAAGTCCTTCCACCGGCAAGAGGCTCTTAAACAAATAGTATGAAAACTTGGGCTGACGATACGCATCCATAATCCCTCCCCAAAAGGGATCAGGATGATAGCCCCGCTGGTGATCAAACGAATGCCAAAGCGTCGCCCCGATCAGCGCTTTACTCGCACCAAATACTTTAGTTAACGACGGCCATTCAACGGTTCTGTCCGCCTCCGTCCACTCCTCTTTAAAATAGTGCATCGCCTGCTGAATCTGCGGTCGTTCACCCCACTGCTTCGCGACCCGGCTCACAGAATTATGATCGACCCAATTGTCAACAAAATCACCCCATTCACGCTTAAATACACTCTTATCTTTATGCTTCCAGACGGTATCATCCGCATACAGTACATCAAAATATTGCTGTGCTTTCGAGCGGTGCTCCCGCGCATCGGTCGCTGTATAACAGCCCGGATACGGATACTCTTCTTTCGTGGCTTCCGTCGATCGAATGGCAAAGGAATCTGGGAAATGGGTTTCATTCGGAATCGTTTCCCATAGTAAAACCGACGGACGATTGCGCTCTAGGCGAACCAGTTTGCGAATATCTTGCACCATCCGCTCTTCAAATATCGGCTTCTCGTTCCAGAACTGCCAGCCGGGAATAGCCGTCACCATGAATAAACCCAGCTCATCGCATGCGTCCATAAACGCCGGATCCTGAATGTAGTGGGCCGAACGAATCACACGCATACCCAACTGCCGAAGTTTCAACGCATCTCGCCAGTGCAGATTGTTGGGTAACGCATGGCCAATATGCGCAAAATCCTGATGCCGGTTCGCGCCGAGCAACGGTTCTGAATACTGTTTTCCATTCAGAAAAAATCCTTCCCGCCCGCGTAACTCAATCGTTCGGATACCGATCCGTTTTCTGAACGAATCCAGTACTTCACCAGCACTCGTTTTGACTGTCACAAATAGGTTATAAAGATGCGGGTGATCCGGCTCCCAAAGCTTCGGATTTTCAACGGTTAATACATGCGAGGATTGGTTCGAACTTTCAGGAGGAAGAACCAAATCAAACGAGCTGGAAGCAGCCTGTTCGCCTTGTCTATTTTTCAACTCCACCACCACGCTGACGTTCCGCTCAGCACCCTCATTCGCCACATCGATATCCACTAAAACGCGGGCCGATTTTTCTGACACCTCTTCATAGTGAACAAACACACCGCCACCGGCCACCTGGTCCACTCCCAGTGGATGCGTCACGTAAACGTTGTTATGCGTAAGCAGCCAAACATCGCGGTAGATCCCACCAAAATAAGTGAAGTCCAATGTTTCCTGCGGTTTACCCGGCGGATAATCTGCATCGTTGGAATTATCCGCCCGCACAGCCAACACATTCTCACCGCCCACATGTAGATAATCAGTCACATCCAGATGCGCTGGGAAATACCCTCCAACATGTTCCCGGAGCAGTTTACCATTAAGCCAGATTTTTGATTTTCCCATGATCCCTTCAAAATGAATCATGACCTTTCGGTCTGCTAGCTCTTGATCCACCGAGAAATGTTTTCGATACCATGCCGGTCCCTGGTAGTTCGCGCCGCCACTAGCCGACAGAGGAAGCAGTTCCATTCCATCAGGCAGATTGACCACCGCCCAGCCAGTATCATCAAAATCGATTGCTTCTGCCCCGTTCGTATCACCCTTCAAAAAACGCCAGCCAACGTTAAAATTAATCGCCTCTCGCACGGTAGCATCTGTCTGAAAAAAGCCCGCTGTTGAGTACTCTGGACGATACATCTCCGCTCCGGCCCAAGAAGCCACACCTATAAGCAGGCCATACAGTAATCTATTTTTCATCGGAATTTTTTACCATCTCTGCACTGTTATCTAATGTTCCTCCATACCCAGCAGTCCAGCCAATCAGGTTTAAGAGAATTTTATCCGCAACGGGATCGGACCCTAGATGTTCAATTAGGCGCAACGTATTCAGAACGTACCGACCCTCTCCGTGTGCTACTACCCCCATATCCATACCGTAAAAAGCCGGTTCCGGGCCTTTGTAGCTTTGCTGCTCCGTATCGGTTGCATAAAACCCGTAACTCACCGAACCCACGATCAAATTATTACCCATTCCTTGGAGTACATAAGGAGACCATACATTCTCATACTCCTGCCCCATCATGCAGTTCACCGGAAGCCCATCAAACACCGGATGATCGGTTACAATGTGCGATACACCCACCCACAACCCGAGCGCATGCACTTTCCCTTTCTCTATCGGCAACACCTCGTCAGACAGCAACTTAGCTGACCAGTATGGATTACCATTGCGCACCAGAGCCTTTAGGTAAACAGCCGTTCCACCCGTTTGAACAAATGGTTCCAGTGCACGGAAGCGCTCTTTTAACAGTGGCGAATTGGCTTTGTCAGCGGTCACAAAAACCGGAAGAGAATCAGACGTATTTTCACTGAAAATCTCATACGCAATTCCCTGCTTATCCAGAAAAGGTTTCAACTGATTCTGCGGATCGATTACGGCGATTTTTGCCTGAGGCACTGCCAGATCCGCTGCCCCAAACACATCGAATGCAAAAGCATTCTCCACTATGGTTGTGGCCGATGCATCAGAAAACCGCACCGTAATTTGGTAAGCTCCCGACCAAGCTGAAGTATCCAATTTCGCACTCAAAAGATCTGACACACCCGATGTGAAACTGATNTTCTCCTGCCACTCCTTNAAAAGGTTGCCACGTTCATTCACAACACGCACCTCAAGCATACCGNCAAGATTATCAANATCATTAATGCCGGTTATCGCCATTTTCACCGGCTGCCCTGCATAACTATTACGAGGCATGACCCGTGCGGCAATATAGCGGGACGCATTGGCTTCTTTTGTCCCAAAGTAGGACTGTTTTGGATTACGCCATAAATCAAGCAAACCTGCTCCCAGTACCCAATCGCCACCCGTGAGAGCATGCACACAATACCCCCTGACCAACGGATTGGACCGAATGGCCTCAATCATCCTCTTGTTCGCTGCTGAATGAATCTTTTGCTGCTCGATACAAAATTGCTGAACATCGGAATACACACGATCCAATCCACTCTCCTTCAGCACNGTNGCTGTCGACTCTTCTAGCATCTGATGGTAGCGATACGGCGGCACGAGCGGATTACCCTCTTCTTGAAACTGCTTATTGTTTGTCACCACATCNGGAATNCTGCCATATCCAATTTCTGACACCAGAGACATAAGCCCCGGATGCGCATGCTTGTTCGTCACCTTCTTCGGATTAAACCCAGCCNCTTTCATCTCCTGAGCTGTCATACCCAGCGCTAAGAACGTGGTATAGGTATCATCATTAAGCGGTGCACCACAATAGATATGGATATCGTTGAATTTCACGGGTTCCACCTCGTAGGGCAGATAAATATTCGCCCCGTCGGCAAATCCACCAGACTCATCGAGGATCAACCGGGAAGGGTCCAGTGCTCGAGCTAACATCGACATCGGATGCTTCAATCGTTTCAGTTCTTTGCGCCAGATTTCATTAAATATTTCCCACTGAACAATGCAGGCGCGGTTACGATCACGAAGAATAGCAGACCGAACTTCGGCTTCGATCCGGCGCGGCATGTCCGGCGTAACCGTGGGCCATAACTTCATACATTCAATGGGAAGTCCCCCAATAACCAACATGCCCATTTCATCACATAAATCTAGCCATTCAGGCGGTGGCGGTTTCCGCCACGGGCGGATCATGTTGAAGCCCGCTTCTTTCGCAAGTTGAATTTCGCGACGGGCCATTTCTATCGTATCAGGCACCGCCAACTTTGTTGGGTAGAGCCCTTCAAAAAAAGCGGCTTTAAGGTAGATCGGTTTCCCATTAAGGACAAATTCATTGTCCTTGATAGTCATTTCCCGCATGCCAAAATGCACATGCTCTTGGTCCGAACCCAATACGGTTACGGTTGCCGTATACAGTTCAGGTGAATCAGGTGACCAGTATCTAGCCTCAGGAATAGCGAGCGTCCAGGTTGAGCTGTTGTTACCGGGCAGCAGATCCATNGTTTCACTGCGCTCTGCCACAATCCCTGTTTTATTCGAAAGTTGGATATCAACCTGAGCCACGAACTTTTTGGTCTTCGTATTGTCCANCTCCAGCTCAATGCGAGCCGTATCACTCTCTAGCTGGGGCATGACGAAAATATCGTTAATCATAACCGTATCGGCAGCCACCAACCGAACCGACTGCCATATTCCACCCACAATAGCGCCACGCCAGTGAGGAGCATCGTTCTTGCCCAACCCATCGATCACAAGATCATCCCGCGTAACGATGGGNCCAACGACGCGGACACTTAAGAAATTATCTTCGCCGTACTCGAGCAGATCATCCACCCTAAACTCAAAGGGTCCATATCCTCCCTCATGCCGACCCACACAATGATCATTCAGCCANANTTCGGATATATAGTTCACCGCATCAAACTGAAGGCGCACCGTCTTGCCATCCCAATTTTCCGGCACTTGGAAGTCAGTTCCATACAAGGCAACCCCTTCATAATCCTGCTCTATTTCCTCCCAGCAACTCGGCACCGGAATGTCGCGCGTTTCCAATTGCTGAAAGTTTTCCTGCAGATGCCACTGTTCCGAGCGCGCCATATTCGCCGGATCGAACCGAATCTGCCAGATGCCATCCAACGATTGTATCTGACGAAGCTCAGCNTGTGCGAGAANTGAAATCCCTATCGCCAGTAAAGCCGTTAATCCCTTATTCATCTTTTCAAACCCTACTTCTTCGCATCCCGCGCCTTCTTATACTTTTGGTATTCCGACCAGCTTAAGGTGCCATCACCGTTCGAATCCGCATCGGGATGCTTTTTGAAGTAGGTATCTTTCCACTCTTCAGCTGAAAGTTTTTTCGGAGCGGGTCGCGGAATGGAGGCAGGAATACGTTTTGTCATTTTTTCACGGAAGGTTTTGAGTTGTTTCGTATACTTCGCATTCAACGCCAGATTATTCCACTCTTTCGGATCCCGCACCGTATCATACAATTCTTCTTTTCCGTTCGAATACCGAATGTAGCGCCAATCTTTGAAGCGCAGCGAATAACTCTGCTCAGCCGGATCATAATACGTATTCCATTTATACAGAGCCGTGAGGGCAGCATCAGGCCCTCCCCATTCNCCTTTCGTCGGATTCTCAAGTAACGGTTTTAGGCTATATCCATCAAGCCCACGCCCTTTTTCATTTTTACGGGTGTCCCCTTCCAATCCACACAGATCAATCAATGTAGGATAGAGATCCACCAGCGAAACCGGCACCTCAGCAGAGGTACCCGCTTGAGACACCCCCGGCGCTCGAATCACCAGCGGCACACGCGTGCTCTCTTGCCATAACGAATTTTTGTAAACGTAATCCTTCTCTCCCATGCCCCATCCGTGATCACTCGTCAGGATAACAATCGTATTCTCTCTCAGAGCGGTCGAATCCACCACATGCATGATCTCACCGACCAAGTCATCTACCGAAGCCACACTGGCCAGATAGGCCTGAATAAATTTTTTCAGTGCCAGTTCTCGGTCACCATCAAACGAAGCAATCAGACTTTCATATATCTTGGCACCGCGGTCACTACTGCGATCATCCTGACTAGCATTCAGCGTATGCTTAAACGTATCTGCCACATCGTTTTCAAGAATCTTCGGCAGTTCGATAGACTCCAGAGGGAAGCGATCGAAATACTGCTGAGGAACNATTAAAGGCGTATGAGGACGAAGAAAACCGACGCCCATAAAAAAGGGCTCTGAGCGTGGTGTGCTCGCCATCTTCCGAAGGTTTTCGACCGCCCACTGACCACATAGTTCATCACCTGTTGGATCTCGATCCTCCTCTGATTCATAGCGTAACGTACGCTGTTTGGACCAATTTCCTGTACGCCAACTAAACGGTTTTCCATTTTCCGGAGATATCTCTCCATTAAGTTTAAACAGCGGTCCAAACGAACCGTCAATCGCTCCGAAATCGTCTCGGAATGGTGCTTTATTCCAAGGATGTGCAACCGTCTTTTCACCATTATAAGCAAAGGGGCCATAGTCGGATTTATGTCCAAATTCATTCCATTCCTTTTCCCCGCGATTATGCATCAGCTTNCCGGTACCGAGCGTGTAATACCCATTCTGCTGAAAATGATCCATCAACGTGCGTGAATTCCTCAACACCTCATACTCATCCCAATAACCAAAACCAAAACATTGCGAAGTATGCGGATAAAGGCCCGTAAGAAAACTAGCACGCGATGGATTACAGATTGGAATCGTACAATGCGCTTGCTGAAACGAAACACCACTCGCCGCTAATCGGTCCATATTCGGTGTCTTAACCTGTGGATGACCTCNAAAGACNCCGACATAGTCATTCAAGTCATCACAGACAATCAGAATAACATTCGGCTTTTCAGCCCATACAGCCACACAACATAGAAAAGCCCATCCCAATATAATTTTTTTTACCTGCAACATGCCTCACTCCTTCCCAACGTCCATTCCCGTTCCATCCGAACTCATACAAAATAATCCACAATTTCTTCCGCCACACAGACCGATTGAATAAAGGCAACCACTGCATCGTGTTCCGGATAGACACAATATTTTTTAAACGCCTCTTCATCCAAATAGGAAGCAATCAGACTCACATCGAAAAACGAAGCCCCGTACTCACCAACATTGATGGCCACTTCATACGCACTAATCTCCGGAATGATGCCCGGCAACTCATCTAGGCGGCGTTTCACCTCAACCGCCAGCTCGGCTTTCGTCACTCCTTCGGCTTCATCTTTCAGTTTCCACAACACCACATGCTTATACATTACCCACTCCTTTGCTTCCCCATTTCAGCACCTCAAGTGCTTCGAAAATAAGAGACTTACTCTTCCACCAAGACAGACACCCGCTTCAGCGTTAGATATTCCTCAATACTGTATTTCGAACAATCTTTGCCGACACCACTCTGCTTTAATCCACCATGGGGTAACTGAACAGAATAGTGCGGTTCATTCACACAAACGCTTCCCGCCTGAATATCTCTCGCAGCCCGCAACCCCCGCTTCAGGCTCGACGTAAAGACATAGGCAGCCAATCCATACTCCGTATCGTTTGCCATCATGATTTCATCATCAGCATCGGTAAATTTAATGATAGATAGCACAGGCCCAAAGACCTCTTCCGAAGCCACTCTCATCTCTCGATCGACCTGTGCCAGAATGGTAGGTTGCATGAAATGACCTGCGCNCTCCAATGCCTGACCCCCACACACCAGTTCAGCACCGTCAGCGATGGCGCCCTCAATCAGCTCCAGAACATACTGACGCGCCTTATCGGAAATCAGCGGCCCCACTTCAACCGACGCCGCACAATTTTTGGCTACTTCGACAAATTCATCATAAACAGANGCATGAACAAAACAGCGATTAGGAGACACGCAGACCTGTCCGCAATTAACAAATTTAAGACCCACTGTTTTGGTGGCCGCATCAACCACATCGGCATCCGGATAAACCACAACCGGGGCATTGCCTCCCAGCTCGACGGAAAAATGCTTTATGCTCGAACAAGCAGCATTCATCACCTCCAGGCCACCCCGTGTTGAACCGATCATCGTCACCAACGACGGAATATCACTTTGAAGCAGGTTTTTAATCATCTCATGATCCTGCCCCGTAATCATAGTAAGCACACCATTCGGCAATCCCGCCTCCTTNGCAAGATANGCGACCTCCAGCGATGCAAGCGGTGTTTCCGGGGATGGTTTCAGAATCACTGAGCAGCCAGCCGCCAGAGCAGGTCCTATTTTATAAGCCACGTTCAATAACGGAAAATTCCACGCCAACAATCCAACACAGACACCCAATGGCTGACGAAGCATGTAGTGCAAAAAACGACCATCTGGATCATGTAATACCGGTTGATCCAGTCGTTCTGCCTCCTCCACAAAGAAACGCAAACACGTTGCGAGCATATCAAAATCATATTCAGCATTATCCTGCGGTTTACCGGTCTCAGCTCGCAACAGCTCAACAATCCGATCCCGGTTCTGCTCCAGCAGCTCCGCATAACGCAACANAATCGTTTTACGATCAGCCGCACGCATAGCCGACCAACTATCAAATCCGCTCTTCGCACTTTCCAACACAACTTCAATCTGTTTTTCGTCAATTTCCGGTGCCTTACCCAACACTTCNCCCGTTGAAGGATTAATAACATCAAACGTATGGGCTGTGGTTCGCTGCTCTCCATTGATCAACATAGGATAGATTTTATCGGCCATTTTTTTTCTCCGTTTTCTGAACACAAAACTTTTCCATGACCGCGCGACTCGGCTCCACCCCTAAACCCGGAGTCGTAGGCACTTTCACACAGCCATTCTCTGCCTGAATCGCAACAGCAAACATCTCATCGCGCATAGGATTCGGGGTCAGATCCTTCTCCAGAAGCGGCTCGCTCACTTCAGCCCGTCCCGGCTCAACATAAGCAGAGGCTAAAAAATGAACAGCCGATGCCAGATTGAGCTGAGTGCCCCAACAGTGCGGCACACAATTGATCCCCAGCGAGGATGCCACCGTGCGAATCTTAAGTGCCTCGGTAGGCCCCCCGCAATACGCCAAATCAGGCTGGGCAATCTGAACTCCTCCCGTTTGCAACAACGTTTGAAATCCGAAGCGCGTCTGCTCACATTCCCCGGTGGCGATCGGAATGTCCACTTTATCTGCAAGCTGACGAAACCGCTGCGGATGAGCAGGAGAGAGCGGTTCCTCAAACCATTTATAATCGTGCTCAGCGAGAAGGGTTCCTATTTCAACAGCCTCAGGNAAATCATAGGCATGATTGGAATCAGCCATCAGACGAACCGCTGGAAACCGTTCGCGCATCAACACAATCAGTTCCTTATCGAAAAGCATATTCTTGCCGATCTTAATTTTGAGTGCCTCAAACCCCAGCTCCACATACCCGGTTGCCTCTTCCAGAATCGTTTGCAACAGATCTGCTTTCGGCTGGTTGCGAAAATACATGCCGGTCGCATAGCATGGCACCTCATCACGAACCCGCCCGCCCATAAGTTCGGAAACGGAAACACCGAGAAGTTTGCCCTTCAAATCCAGCAACGCCATATCAAGCCCAGAGATGGCTCCCATCATAGGTCCCTTCATCGCAAAATCGAGAGAGGCACGCCAACAGTGCTGCCAAAGTGCTTCATTTTTAAGAGGATCACATCCCATCAATAACGGAGCATAAAAGGTATCAATAGCACACTGCGTTATCGCGGCCGGACCATAACATTCACCCCACCCAACCGCTCCCGAATCATCGACAATTTCTACGATCAGATTATTTCGCGTATCATAATGCCACTGCGAAAAACCAAAAGATTCCTCNAGCGTATGCTGCAACCGATAGGTGTTAATCGACTCAATCAACTTACAGTCCCTTTAATGTAGATGCATAGGCCATCACAACCGTAGCCAAAATAATGACCCCAACGCCCGCCAGCATAATTTTAAAAGGTCCGGCGACCCCCTTCCACTCACCCGTGATCACACCCGCAATATTACTCACGATCAAAGAGAGGCCCAACATAGTCGGCCAGCAAATCATGGTTCCCATTTCTCCCATCAACGCAACACCCTGTCCATAGGTACCCAGAGCAGCAAACCAGAGAATNCCCGCAATAATAGACCACTTCAACGCCGCCAACATGCCCGGTGTTTTAAACGAACCAAATGTTTTGTTTTTACAGAGTAGGATAAGCGCATAGCCAGCATTCATCAGATAAGCCCCAGCCAACACAACTACCCAACGAGCCAGTGCAGTATTACGCGCCAANGCCCCAGCCTCTTGGGCGAGTTTTCCAATTTCTAGGGTATTATCAAAACCCACTGCCAGAAACGCAGAAAGGATGCCACAGACGGCCGCAATCAATAGCCCCTTTTTAAACGCAGCGCCTTTCTGAATACCCTGAATCTCCTCTCCCCTCTCCGCCAGTAGCTTATCTCGCTTTAAGCCCGCAACGGTAACAATAAAAACGGCAACAGCTAGCGAAACCAATCCGATGATAATGAACGGAATACTTGCCTCATGGATGGAATCAAAACGCAGGAAAAAAGGAATCAAAGCTCCAGCAATCGAACACAATCCCATCACAATACCATACGTCAGTGACATGCCGATATAGCCAACCGAAACCCCGAACATAATACCGCCAATGCCCCAGACAAATCCCATAACAGCCCCGCCCACCACCTCATTCATCGGTGCTTGAGCCAATACACCGCCCAGATCCGGAACCACCCATACAGCCCAGATTAACGGAAAAATAACCATAGCCACCGTCGCATGTACCAACCACCATGCCTCCCAAGCCATCGGTTTAACATATTTCATACCCAGACCAAACGTGCCCTGAAACACACTGGCAAGGATCACAATCATAATCGGTAATAGCAATTCATTCATTCTCTTCTCCTATAGCTACCTTGATCTATCAATGCGTCCATCACATCAATCCCAGATTGAAAATAAAAAGTTACTCATTTCAGNNGCTTCCGGCAACTGGCAGTATTTACAGGTGCCGCATCNAACGCTTTCAAATCAACACTCCATAGCAAGTCATCCAGCCCATTTAATGCGAACCCATGAATCCTACTGTATTGCAGCTTAAAATGGAATGTACAGATTGATGAAAAGAGCCTACTTCAATATCAGGCTCAAACCGATTTTTTTGAACAATCCCAAAACCACGAAGACCCATTCTGTTCTTGAAAACAATACGTTGCCTCAGGGTGACAACGTAAAATAGGGTAACCGATCTAACGGAACGCGTATCTGAATTGTTTTCCCGCCGGTGTATACCTGCCCATCATCCGCGGTCCAGTTCCCTTTCGGTAATATGACCTCGCGAGACCGCACTCCTTTTTCCACAACCGGCGCCACGATGATGTTATCTCCAAGNACGAACTGATCATTAATGGTTTCATATCCATCGTCTGGAAACGCAAGCGCCATCGGTTTAACGATAGGCTCGCCGGTTTGAGATGCTTCCCGCGCAAGCTGCAAGATGTAGTCGCCCATCTGAAGATGCAAGTGTGCCATCTGTAAGCATATCTGCTGATTTTCTTTGGAAAGAATGCGCCAAGGTGCCACCGAAAACTGCATCATGGGCATTAGCGCATGAATCTGTGCAGAGCGAACGATAAGCTCTTCATCAATCACGGCTCCGTTGAGAAAAGAACGATATTCCCCTCCACCAATCATATCGGGACAGGTGTAAGCATAGCCCATCACACTCTGCGACATTTGATCGGGAATCAGTTTAGCAAGATCCTCCCAACGGTGTCCTTTATCACGTAATCGCTGTGCCAGCGGCAAGCCTGCCATTTTCCAGGAGGCCCTATACTCATTCAAGGGATAGTTCAGACCGAACTCCGCAAAAAACTGTGTGTGGTCATTTGGCGTGATATCCTGCTGCCACGAGACTACGCCCTCGGTGTAGAACCGTGCGTCACCGGCATCAAACTTAAACCCGTCCACACCGTACTCTTCGACCAGATAATCTAGTTCCTCCTTAAACCATGCTTGTGCTTTCGGATTGCTTAAGTCGAGGCAGGCACTGGCTCCGTTCCACCAACGAATGACTGCCGCCTTATTTTTGGTGTTAGCCCAAAGAATATTCTGCGTTTTCTGCGGATCCAGAATCAAAAGACCCTCTTGTGCTAATTGCCGAAAATCGGCCGAGTCGGCTGAAACAAACGGACACATCCACATCATGACTTTAAAGCCCATGGCATGCAGCTTATCTATCATCCCTTTNGGGTCTTGGAAGCGTCGTGGTGAAAATTCCCAAGTGCCATAATCCTCCTGCCAGTTATCATCAATCATCAGAACGCCCGGCGGATAGCCCTGATCAATGATTGCTTGTGCATAGGCCAGGATGTCCTCTTCGTTTTGATCGTACATGAGCTCGATCCAAGTATTGTATTGCGGATGGGTGAAGAGCAGTTCATCTGGAATGTTTCCATCCGACGGAAAATAGGTTTTCGATACATACTCGAAGGCATCTCTGAGGTTGGTGCCCTCTTTACCCGCATCAATCTTACCTTCACGAGTGGTTACGGTGAGCGTTCCTTGATTAAAAACATATTTGATGGGTTGTTCACTCCAAATGTAGCGTCCTTTGCTGGAAAGCAGCAACGGTTGTGCTTGATTACCCTTGTTATCACCCCACAGATCATGCGTCGCTTTTGAGGTGGCATCGTAAGGCGTTTGATACCCTCGAGAACTAAGACCCGCCCACCAATATTCTCCGTCCAGTATGTTCCATTCCAGCTGATCTGCCGCTGCTGAAAAAAAGACCCCCAACAAAATGGCACCACACGTTTTAAACCCTTTATTCATCCTTAGCTCCTTTTCTACTTCAACGGACTTTTTTCATAATCCGAAGGATTCACCCAGCCCGTATCTTCAGGTGTAAATTCCCCCATCATAAATCGCTCATAAAAATTCCAGCCTTGCTCAACCGAATAGCCATACGTATCAAACACGGCACCCTTGCCGAGAACACGCGGATCGTGTTGCGCGCGCAACACACTTTCCAAGCGCTCTTTCATCTCTTGTTTCAGCGGAAGCATNGGCTCATCGGAAGCTAGGTTATGCATACAAAGGGAGTCCTGTTGTATATTGAACAGCTCCTCTTGTACCGTTCGTTTGCCAAACGATAGTTGCCAATAGGTCGCACCTTTTCCGGCACGGTACATCTCGAGGATTTCAGTCTTGGTCGCACCACCGTCGCAATCGAGATAACCCAGTTCCGGGTTCCCCGTTGGCCAGCGATCCAGTTCATAGTTGTACAAGTAAAGATGATCTTTCCCCACAATACCCCGAATAGGATAACCCGCATTATTTGGCCGACTGTAATCATGTCGCTCTTTTCCAATCACGATGAAGTCTCGCTCCGGATTCACCTGACCTTCTTTAGTTGAGTAAAAAATATCCGTCAAACTTTGCCCGGCCAACGAATGCATACCCGTATCCTGAAACGGGATGCCAGCGATCTCTAAAAAAGTCGGTACAAAATCAATAAAGCTGACCATATCATCTACCACACGTCCCGGATTTTTAATTCCTTTCGCCCATCGTACCGCGAGTGGCATATGATTCGAATATTCATACTCCTGCGCCTTACAACGAGGAAAAGGCATACCGTTATCGGACGTCATCAACACAAGGGTNTTTTCCAACAGGCCGCGCTTTTCCAACTGTTCAATCATAAGACCCAGATGNTTATCAGCGTGTTCGATCTCCAAGGCATAGTCCAACATATCGTTACGCACGACTTCTGTATCCGGCCAAAACGCGGGTACATGATCGATCATTTCAATCTGCTTGCCCGCGCGTACCGCACTCCCNTACTCATACCGCCGATGCGGTTCCCGTGCACCAAACCAGAAAAACCACTCCTGATTTCCAGCCGCCTCAAGAAACGCTTCAAAATTAGCGGCGTAATTTTCAGCCGACATCCCTTTTGCCGGAGGTGCCAATCTATGTTCCGAATACGAGGCTCCAATCAACTCTCGTTTTTTTCCATCGATACTTCCGGGATCGCCCGGCCCCCACCCCTTGCCGGTTTTCCCGGTCAGATATCCATTTTCTTTCAGCACTTCCGGAAAGGTTTTAAATTTTGCAGGAAAATTAACCACGTGATTGGCAGCGGCTTCCAGTTGCCATGAGTTACGACCCGTTAGGATACTCGAACGTGACGGGCCGCATTTGGCATTGGGCGTATATGCATTCTGAAAGAGAATCCCTTCGCTGGCTAGCCGGTCAAAGGCAGGCGTTTCTACCCACTCACAACCATATGCACTCATGTGCGCCCACGAGGCATCATCCATAATACAAAACAGTATATTAGGACGTCCTTCTCCTACTGCGATAGTACTCAACGCAACGATTGCACTGGTTAATTCTCGGCTCCATTTCATTCTAATTTCTCGGCGATTCGGGCTCACATTGCGTGGGAACCCATTTTTTTAGCCGCTCCTTGATCTGCTGATACTCCGGGTGATGAACCAAATTATTCCATTCCATGGGATCCTCTTGATGGTCATACAGCTCTTCGATGCCTTTACTCGCGAATGTAATATAGCTATAGCGTCCATCATAAATCCGATGCCCTTGATAGTTATAATCCGTTAACAGGGGCGTATTCCATTCCATAGCGGGGTTATGTAGCAGCGGTGCAAAACTCCGCCCATCATTTTCGGGATTTTCGGGCAGGCCACATAGCTCGACGAGCGTAGGATACATATCAATTAGGTTTACCAACCCATTGCACCGTTTATTTTTCTTCGTAATACCGGGCACCTTAACCATTAGCGGCACCCGACAGGACTCCTGCCACAGCTGTGTCTTGCCATATTTCTGTTTCTCCCCTAAATGCCAGCCATGATCACCCCACAGTATGACGATGGTATTATCCGCATATTGACTCTCATTCAGTCCATCTAGCAAAACGCCCACACAATCATCCAAGAACGTGATAGTAGCTAAATACGCCTGAACAGCCTCCTTGTGCCGTCCGGCTTTTTCTACCCGAAGCCATGTCTTGTGGGGCGGATGCGGCTTTCCATTGCGATTCAGAATATCTTCGAGGTCATCGGGAATAGTTTCCGGCATCACAATTTCATCCAACGGGTATATATCAAAATATTTTTGNGGCACATACCAAGGAAGGTGCGGTTTGGAAAAACCTACTGCCATAAAAAAGGGCTTGTCGAAATCGCGTGTGTTCAACTGCTCTACCGCCCACTGAGCTGTGAGATAGTCAATCAACTTGGTTTCATCATTTCCAACGGTGGGGCCCCAATCGAAGCCAATAGAATGGTACGANTTGTCATCGGATAGCGTCGGAAGGCCGCTAACCGGGCGCTCTTTACTGATGGGGCCCACTCCTCCTCTCGTTTTCACCCATTCATCAAAAGCCCATTGTCCCTGATCTCCCTTTCCTTGATTGCCTTCCTCGGGTAGCGGGTGTTTGTGAAAAATTTTTCCCGAGGAGAGAGAATGGTAGCCGTGCCGACTAAAATATTGNGGAAGTGTGAGTACATCTTTTGCCTTGGGAGCGTTTCTCAAATTATTTTTATTACCGTACACACCNGTCTTGTNTGGATATTTTCCGGTCAACAAAGACGAGCGGGAAGGACCACANACCGTAGAGGAACCGTGTGCATCAAACATCACCATTCCGCCCTCGGCATTGAAACGATCTAAATTCGGTGTCTGCACCTGTGGATGACCACCAAAGCAACCGACCCAGTCATTCAAATCATCAATCGCTATAAACAGCACATTCGGTCGATCCGCAACGCTTGTCAACACACCCACCACAAGCGTGAGAAAAATTAATCTCAGTTTCATTTCATCCACTCCAACACTACTTATATACTCTAACCTATCATACGTTTACGATGTAAGAAGCTACATCTAAACAGATCAAATTACTTCATAACGCTCTCTCTTCTGATTTACCTNCCACTTCTCATCTTACTGGACTGCTTCCAGCTCATCAATCATTCCGTCACTCCGCTGTCCGCGATCATCATCTCGGTTAGGCATCCTTTCAACATCGGTAGTGAATGCCCCCGCTTCACCAAACGAGCCGTTCATTCCACCCAGAGCCAATCGCTGGTCATGGGATTCTTCGGTTTTAATGATACGCAAAAAACTCAATAGAGCATCGTTGGAAGCAGAAATCGTTATGTCATAGTCCAAGCCCATGGCCGGAGCGATAAGGTCTTCTATGACAAAGGTAGCNGTTTTCAGCTTACCATCCCGCTGCAACCGAATAGACTTTTGCAGGGGGCCTCTTGGCGTCTGATAATTGAGCGTTAATGTTCCCTCCGTTTGATCGAGATACGTAACTTTCACGGCGACCGATACAGGGTCACNTCCNATAAAACGATCGTCGATCGCAAACCCAATATGATGCCCTCTTTTTGCCATATGGTCGACCGTCTTGCTTGTCATCCACAGACCGACCGGATCGTTGCTGATCGGTTCAACCGGCACCGTCTCAAACCCCGGCNTGTCACGCTGGTATAACCATCGTTCAAAGTTTTTAAGTTCAGGATACTTCTTNAAATAGGAGGTATTGAGATAACACCAGATATCGGGGGTGTCTTCCACGTTCCGCCCGAGTTGCTGGGCCACCCACGGCAACAGTTCGGGGATGAGTGTATCTTTATTATGCACATACGTGCATCGCATTTGCACCAGTCGAAGATTTGACATNAAGTAACGATAAGGAAAGCTGTCTAAGTTGGTACCAAAGCGATAGCCCCGCTGTTCCGTGGCCCAGGNTTCTTCATACTCTTCATTCACCTCACCATTAAAAGCCCCACTCGCGATTACCGTTGCGCTCTCATCCACATACAGATAACCATCCGAATCAACCTGTTGCCCAATGTATGTATCCGGAATAGTGTAGAGATACTTTTCCACAAAGCCCCGCCGAACTCCAAAGCCTTTGCTAAAACCATATTCACTGGGTCCCCCCATAAAGATTTTATGCTCCACGCCTGCAGCGGCTGCAGCCCATGCATCGAGTCGTTCCCTCACATGGTGAGGTTCATTTGCCGGATCCATCTGAAGAGGGCCGATGCCTTCATCTCCCAATGATTTCGAGGCATAACCCACATACATCGCCTGAACTGTTTTCATCTGCGGAATACCCGACTGCCGAAGAGAATCAATTAGGGTTGTATAGTACCGGTGAAAGATAGGATCTGCTGGATCATACGCTTTCCAGCGCCCAGTCGATGAGGCTTTCAGCTCTACCATGCTGATTCCCTTATCCTCTAACCANCGCGGCGCGTGTCCTTTGTTAACATCACCTCTATTGGAATGGGTATGGGCTAAGATGCGAATAATCATCTTCTGACCGTATACCTCACACTGTTTGATGCGATCCAATAACGGTTGCCAGTCGATCTGCCCTTCAACCGCTTCAAGCTCCCGCCAATAAACCCACTGCACAAAAGCGGGATTAACGGGATAACTCGGCTTGAGTTGCGGAACTGCACCCAGTCCAATCTCACGTTCCATTCCAACAATACCCTTTTCACTGGGTGTCACCGATGGTGGTAGCGACCAGTCCCACCCATCTATGATGTGATCTGTGTTGTTCCACATCTGAGGCACAATTTCCTCGGTAGGCACCTTGTTGTATTTCGGCCAATAGGAATAGTCAGAATAAACCTCGAGACTTCCTGAGAGAATGGCGAGTCCAACGCCTATTATTTTTGTTCTTCGCATGACAATTCTATGGGTTGCCTTTTGCAAACATAATAGTGTTCCGCACTTCTTTTCTCTGCCTATTCATAAGAAGCCTAAGCCTCTCCTCCTGAATAATATTTCCCATTTTTACCCACATGAAATTGACCCTCTAATACCCACTTAATCCACCTCAATCTGAATGAAACGATGCAATATATTTGTGGTACTGTAGTGATTTGAAACCATTGTATACTCACCACTACTAGACCCAATCGTNCGCGAATCCCACGTATTTGTTTGCCAGGTTTCACTCACTAAATTCGTCTTATCCATCAGACGATACGTGAGATCACTATCCAACTGATGAGCAGGATGAACGACCGTGAANACCCCCCCATCAGCCTGCACAAGAACCAANCCTGTATCTTGCGCATCNATNGGATTGCCATTGAATGCATATTCATCCCGATTAGAGACCCCATCTAGATCAAAATCTTGCTGCCCATCCGACAGATCAACTCCGCTCCAAAGATCGGTCCATACCTGATAATGCGAAGCATTTGAAACCGAGCTCACCTCCATCAAATCGATCGCAACCTTCGCGGTTCCTACCCGCGGAGGACTTTTTCCGCTTAACATATCTTCCCGAAGATACGCCTGCACAAAAGTGGTTTCACTAAACAGCGCATTCCAACCCAATGAACCCCAATTGCCAGAAACCGTTTCCGGCAAACTTTCAGCCCCCGAAAAAGTTACCGTCCATCCATTACTACGATCAACCGTCAGCGATACCGAAAACCCATCNGCCAGATCAGCTTGCGTCACTTGTGTNTCTTCCCATAACCAGTTGGATNTCGTCCCGTCAGATGCCACCAATGCCACTCGGCANTTAGCAACGCCATTTCCTACCATCAGTGAAATCCCCTTTGGGGCGGTGATAGTTTCTGGATTATAAACCGTCGGCTCGGGCGAATTATTAGGACGCAGATTGATTGTAAATGGACGGAGGTACCAGTGAGATTGAACCAGTTCATCCACCTCAACAGTCAGTTTAAATGAATCTACACTCTCTGCGTCAAAGGAACGTTGACTCACCATTGCAATCCACGGAAAATCGGTGGTTGCACCTGAGAGGTCTAAGACTCCGGTGTCGGCTGTTTCATATACCTGCAACCCATTATCCACCCCATTTGCCTTGAACACATCGAAGCCTCCCAACAGATCAACATCCGAAACGGCTTCAATCGAACCATCACTAAATGAATCGACTAAGTAGAAGGGGGGAACAGGATCTTTATATGAAATTTGAATGGATGGGTTGGTGGCACCCACCACATCTGCTGCCGTTACCGAAGCGAAGGCATGATCAGAAAAAATAATGGAAATTGGATCCCCTCCATCACGCTCTCCATGATCCAATGCTCGACCCCTGAGCATCACCAAAATCTCTGTGTCACTTTCCCGCGAATAAACCGGCGTTAGCCCCAACGGGACTTGCTCTACACGAACATGACCACCACTCACCACATCTTGCGTAAATAGATCATCCCACAAGGTCACTCGAACCGAACCAGCCACACGGCCATCGTTTTCGATGCTTTCATGAAGAGTATTAGTAGAATAAAGCAGTGAAGGTGGCCCTTGAAACACCATATCTGACACATGCGTATTATGATTAAAGTCATCTAATGTACTCACCCATTCACCTGCAACGGTGACCGTATCAAAGGTAAACGAACGCAATGGCGCTAATGCCGTACCCCACAAAGTATCCGGATCACCAATCGTCGAGCGTGCCGCAATATCAATATTTTCGAATAAGATACCACTTATTACGCCCGCACCCCGCGACTGCTCATAAGTAGGACTCTTTTGCCATGGTGCCGCAGATAAGATGCCAAACGCTGAACGCGTGGGTCGAGGATCGCTCACGCGGATGTTCCGGAATACAATATTGGAACCCCCATCCCCACTGCCCTCGCCCCGCAAGTTAAAGACACGCCCTCCTTTATTTTGATAAAAAATCGACCGATTGTAGATGACATCACAATCTTCGACCACAATCTCATTACCATGTGTATTCCCCACAGGGCTCAGAACAAACGATGAGCCATTGGCATCCGCCCACAGCACAACCCTTCGTATCCCGCGGCCATTCACATACAAGCAATCATCCTGAGTGCGGATAAAACAATCTTCAATGAGTGTGTTACCAAACGGGTTAATTCCATCGCCATTCGCTCTCCACGTAAAAATCTTCACCCAACGAACCTCGGTTGGACTCTCGGGCTGATAGCTATTAATAAGCATCAATGAATGCATCGGAGAATCCGTAATCGTGATTCCCTCCACCGATGTATTTCGTGCCCCCACAATATCAATCGGCTTATACTGCCAATCATCCTCATCGGGCGCAGGTGGAACAGCATCATTGGGATGCGGATATCGCTCTCCCGAAAGCGTTCCATGTCCATAAATTCGAATGCTATGCCCATCATTCCATATCTTCTGATTGTTAAAAGTGCCATGAACAATCGCATCCCCGGGAATGTAATAGTGTTTCTCAGCATGCACATTGAAAGATAGCCCAATATCATGCACCCCTGGCATAAAGTAGAGGACATCCCAAGATCCCTCTGAGGGCGGCGTATCACCGGGCTGAACCACCCATACATCAGAATCCGTTGGCAACGGTTTATCGGTCAAAAATGGATTAGCAAAGATTGTTACCGTATGAATAGGTGGCCCCCCATAAAACGCATTATCTCCCCATCCCGTCGGCTGAATGCGTCCGGTGTCCTGTTCATTCATCTGGCCATCAATATCTACTGCAAAAAGAGCTGGTTTCTCAAGCACGACATAGGCTTTCCCATTCGCCACTTCACAAGAGTTCACTCGATGCGCGGGATGCGCGGTTGCTGTTTCAATCGGCGATCCATCTACCTTGGTTATCTCAATTTCAACGGGTACGCCATCCAACATCTCAAAATTGATGTAACTATTGCTCCAATCCTCTAAATGCTCATAATAAGCACTGTTCTCACCACCCGCTTTACAACGCGTAATAAANGCAAATGCATCTANCCAGGTCGAGGAACCTACGGTTCTCACCCTAAATTGGTAATGCTCCGAAGGCGCTAAGCCTGGAACTGCAGAATAGACATGAAGCCCTTCATTCTCCGCCTGCACAGCCGCAACCATGAGAACCGCAATACCCATCCAACCTGATATGAATTTTTTCATTTGAAACCTTCATACAAAGTGGCTGTATCCTGATGAGATACAGCCACCTAACATATATTCACCTAACAAGGAGCCTACTGCTGTTCAACTTCCAATTCAATGAATTGCACCGATTTACCACTCATATCATAATGATTCGTAACCGTCACATAATCACCACTCACGGCACTCTGATCCTGTGAAGTATACGCATTAGTCGACAGGGATCCATAAACCAAATCCGTCGTGTCCAACAAACGATACACCGCACTNCTATCATTAGCTAACTTCGTGTAAACCACACTAAAGGTCGAGCTATCAGCTTCAAACGTCGTTTGCCCCGTATCCGATGCATTGGTCGGATTACTATTCAACGCATATTCACCAAAATTACTCAACTGATCACCATCATCATCATCCGATGCCCCTCCTGATAAATTATGTGCTGCTGAAAAAGCATCATATCCAGAAGGTACCGATGAGAGGTCAAACGACCAAACAACCGAATACTCTGGAATCAAGTACTCTTTCACATATAAAGCCGATGTATTCGCCTGGTTCGTGACCGCATAATCCCACGTATCTGAGAGCATATTTGTCAAGCCACCTGAAAACGTGAGATGACCCGCCTCTACCAATGATTGCACTGACGAAGCGCGATTAAATTTCCAATGCAAACGCCCGCCCGCTATATGAATTTTCGAATCATCCCTAAATTGCACATGCCCTTGAGAGGCACTAACAAACCAAGCTTCGGTGACTTTTAACACGCCGCCCTCGTATAGATTAATTTGGGCACTTCCCGTTTGATCGTCCCAGTCCATCCTAATACCGCTAGTTTGAACTTCTCCGCCATTGTAAATATTTAACGTTGCATTGCCTGCACCATTTCCAAGACGGAGAGGATTATAGGCCACCGTTTTATCCAATTGAACAACAAGCAGTGCATTACTCACATTTACCGTACCCTCGCCAGAACTATCTCCTATCTTGAAGAAACTATTATTTGAATAAACGCCACCGGTCATATTTACCGTGCCTGTTACCGTAGAGGCATTACCGCCAATCAATGACTCATTCTCAACCGTCAAAGAACCCTCATTAATTTCAACTATGCCATGTCGGTATTCCGTTGCGCTAGCGAATCGACCTGCATACAAATTACTCTCGACGTTAACCGAACCACCATCAACAGATAGCAGCCCTACCCCAGCACTTTTTGCATTCCCTAAAATCACATCAGTGGCAATCTCGAAGTTCCCTCCTGTGACAACCGAAACCTTCGCGGTATTATTATGCGCCACATCCAAGCTAAAGGCTTCGACAACTACATTATTAGGAACCGTCAATATATTACTATCTCCTCCTATAGATTTGTGTGTAACCGTATCAATCCGAGTTGGAACCGTAACCGAATCCCAATTGCTGGATGTGGTATAGAGTCCATCATCACTGGTATTGATAAAGCTACTAGTTGTTGCACCATCTGTATCATTGGTATAATACGTGGGCCCTAGTTGCGGCGGCGGCACGTATGGATTCGTATCATAAGCCCAAATTGTAGTATAGGTTGGCCGCACTTCATCGTAGTCAGCGAAAAGAATGCTTTCTCCATTCGTCCAGCTTGCATCCCATGTATCGGTTAACATGTTGGTCATACCATTTGTCCATGTAATCGATCCCGCAGCCACTAGGTTCGTGATCTCAACTAACCGATTCCATTTCCATTCGAGTTGACCTCCCGACACATTAATAACACCGTTACTATCTACTCTAATCGCAGCGGCATACGATTCTGAAACCTCGACAGAGCCCCCGAGAATATTGAGTGCGCCACCGCTACCTCCGCCAACATTAATATCGATACGCTTGGTTAAAATAGACCCTCCTGAGAGATTAACCTCACCTGTCCCACCTGCCTCATGAGAAATACGCAGCGCATCCCAGCTATTATTCGTTACAACCAGTGAGCCTCCACTGATATTCAATGTCCCGGGCGAGAAACGTCCGACATATACCGTTCCGATATCCGCCGTACCCCCCGTAATGTTGAAGGTATTAACGGCAGTAGAACCCGATTTTTGACCCATATAAAGCTGATTAGACACAACCAAGCTTCCCGAACTCAAATGAATCGAACTTGACCCAGTTGACGTAGGGCTCATGGCAATAAGGTCATCAACAATAACGCTTCCACCATCAATGGATAAAGAACCCCCTCCCGTTCCAAAAGTTCCCATTTTTATCTCATCATAAATATGCAATTCACCCCCTGTTACCACAGAAAGTGATGCCGTATTATTGTGTGTTAAAATAACATCGTCTGCTTCTGCGGGTCCGTCAACCACTATCGTTACTTCGGGTTTTTTCACATGCTTAACCACGTCAGCAGCTGTAGGCACTCCAACAAGTGTTGTCCCTGCATTATCAGTCCAATTTGCAGCATTGCTCCAAGAATAATCAGACGTATCTAGATCATAATAGAATTTGTCTATCGCCTGACTACTTAAGCTGACAGAAAAAACCGCCAGCGTAATCCACATTTTCTTTATTATCATCANTCCCTCTCCCTNATACCTATCCACAATGAATATNATTACGTAGTAAGAAACGGTTCATGATCCTCTGTTTTAAACAGTCATTTTTTAAAAAATCTACAGCTCGCGTTCTTTCACCAAAATGCGATCCGGTAATAATGCAAGATGCTCATCAGAAAATTGGTTGGGGGTGATAACTAACTCTTTCAGATGCACAAACCGATGCAGTGCCCAAAGTGAATCCATCGGAACTCCACGAATATCAAGATATTCAACCGCTGTATGAATTTCTAACCACAAATCTTTAACATCCGATCCGCTAAGGTCCAACGTACGCGGATGCAATCCAATTAAAATGGATTGCTCGGTGGNCAGTCGCTCTAATCCAGCCCCCCCCACTCTCAATGAACTAGACTGCCCATCATACTCAAACCAGCCCTCCTGCCACGCGGGATTAATCANCCTCAAATATGCTTCTACGATGCTCGCGCGCTCGATCAAATCAAACCGNTGTTTCTGATCATGTAAAACAAGACGCAAAGCAAGTGGTTTAGACGAATCAAGAGAGCGAACCAAGGTGACCATCTGATCAACATTCAGATAGTCACNCTTTCCTTTAATTAGGACTAAATCCATACACAATTGACAAATCAAATCATTGCGGTGAATACCGCGTTCGAGATATGAGATCGCCTCATCAAATCGTTGTAAAATAAAATAGTGCACCCCCAANTCTCGCAACAAAAGTTGATTAGAAGGATCNTTTTTCAGCGCCGTCAACAATGTTGCCTCTGCTCGGTTGTGATCACTTTGGAAATGGTACCGATGCGCAAGTTTCACAATCGACTCCGTATTCGCATAACTCATCTTCTCAAGTTNGCTCTGTCCCGCCTCATAGAGATCCAGCGTGCTCACCGCTGTTCGGCGTGCTTCACTAACATTCCAGAAGGCAACGGTTGCTCCGATCAGAAATAGAAATCCTGAACTCAACAGCGTTAGGCAAAACCGTCTATTGCGCCGGTAGAAAAGGGTCAACTGCTTCCACGCTCCTGCCTTTTCTGCCTCGGTTGCCAACCCCATCAAATACCGCTCCACTTCCAACCGCAAGGCATCTATCGAGGCATATCGGTGGGCGGCATCAACCCGTAGTGCCTTCATCACAACCGCACTTAAACCGATTGGAATATTCCGTTCAGGCGANCGCATGATAGGCGACACAATTTCTCCGGCAAGCGTCTTTTTAGCCACCTCATCCACACTTCCTGAAAGTGGCCGNAGATAGGTCAATAACGAATAAAGAATAGCTCCCAGTCCATACACATCTGTTCGTTCATCAATAACNCCCTCCTCTTTCCACTGCTCTGGCGCCATGTAGCCCGGTGTTCCTTTGAATTGACCAAACACATTGGTTAATCCCAATAATTTTGGATTAAACAGCATTCGATCCAACTCTTGCGGATCCTCTCCTGCTAAAATACGCCCCAAGCCCCAGTCATAAACCAATACCTGTCCATATTCCCCCACCTGTATATTAGCCGGTTTCAAATCCAGGTGTAGAATATTCACCGAATGTGCATAGGCAATGGCATCGCAAATCTTTAAAAAAATCTGCAATAGAGTCTCAAGTGGATATTGCGCCTCTAGCTTGTGGTGGCCAGCGTGTAGCTTTTCAATCAGCTCCCGNAACGAAGCGCCCTTCTTCAGGTCCATCGTAAAATAGGGTTGATCCATCGCCTTCACACCCACATCGTGAANCGTCATGATATTTGGGTGGTCTAACTGAGCCGCTAACCAGGCTTCATGAATAAAAGGGTCTCTTAGGTCCTCCGCAACATCATCCCGTAACATTGCAAGCGCCAACGAGCGCTTTGCTCGCGCATCATATACCTTATACACACGCTTCATCCCACCTTTAGCAATTAATTCAGGCGATTGATACCGCTGCGAAACCGCTGCTAAACTATCTACCGATGGGTTGATCTCCTTATCATCCACTTCATTATAATGCTCCGCCATTTGATACAGTCGTTCCAACCGTTCCGCCAATGAAGAACCTTCCAAACCCTCTTTNTCAGGCTTCTTATGCATCATCTCTCCAGTTGTCCCATCAATGCATGAATCTCCTTAATATAGCGGGCTTTCACACGATTTCTTAACGTATATACAGACGTCTTCTGCAGGTTCAGTTGCTCAGCAATTTGCTCTACGGACATCCCATCCAGACTCAACGAAAAAACACGAATAGCTTTGCCTGAAAATACTTTCTCCATCCGTTGCATCGCTAAATCCGTTACATAAATAATCCACTCTTTTTCAATCATAGCTTCCACTTCAGTCACGGGTGTTTCGCGTAGATGATTTGCGATTTCATGCTCCCGCCTCAGCGCTTTATTGCGTCGCTTCTCACGGTCAAAATAGTCATATACCGTATTACGAACCACAAACGCCAACCACGACCGAAATTTTGCCCGCCGCTCTTCATAGGAGTTTAGGTTTTTCCAAAGCTTAACCAAGATATCCTGCACCAGATCATAAAAATCATCCGCGTTAATATTCAAGCGATGTAACAGATGATAGATAAATTTCTCATAATACGTGACAAACTCCGNCCACGCTTCTTCGTTAGACGGATCCTTCGCACGTATCAATAGAGAATGTCGTGTTTCCCACTCTTCGCTCACNNCTCGCTCCAATTATCAGAAACAAACTACTCCATGTCTAAGCGAATCACACGCACAAATGATATGGTCGGCTCACTTTCCAGCCCTTCAAAAATTAGATCATAATCAACAGTATGAGATGAAAATTCAACCTGTCTCAAAAAAAAGGTAGCCGTCTTCACCTGTTCGGTTCCGGTCAACTCAACGGTACGCANCTGACCTCCAGTCACCAGTTGAAAGGTTCCCCTTCCCACATCAAAATAAGTTACCTTAATCGCCACATCGACCGGAGCATCCCCACACCATCGATCATCAATAGCCAATCCAATCCGTTGACCACGACGTGCGACAAAATCATAATTCTTTTCTCCATCAACCATCCACATTTTGATCGCATGATCAACTCGCATGGCGGGCTCTGTTTCAAACCCCTCTGAATCCCGCTGATACAACCAGCGCTCAAAATTCTTCACGGCTCCAACCGGACGAACATAACTTTCCCGTAATGCGCACCAAATATCCGGCGTATTCTCCACGGTCCGCCCTACACTCTGTCCAACCCACACCAGCTGCTCCGGTAAAAGGGAAAACGAATTATAGAGCACATAGTTACAGCGCATCTGCAACAACCTCAAATTGGATGTGAAATAACGATACACAAAGCTATCTGTACTCGTACCAAATCGNAAATCAGACGTTGAAGTAGCCCATGACTCCTCATATTCCTCATTCTCTTCTCCATGAAAAACACTATGCCGCAGGATCGCAGCGGACTCATCAACCCACAGATAGCCAGATTCGTCCACCTGTTGACCGATAACCTCATCCGGAATGTGATATAAAAACATCTCCACAAAACCTCGGCGAACCCCAAAGCCCTTGGCGAGTCCGTATTGAGATATCCCCCCCATAAAAACCTTATGCTCCACGCCCTTAAACGCCGCAGCCCACGCATCCAACCGCTCCATTACATGCGGCACCTCATCTGGGTTCACTCCATGAGGCCCAATCCCTTCATCCCCATAAGACGGAGAAGCATATCCAACGAACACTCCCCGCAACGGCTCCAGTTGAGGAATTCCAGAGACTCCCAATGCGTCAATCAATTGTAAATATCGGCTATGAAAAGCCGGTGTAGCCACCTCATAATTAGTAATCTTCCGATTAGGNTGCTTGTGCTCNTTCCGATAGGGAATCTCATATGCCTCCAGCCAATCGGGTGCAAAAATAGTGGCTGAACAAAGGATGCGTAAAACCACGCTATACCCCATATCTTCAGCCTCTTTAATCCGCTTGCGCAAGAGATCAAATCTATAAACACCCTCAACCGGCTCCAACTCTTTCCACTTTATCCAGAGTGTAACCGTCGTGTTNATCGGCAGATCCAGCGGCTCCAGAAATGAACGTAAATCNCTATGTAGATGATTGGCACGACGAATCGCCATCAACCCATTCGGATCCGGCTCCACGGTTGGTGGTAGCGACCAGTCCCACCCGTCTATCACATCCTCTTCTGTTCGCCATGTTTGCGGTCGAATTTCTTCCAAGGGAGTCTTGTGATAAGCCCGCCAATACGGCCATCTTTCAGGNGCGGCACCCGAAGAGCCTACCGAACAGCATATGAACAAAAAAATCGCAACCGCTCTACCCATAGCACCCTCTTTAATGACGCTGCACTAGTCTATCTTCACACCTTGAAGAAGCACTCTATCACCCGAATCAACTCCCGCTCGCAACGTATAGATTCCCTTTGAATAGACCGGTGCCCTGAAGGTGTGCCCCTTCACACGATAACAATAAATCAACTCGCCCGTTGTATCATGTGTCAACGCAACCACCGCATTCACACAGGGCAGCTTCACTTCTTCCAAATACCCCACCGGATGACGACCGTCGTTAACAGCAACATGATAGGTTAACGGCCATCCCGGATACTGCTCCGCATCTCCCGCATGCACATCTGCAAAACGGGGCCAGCACTCAAAAACAATGCGTCCGCTGGACTTGCTAAACCGAACGATTCCATACCCGTCGCCCCGCTGCGCACGTACGCTTCGATCTCCTGGATTCGCGTAGGCAAGCATTGTAATCTTATTGCCCAATCCATCCTCATAATCACCCACCCACGGAAGCACACTATCAATCGGATCACCGCCTCCCGGCAGCTCCTCCTCTGGATGCCACCAACGCCCATAAACCGTATTCACAATCGCAGGAGACGTAAAAGCCAGCGGTCCATCCCTGAAATCATCCACCCCATGCTTTACTGAAACCGCCAAATGCTGATCCCCGCACAAATGCGTGGCACGCGCACGTCGCAATGCACGAACCGCTTTGTTTCGGCCCGTCTGCGGCCATCCGTTACAATCCAAATCAGCTAACAATCGTTTAGGCTCCTTATTACCATGCACATGAACCGCACCGCAAAAAGCAGTTTGTGACAAGGCCACCTTCATAGAGGCTCCCTGCCAATCCCGCACCCAACTATCCAGAAACGCCAACTGACGCTCTCCTAATAACGACAATCCCGCCAAATCCACCGCGGCACGATCATACACTGGATTATTAATATGGTCTGGCCGCGGTCCCATAGGGGGAATATTTCCCATCGGAGCCGACTTAAATTTACGGTCTTCTAAAATAGCAAAGCTAATGCCACCCAGCGTTAAATCCGTATAATACACCCCAATACCCTGCTCAACCGGCGTCGGATCAAACGGATCCGGCAAATGCCAACACTGCTGACGTTCCACCATATTTACGAACGAAGCAGGAAACATATAGCCCCCATCTGCTGCACCCGATAAACCTGCCGATGCCTTGCCGCTCTCACCCCATAAATTACCATGCCCAATATCATGATCATCCGTAATACAGACCGTAGGGCGATCTTTCATCACCTCCGCAAACTGCACCCCAAATTGTAGCCAGCCATACGTAGCTTCATCATGCGTATAATTCTGATCCCCTGCAAAAAATAGTAGATCCGGATCGTGATGCTGTAATGCAGCTACCGATGCCAACCGTGTATCAAACTCATCATCTTTTGGAGAGTTGCACGACAACACCCCCACCACAATCTCATCTTGATCCACCGGATCTTTCCGAATGAGTCCCTCAAAAGAGGAGAGCTCACCCAAGCGTAGTCGGAAGGGCACATCCACCTGATGATCCCATCCCTCAACGCGAAAATGTACCGACCACCCAGGATAGCAGACCGGCAACGTCTGAACCTTTTGCCAAACGCCCGCCTTCTTAAACTCCAGTGTCACCACCTTTGGTTCATCCGGCAACAAAGGAAAACACTGCCCCGTAATTTTCAACACTCCGTGATCATGTGTATAGAGCGCAAACGCCATTGCCTCTGCACGATCGATTGAATTGAACCACTTCACGGCCAGCTTTTCATAGCGCTGCCATGCATTTGTAAAAACCGCATTCCACCATTCACCGACTGCACTATTATCTGAACTCTTCGCCCATTTTGTCTGATCACCAAACGGCAAAGGATCTGTATAATCTATTTGCGCAGTAGCCCCAGAAGCGATCAACCACAATCCGATTATCATGCTCTTTACAAAATGCATTTTACTCCCTCTCAAATTTAACAAACAGAACCCCGTTTGGTTTCAGTGATACCGTTGAACCAAACGTTCGCTCAACGCCTTTCCAAATATCTTTAATTCGGAATGTGTCATCTTCTAACCCNAGCCGAGCAGGTTGCAACTCAACCGAAACCGATTCCCCCAAGCGATTAAACAGCCCTATCCAGCCNGCGTCCTCGGTGCCTTTTTNATTCACCCGCCAAGTTTCCAGCCCCGCTTGCTCCAATACCAATGAACCCATCACACCATTCTGATTACAAGCCAACATATCAGGATCGGTTATCAACCGCAGCGAAAAATCATCCAGTGTCGGCAAGTCCCCGCCCATCATTAGAGGAGAAGCTGCCAATGCCCGCATCGAAATAAAGGTCTCCATCTGAGGCTTGGTCAACTGACATACCCGATGAACCCCTTTACCCGATAAAGCAATATCCCCTTTGTCTAACAGTGATTTCTCTTTATTTTTGCTAGGCGGGGACATCAATTGAAGCTGCCCAAAAGGAATCATATCCATATCAATCCAAAATCCGGGCTGTTCCTTGCCTTGCCACTTGCGCCAAGCCATGAAGCACTCATCAATATAGTGCTGCTCATCCCAAACATCCTTTGTCACCCGCAACATATTCGCCAACCGAAAAAAATCAATGGCCTCAGGATCTACCTTACCACCGGGAGACAAGCTTAACAAAATCGGTTTTCCGGTCTTAGCAATCGCTTTTGAAACCGCCTCAACCTCATCGGGGTGTGGCACAATATCATCNTACTTGATCATATCCACACCCATATCCGCAATATACTGAATCAAGCCATCATACCATGCTTGGGCCCCNGGTTTGGACATATCGACACCATAACAATAATTGCACCATGTACAATTTTCCTTTGGATCGGTATCAGCAATATCACGAGCCGTATAGGATGTTCCCTGAATCGGTAGGTTCAGCTCAACCGCTTTTCGTGGAATCCCGCGCATCAGGTGAACACCAAATTTCAATCCTAACGCTTTGCATCGCTCGGCTATCGGCTTGAGGCCGGATGGAAAATAGACTTCCGAAGGCAGAAAATAACCATATTCATTTATTCGAATATCGTTCGCATGCTTTTCCGAAGGATAGATAGAACCTTCCTGCAACGAATATTCTCCAAACCAACCATTATCGATCACAAAATATTCATAGCCATGCGGCTTCAATTTTTTTGCCATCGCCTCAAGATTATCCTGTGCAGCNTTCTCATGCAGATAGACCCCATAGCTATCAAAACTGTTCCACCCCATCGGGGGTGTCTGTGCCAAAGGTTCTACTGGACGCNTGCTCATNGCCATTGCACAGCCAGCGACAAAACATACTAGAAATGCAGTGAGCGCGGTTTTTTTCATCAGTTACTCCTCGTTGTCTACCCGTAGAATAGTGGTAATANCATTACNTCCATCTAGCGCCTGCTCGGAAAATTATACCTTNTCACCGGAGATTCCGTACGGGCGTTTTTCATCAAAAGATCCAGCTCAGCCACCACATCGGGATGCTGCATGGCAATATTATATTGTTCCTGTGGATCAGCAGATAGATCATACAGCTCTAAGGGCGAATGCGCATCAATGGACACATTATATCGAACGCCTTTCCAATTTCCCTTTCGAATAGCAACCCGACCTTTTTTTTCATGGAACTCCCAATAAAGATAATCATGTTGCTTCTGTCCATCCCGATTCAGCAATGTCGGCAGAAACGAAATACCATCAATATCTGTTGGCGCGTCAACCTTCGCCATCTCGGCTACGGTAGGCATCACATCCCAAAATGCTGAAATAAGATCCGTCTCAGTACCNGCCGCCACCTTTCCCGGCCATCTTGCAATCATCGGCACATTGATGCCGCCTTCATAGAGATCCCGCTTAAAACCACGCATCGACCCATTTGAATTAAAATAGGCCGGATCATGACCCGCCTCCTGGTGCGGACCGTTATCGGACGTAAAAATAATCAGGGTATTATCATCAATCCCCAGCTCTTTCAAACGCGCCGTAATCTCTCCCACATAATCATCAATCGTATGAACCATCGCCGCAAAGGCCGCATGCCCCTCTGGCTGAGAACCATAAGCATATTTTCGAAAATCAGGTCCGTCGTCTGTCCCCTCATAAGAACTTTCCGGCAAAAATTTACCCCGATATTTCTCCATATATTCCTCCGGTGCAAACATNTCAGCATGNGGCTGAATCACGGCATAGTAACAGAAGAAAGNACGGTCCTGATTGCTTTCGATAAATTTCATTACNTCAGCTTGAATCAACGTCGGCGCATACTCCTCTGTTTCCATGCCAAAATTACCCCAAAGCATCTCGCGCTGATGATCATCCCAGATAAAATAAGGATAATAGTGGTGTGCATGCCGCTGGCAGTTATAGCCGTAAAAACGGTCAAACCCCATCAGCAGAGGCTCACTCTGCGATCCCGGAGCCCCTAAACCCCACTTTCCAAAAAGACCCGTAGTGTANCCGGCCTGCTGAAGCATGTGCGCCATAGTAAACGTGTCAGCCGGCATCGGCTGTTGCCCCTCAGGTTTAACCTCCGAATTACCTCTCACCACAGTATGCCCCGTATGCTTACCCGTCATCAATGAGCAACGCGAAGGAGCACAAACCGTGGATCCCGAATAGTGTTGGGTAAATTTCATCCCTTCCGCAGCCAACCGGTCAATATGTGGTGTTTGAAAAAAAGTCTGCCCATTGCAACTCAAATCACCATAACCAAGGTCATCGGTTAATATATAGATGATATTCGGCAAGCGTTCGGCAGTTGCAACGCACACCAAACTAGCACACANCNATAAACAAGAGAAAAAATGCATCATCGAATCCAATCCTATGGTTTAAGCCATCATAAAATAACAAATTTACACACTATTATTACGACTCAAAAAAATAAATCTCAACAGAATATTCTTAACAGCTTTCAAACATACTGCTCCACTGTTCATCGCGCTTCAGAGTTCTTAGTGCNATGTCGACAATCTGGATTCGGATGGCCGTCCCCTATNNCNACCTTACGAAAAATCCGACAACGCACTAGCGCAGAAATGGAGAACGAATGGAGAATGTTAAACTANCGCATTTGCTNNGAAAAATGCGNATANTTCCCNCGACGGAGNTTTAAAGGAAGTTCGTATTNAGAANGTTTGGTGCCGGAGGTGGGACTCGAACCCACATGACCGAAGTCGCGGGATTTTGAATCCCGTGCGTCTACCAATTCCGCCACTCCGGCAACCATAAAAGCG
>NZGU01000014.1 GCA_002691095.1 Kiritimatiellaceae bacterium | reverse complement strand
GGTCGCCGAAAAATTTATCATGGTCACATATGGGCAAATAAACGAATGCAATATGATACTCAAATGATTGAGATCCATGATTTTATTGAAACAAAAAAAATAAACTAGTTTTTGGATTACCGTCATGAAAACATTCGCCATCACAGATGCAGGAGAGACACTCATCAACCAATTGATCGAGTTTATTCCATCCCAACTGATGCCTAGTAGAACGAACCGTAAAACAGCAAACTATGTATTTCATTCCGTCTTTGGGAGAAAAGTTCATCGTTATGATGGTATTCGAATTTTTGTCACCGGTGAAAACGTAACCCCAGATTTCAATACTTCTGACTATTCAGTTGGATTTGACCACCTCACGTTCGGTGATCGCTACAAACGAATCCCCCTCTACCGCTTCTATATAGGTGCATACACGAACCTATGCTCACCCCGTCAGGATCCTACCACCATTCTTTCCACAAAATCGCAATTCTGCTCGTATGTCATGTCCAATACCAAAGACAGCGCCCCCGAACGGATCTCTATCTATGATGCTCTATCCGAATACAAGCAGGTATCGAGCGGAGGAAAATGGCGCAACAATGTTGGCGGGCCTGTGTCCGATAAGATCCAATTTCAATCCAGCTGCAAATTCGCACTAGCCATCGAAAATAGTTCATCACCCGGATACTGCACCGAAAAATTTGCGCAGGCGGCTCAATCAAATTGTATACCTATCTATTGGGGTGATCCTACGATTGCGCAGCAATTTAACTCCAAAGCCTTTATAAACGCCCACGAGTACCATTCTCTCGCGGATTTAACCGATGCTGTTCGTCAGATTGATCAGGATGATACCCGCTATCTATCTATGCTTGCTGAACCCTGGTTTGTTGATGGAAAAGAACCCGATGAATTGAAGAGTGAATCCATCCAGCAATTTCTTGGAAATATTTTCAGTCAACCATACGAAAATGCCTATCGTCGTAATCGTAGCCGATGGGGCATTAAATATGTGAAACAAAAAATCCGTCACTAGGTTTTTAGTCGAATATTACAAACAGGTATTTTACAAACTTTCACTAACAACCTGCTATTTTTTGTAATTTTTTTATAGAAAATAAATCTCGTAATATTTGCCGCGATAATTTTTTTAAAAAGCGACTTGTTAAAATCATCGTGTACATCTAAATGNCTCAAGCTGATTGATCTTAAAAAAAAGTTCCTAAGCTTGTTGTATGCACCCATTCTATCTGTCGATATTTCTTTCTCAAATTCTTCCAAATCAATTAAGCAGAGAATTGAACTGTGTGTTAATTTACATTTATTCGTCTTCATTTTTGCCATAACAGAATCAGAATGTTGGCGATAATTTAGTACTGGCTCCTTTAAACGTGCATACGTTTTAGCATTACTAAAAACTTTGAACATAAATACCGTATCTTCACCCGGATGAGCATCACTAACGAATCTAATATTCTTGTTGGTTGTTATAACTTCTTTCTTAATCAATGCCCACCATGCGGCATGGCCAGTAAAGTCATTGATCTCCCTCTCTCTAAAAAGGTTTTGATAATATTCTAAGCTTCCATTAGGAAAATACTTAAATACATCAACAAGTAATATGTCTACTGGATTGCTAGCAACCTGTTTTACCATCAGAGATAATGCATCTGGTGTTAAAAAATCATCTGAATCTAAAAAATAAAAGTAATCCCCTGTTGCTAACTTTATACCTTTATTTCTCGTTTGAGCTACACCTATATTTTTTTTGTTATAAGACGTTATTATGCGAGCATCTTTAATAGAATAATTCTTAATTATCAGANCAGAATCATCCGTGGAGCGGTCATCAATTAAGATTAATTCAAAATTCTGATAAGTCTGATTTAAAACGGATAATATACACTCATCAATAAAATCACTAACGTTGTATACAGGTGTTATAATTGAGACTTTCATGCTTTTATTTTTTGATCCACAAAGAAAACAGAATTCATGGTCTTAGCGAACACACAATAATCTTTCTGTTCTAAAAATGAACAAAGCTCAGATGATAAAACATGTTTTATATGCATTATTTCATACATCTCAACTACTATTATTTCGGGACGATATTTATTCCAGTCGTTTGATTTGATAACTTCATAATCTAACCCTTCCGTGTCAACGGAAAGTAGATCGATTTTCTGGTTTTCATTTATATTCTCTTGAAGAATGTTACAAAGAGACACTGTTTTAATTAAAATTTTATCTGTAATTTTCCAACCGTTTTTTCCGTTTCGACTTAGTGCAAGATCTTCTGAAAATGTATTAATAAGTTGCTCATTAAATTTATAAAAAATCATTTCTCCNTGATCAAAACTCACGCCTAGATTCAAATTTATATCCTCAGGTCTAAATCTATAAAATTTTTCAATTAGATCAGGGGAAGGTTCTATGTTTATTCCAGACCACCCCATCTCTCTTAAAAGTGCAGTGTTAGAATAGCGATAAGGATGATGTGCTCCAATATCCACATAAAATCCGTTTTTACGATTCTCAAAATATCTCTTTAAGATTATATCTTCACCTTCTTGTGAGTATGTCTTTTCGGGTGCATTGTGATTTATACCATGCAAAAATTTGCTTCTGCACTGCCTACGTAAATTTCTTGTAGGCATTAAATTGCAAAGAAATTTTTTAATTTTATACATAACAGAAAATAATTTTACTTAACTTTGACTGAAATTAATTCTATATTAAATCTCATTTTTAAAAACCCGCCTCAATCCAAGNATCTTCTTCTCTTTGTGTATTGAAATACCAATCATTATCCAGAACAACATAACTAACTCATTGAACCTATCATCAACACCGTAAATTGCAATTCCATTAAATAACATGGGAGCTAAACTAGAAACTGCAAATAATACAAGAAAGAAGTCACCTGTCATTTTATACTCTTGGTATCCAGTTTTAAAAACCTCAACTAACATAAGTATGTGAAAACTCAGAAGAATAAGTCCGCCATGGAATAAAGAATGCATGAAAGCACTGTGAGGATGCACAAATGCAGAACCCATTTTCTCAACGAAAGAATGATTAAAAAGAAAACCTTTACCAAAAATAAGATCGCACATACTCATTTCAGAAATCATATGTCTCCATAAAGTTAAACGTCCTGCATCACTNCGACCTAAAAGTTGCTGCATAGATTCAAAATGCGTTATTTGAGAATCACTCAGAAATACTCCCGTTAACTTGTATAGTGTGAAAGAAATAAGGATTGTCATTAAAGGTACAGACGCTCTTTTATCTTTAACAATAATACAGAATAAGAACGTAAGTGTTGATATCGATAAAATTACACTCCGAGAACTACTAAGCATAATGCAATATTCCAAGATCAGTAAACAAATAGCTAGTATCCAGCTCGTAAGGGGTGAATTCTTAAATTTAAACTGATAAATTATATATACAGATGGAATAGAAAAAAGAGTAGCATCATGAATTGGATGAACACTCTTAAAAGAGCTCACCAACCTACCAGTATCTCCATCAAGTAAAAAATAAATAATTGAAATTAACGCACAAAAGACTGGAATCAAAAGTAAATATTTAACCCGTTCTTTATATAAATTAAAATATAAATACATTCCACCTAATATATAGATAAATAATAAAATATATAATGAGTAAGTAAAATGTTTATTTATTAATGATGTTTGTATTTTTTCTGTAAAAAAGACTGATATAAAATTGTAAAATAAGAAAATTATACTAATTAATAATATNTTAGATAAATAACACTCTCTTTTTTTACAAAGATAGAATAACCCTAATACAAGACTAATCTTAAATAGATTAGAAGCAATTCGTGTTGTTCCCTCAAAATAAGTGGATATAAAAATTAAAGAAAAGCTCAATACTATAATTAACGGTATTCGCTTCATATTTATATATTATCTCAACTATATAATCTTATTAAAACGGAACGAAACTGGTACGCGGTGTGATTTTCTCAACGGTTTTGGCGATGAGTTTGGCGCAGTTTTCGATGTCTTTCAGATGAATGAGTTCGCAGGGGCTGTGCATATAGCGCAAGGGAATGCTGACGAGGCAGGTGGGAACGCTGGCTCGGCTGAGCTGCATNGCGTTGGCATCGGTTCCGGTTCCGCGGGGTTCGGCGTTNATCTGNACNGGGATCTTCTCGGCTTTGGCGGTCTTGACCAGCAGATCAAATAACTTGGGGTTCATATTCGGACCGCGTCCNAGAACGGGTCCCCCTCCCAATTTGATTATATTCTCGCGTTTGATGATNTCGCCCATGTGCGGATGGTCTGTTGCAAAGGTGACGTCGACCGCAATACCCACCTGCGGATCAACCCCGAAAGTGGCGGTTTTCGCACCGCGAAGTCCGATCTCTTCCTGCGATGTGGCAACCGCATGCACTTCTGCTTTGGGCTTTAACTTTGACAATTGACGAGCGGCTTCGAGCACTACCCAAGCACCGGAGCGGTTATCAAAGGCGCGGCCTACTACGATATCATTCTGCAACTCACCAAAACCATAATCGACAACGGCGGGATCGCCGATAGCNACTTTCTTCGCTGCTTCTTTACCATCCGCCGCACCAATATCGACCCAAAGGTCTTTCATTTCCGATGCTTTTTTACGCTGTTCGGGTGTCTGCAAGTGAATGGCTAATTTTCCGATGACCCCGCGAATGATGCCTTTTTGGGTTAAAATCTGTACGCGCTGNCCNGTGGCAATTTGGGCATCCCATCCGCCAATCGGCTGAATCCATAGAAAGCCTTGGTCGTCGATGTAAGAGACTTGAAAGCCAATCTCATCACAATGCCCAGCAAACATGACGCGGGGACCACCGCCTTCGTTGACAACCGCATGGGAACTGCCGTGTGTATCGGTCCAAACCCGATCGGCAAATTTTTCGGCCTCTTTTTTCCACACTTTTGCGGCGGGTCCTTCATACCCGGAGGGACTGATGCTGTTGATTAAATCAGCTAAAAACTTTTTTGATGCTGCTGTCATGTNATGACCTTCCTTCACTGTTTTCATCCAAACTAGTTAGTATGGGTATCTTATTCAACGTTAAAAAGATGTACCCTCTCGTATCATTCTATTACATATTGGATATGAACAGCTTCGAANCGTTTATCCAAACGCCTNCGCAATTATTGATNGTCTTCTTTTTGACGGTTGTGGTTACCGTTATCAGCGGAGTNCGACTCAGCCAGCTGGGGGATGCGCTGGCGGAACGTTTACAGCTGGATGCGGGGATCATTGGAGCTCTTTTTTTAGCGGCTGTTACCAGTCTCCCGGAACTGGCTGTCTCGTTGAGCGCGCTTCTCCGCGAGCCCATTCAGCTGGGACCTGATTTAGCGGTCGGCAATATGCTCGGCTCAAATCTGTTTAACTTGCTCATTCTTGGCATCGTCAGCGTTCTCTTTTCCAAAACGATTACGAAACAGAATCAGCCAACGTTACACCGCCGTACCCTCTGGCAGAGCTTGCTTCTGCTTCTACTGGCATACGTTGCTTTCAGCATACCATTTTCCCGGCAGTCCATTGTACCGCTCTTACATTGCAGCTGGCTGCTCCTTCCCCTACCCATCATCTACGGTTGGTGTATGGTGCAAAACCGTGAGGCTTCGGATGCGGAACATGTCTCGGCGGCACAGAGTCCTCTTGCACAACAATCTGCGGTCCGATTTTACAGCAGCTTAATTTCTCTTTCGCTCATCATCATCCTAGCGGGTGTTCTCTTATCCTCGCTGGGTGGCAGAATGGCACTGCCTGCCAACGAAGGAGGATTGGGCCTGCAAGCCAGCCTTATTGGCACGCTCTTTCTTGCCCTAGCCACGAGCCTTCCCGAACTGGTGATTGCGGTTGCCTCTCTCCGTTTTGGTTTCGCTGACATGGCACTCGGTAATATTTTGGGCAGCAACCTCTTTAACCTTTTGATTCTATTTGTAGGCGATGTGGCGCTACGCCACGAACTGCTTTTTGAGCATACAGGATCATCCCACGGGCTCTCTTTTCTCTTTATCCTGACTCTTTCCCTGATGGCTCTAGGACTCTTACGAACTACTCAGCCGAAAAAGGCACAACTTCTGGGAAGCGTGATGGTGCTTACCTACCTGATTTCACTTCTGATTCAATCGTAACTCCACTCTTCTCAAAACGGCTATTTTTTGTCACAATTATGAAGTTGGTCATGAAAAAGCGAATCCCATCACATAACAGGAAAAAGCAGGGCTTTACACTGGTTGAAGTGTTGCTGGCACTGGTAATCCTTAGTGTTGGGGTCTCTTCCATGATGATCGCGATGGGACAAGCCTTGTCTGTTGTGCGAACGGCCCGAAACCGTGAAATTGCNCAAAGTCTGATTCGACGCATTGACCTCGATTTCCCGATTGAGAAAATCGACTTGGAAGAGCTCACNGAAACCGGAACGTTCGACGATATGGAGGGCTACTACTGGACGCGTGAAATTGTAATGGTAGACGAAGAAGAGCGCCCCGGTCTCTTTCTCATACGCTCTCGAATCGACTGGAGCGAACGTGGACGCAACGCGTTCGAAGAGATTATAGTCTATACGTATGCCCCCGAAGCCGAGAGCATAACCAGCGAGGTGAATTAACCCGATGTCCGCCCGTATTCCAGCAAAAGCCGGCTTCACACTGCTCGAATTGATTGTGGCCATCACGATCCTCGTGGTCGCCATGGGCATCGCATTCCAATCTTTCAGCAGCACCCTGCGCGGTTGGAAGAGAGGCACAGAAGTGATTGAAAGCATCCACCATGGCGATTTCGCCATGAATCAATTAAGCGCCGGACTCAACTCCATTATCTATTTTGAAAATGATCGCAAGAACTATGCGTTCCGGCTCGAGAAAGAGACCCAATCTAATCTGCCTGCCGACAGGATCAGCTTTGTAACGCCCAGCCCCGCTTTTCTACATCCCAACGATCCACTTGCCAGCGGGCCCCACCGCTTGCAACTTTTCATTCAAGATGACGGGCGTGGTAATCCAGCGCTCCACTCCATCAGTATGCCCGCTCTCGCTGATGAAGAAGCTTTCATTGATGAATACAATCCTGAGCCATATCTCATCACACGTTCTGTTCAAGGACTTGAAGTGCTGATCTGGGACGAGGAGAATGAAGAGTGGCTGGAGGAGTGGGAACCTGAGAACAGTATTCCCGAACGAGTACTCGTATCCATCTATGTGGTCTCAAACGACGAAGATGAAGAGCCGGTGGTCTATCGGCGCGTGCTAACGATACCGGCATCAGAATCACTCAGTCAGTCTCTCTCCTCCCCCACCACGGTCGGCTCTACCACTCAAAATAATTCCAATGAGAGCAGCGGAAACCCCACCGTTACCACCGGAGCACCTCAATGAGAACGCGAGATTGTCGATCCTCAAAGAACAAACGCGGTGCGGCGCTGCTGGTCTCGCTCTGGGTACTCATGATTTTATCCCTAATCGTTGGTTCTTTTGCCTTTGAAGTGGCACTTGAAGGCATGCTGGTTTCCCGTAAAAAGAAACGGTTTAAAGCCGAAATGCTGGCACGCTCCGGCGTCGATTATGCCAAAGCGATCATCGAGCAGAACCAACGGGCCCGTGAACTTGAGATTGAGGAGATGGATGAGGATCCTGATGGCTTCATGCAGGCGGCGCTATACGTCCAGCGCGGTCTTTCCACGACCTCTACCCTCTCTATCACCAATATGGGCACGTTCAGCGTGACGATCGAATCAGCAGAAAATGGACGCAATGTGAACACGCTGCAGCGTGAACAGTGGGTTGAAATTTTTGAAATGGCTAACATTCCCTCGACGGAGTGGGACACACTCATTGACTGTCTGGAAGACTGGATTGATGAAGGCGACCTACACGGGCTTAATGGTGCTGAATCCGATGATCCGTTTTATGAAGAGCAAGGCTACCCCGTGAAGAACGGCCCACTCGATAGTGTCGAAGAGCTCCTCTTAATCAAGCACTGGACCGAAGACATTTTATATGGAAAACCCGCAGATGCAGAGGGAGATGCGATCTACGGCATTGCCGACTTACTCACCGTATGGGGCGATGGAAAAGTGAACCTCAACAGTGCCACGACCAACCTGTTGCTCAGTTATGCTGAATACGAGGAGTGGGAACTCGAAGGCGTAATGGAATCTCGAAAAGGCTTAGATGGCGAAGATGGCACGCTTGACGATGGCATTCGATCGATTGAAGAAGTAAATGCGGATGGTTCAAAATTTAAATTGCAAAGTACCTTCCTCAAGGTAACGTCTATAGGAAATTCGGGAGATACTGCCTACCGCATTGAAACCATAATGCAGATGCAAGGAAGCAGACCGCTAATAGTATATTGGAATGAAAAATCTGAGCCTAAAAATTCAACGCGCTGATAAAGTTATTACAGCCATATGCCCGACACCAGAAGGCGTAGAGTGGACCACCTTGAAAATCACAGGTGAAGGGCCCGAAGCCCCGACACATGACCAGGAACTGCTTCCGGATTCATCACTATCGACAGAGGGAATTCTGACCCTTGAAAATCTTCCCGATCGTCTACGACACTCACTGGCTGGCGATATCATTTATGCATTACCATCACGCTCCATGTGTTTCGAGACAGCATCGTTCCCCACCACAGATGCCGAAGAACTGCTCCATATGTCCCAATTTCAGCTCGACAAAAAAATTCCTTTTCCCATCGACCGTATGACGTGTGATTGCGAGCTCCTTCAACAGAACGATCAAGAGAGCACCGTGTTAATGGGATCCGCTCAACAAGCTATCATTGAGCAACTCTCTTGCTACTCATCCAAGCAGCTGAATCTAACGACCGTTGACTCGCGCATTTGCGGCTGGCTTCTCTTAATACCGCTCCCCGAAAATCCAACGCACGCGGCCCAAGAATGCTTATTGATTGATGACGGCTTTGAAACACACCTTGTCCTGCGGAAAAACGGTCTAGTCCAATGGATTCGACCGCTTTATATCACACTCACAGATCCCGATGCCGCCCAGGAGATGGCGTATGAGCTCACCTATTCGCAACAGTCCCATGAAACCGAAATACCAGAAACGCTCCACCTCTGGACCCATCAGCCGTTGGCCCGTGATGTTCAAGAAAAACTCGAAGATCAACTCCAGCGAAAACTGTCGACGCATGATCTTTCATCACTCTCCCCGCTATCTACGGGTCTCATTAAGCGCTCACTGGAAAACGAACACACGTTAAACTTCCTACCCACCCACTGGCGCGAAAAACAGCAGCAACGAGTTATTTACAGAACACTGAAAAAATCAATGGGACTTATTGCAGCCGTATGGGCGCTGCTCTTTGCCATCTTTATCCTGCTCTACGTCGTGCGCTCTTCTCAATTAAATCAAATCGCTGCCGAGGCTGATAGCATTGCGCCTGCCGCACAGAAAGCCCGCGAGAACAGTGAAAAACTCGATGCACTTAAACTCTACACGGACCGCTCTCTCTCTTCGCTCGAATGCCTCCGCGAACTTACCCTACTGCTTCCTGCCGGTGATATTGAATTCACTTCATACAACTACAGTAAAACGAAAGGCATCAGCCTGCGCGGCACGGCCATTAACGATGATATCGTCTATGAATTTTTTAAAAAAATGGCGGCATCTGATCTATTCAGCGAACTAAAAAACCAGTCCGTTAACAATCGTACCAGCAAAGGTATTCAACGAACGGTCTTTTCGGTCTCCTTAAATCTGAATGCCAACGGAGAGTCGACATGAACATAAGCCAACGAGAAATGCGCCTGCTCGTCATCTCATTTGCGGTCCTTCTTTTCGGTAGCTCCTGGTATTATATCGACAGCAAAGTACCGGAATACAAAAACAAAAAAATCGAACAGCAACGCCTTGAAGCTCAAATCAGACTCGATCAACGACGTATAGCCATGCAGCAAAACTGGATGGAAGAATTAAACGCTCTCCAACGTAACCTTCAAATATTTGATTTGAAACAAAAATCAGTTTCACCGCAGTTGATGCAAACCATCAAAAACATTGCGACAAAGCACGGCGTCCGCATCACCCGCAATCAACCGTACGCGGAGAAACCGACTGGCGATCTTTTTGAAATGGGTATCAACTGCACATGGCAAGCAGACCTCAATGCGATTATTGGATTCCTCACCGAAATGCAGCAAAAGGGTGTTCAATATGATATTCGAACACTCAACATATCACCCGAAGGCAAGAATACGGGACGCTTGAAAGGTAATATGGTCATTCACTGTGCATACATCAAAACCAACAAAGCATCTTAAATGAAGATCGACTGCCTCGTTACCGGAGCCTATCAAGAAAACTGTTATATTCTCTCGAATGAGCAGCAGGAAGCAGTCGTCGTTGATCCCGGCGAAAACGCCAATGAAATCATCGATTTTATTACCCACCACGGCCTATCCATCACAGCTTACCTTTGCACCCACGCGCATGCAGATCACATCTCAGCCCTTCATGAAGTTCATACTCAGTTTCCTGCGCATATTGCCATGCATACCCTCGACTGGAACTGGGCCTTTGATGAAATCAACCAATCGCCTCCCTATTACGCAACCCCGATGCAACCCGACACAGAGACCTACCTCGCACTCGAAACACAACCCCAATGGTCAATTGGATCATTTGAATTTGAGGTCATACATACGCCCGGTCATACCCCAGGCTCCTGCACGTTATACTTCTCTGCTGACCACATCGCACTGGTCGGCGACACACTCTTTAAAGGTTCATGCGGACGAACCGATCTCCCCGGTGGAAATGCCGTACACCTAAAAGAATCATTAAAAAAGCTCAGGAACTTGCCTCCCGAGACCACCGCCCTCACAGGCCACGGTGAATCTACAACCATCGGACACGAGATCAACACCAACTTTTACATGCGATAAGTGTTAGCGCGGCAGCTTAATCTTTTTCCGGATATAAGTCGGCACATCTAGGTTTTCCTGATTCACAACCGTACCATCCATACCTTGGAAAATACCTCTGCTACCACTTGATCCCAGTGCCAGCTCACCCTGCCCTCGCTGCGACTGTCCCGAAAAAATAGACACTTCCGCCTCAACCAACGGCTCTTTCCACTCCTCCGTAACCAACGCAATCAGTGAAATTCCCGGCTGGTTCCGATCTGTATACACCCCAAAATTAATCCGCGCTTCATCGGAGAGTTTATCCGTTAAAAGCTCCATCACCGACTCCACCTCATGAAGCGTTAACGACTCGTCCCCCTGAATGGAAAGAACAACTCCAGCAGCTCCTTCCCATAATAATCCTCGGTTCAGTAAAGGATGCACCATCAAAGCGGATGCAGCTTGCTTTACACGATCTTCCCCATCCGCCTCAACCGAGGCAATATGACAAAACCCATCACAGGCTCTTAAAAGCGTGTGTATCGACGCAAAATCAAGTCCACAGCACCCTTCACTCAAACAGATCCGCCATAATGCAGCGGCAGCATCCGTCATGTAGCGATGACTCACTAAAAACGCGTCTGCCGCTCCGTCTGTATTCACCTCCCGCTTCAACCGCTCATTAGGTAGTTGAACAATAGCATCCGTGTGAGAACGCAAACGCCGTATGGCTGCTTCCGCCATCTTTCGACGCTGTTTGCCCTCGAAAGCAAACGGCAAGCTCAGCAACACCATCGTCTGCGCATTCGCTTCGCGCGCAATCCGCGTCAGCACAGGAATCGCACCGGTACCTGTCCCCCCTCCTAATCCCACCACCATCAAGATCATATCCACCGATTCAAACCGCGCACGCAACCGCGCAGAATCTTTCTCTACCGACTGCCGTCCCAGTTCGATATCCCCACCAGAACTCAACCCATTGGTAACATTTTTTCCGATTAAAAAAAAGTGCTCGTCCTCACCGCCNGACCGTTCATCTGTATCAATCAGTAAATACGGCATCCCCTGCGAGCGGCCTACCGCAGTCNNAACCGCTTTGCATCCACTACCGCCGACCCCTACTAACAAAAAACTCACCGCTTGGTTTTGCTCATGCCTACGCATTTCGATCCCCCCACGCCACTCGAACCATGCGCNCAAGCCAAGAAGGGTTCTCCACTCGTCGCTCCAGAGAGGCGGTGTAACGAATCGCTCCGATTAACGGCGCATAAAAAGGACCCGCCTGGCTGGAAGGTAATCCATGCACATCCATCGGTTTGCCCATGGAACAGGGCATGTTAAAAATTTTCTGNGCTAAATCTCGAGAACCCTCCAAAAACGCACCCCCACCGGTCAATAAAACGCCTCCACCTAATGGTTTATTCAGCAGATAGCGTTCCACATCCGCCTTCACCAGTTCAAATATCTCTTCCATTCTTGCTTGNAGAATCGTGTTCAGGGTCACCGCGCGCACCATTTTTCCATTAAACCCATGCGTATCCGACGGAATGGAAATATTCCGGTCACGCTCCATTAAATTAGAAAGCGCACTGCCCTCTTTCACCTTCAGCGCTTCTGCCTGCGCTTCCGGTATTTGCAAGCCTTTCGCCACATCATTCGTCAAATGCGCCCCACCAACAGTGATCGTTCCCGCACGCCGCAGAATAGTATGATCATATAAGGCATAATCCGTAGTCCCTCCCCCAATATCAATCACCAAAACGCCCGCCGAACGAATCGCCTCATTCGTCACCGCCCACGCACTCCCCATACCCCCATACACCGCATCCGCACAAACGACCGGAACATCTGCAACCAGCTTTTGAAAGTTGTCCACGACGCTTCGCTTCCCATGCAGCGTCAACACGTCAGCTCGCAACACCTCACACGACAACCCGACTGGCTTGACTACTTCCTGAATGTCATCCACCGAAAAACTCGACGTCACGCTATGCAACCGAATCCGATTTTCTGGGAGCGTATGTCGGCGAGCAATCTGCAACACTTCTTCAACATCGTCCGCTGAAATTTCTACTTTTCGATTTTCATCCGCATCCGCAATCCGATGCTCTCCCTTCGACACCACACAACTGGCATCGCCTCCGCTCAAGACTAGNACCACGGAATGAATCGATTTTCGGGTATTTTTTTCAGCCAACTTCAACGNANTGCGAACCGCGACCATCGCCTCATCACGGTTTAAAATTTCCCCCTTGCGTATTCCTCTCGAAGGAACCTCTCCATATCCCAAAATCGAAACACTCTGATCGTTTCTGACCTCACCCACCAGACAGCGTATCTGAGAACTNCCCATCTCCAACACTGCTGTACCTTCACCCGCCATCAAAATCCTCAATAATACCGAACGGGAACTTTCACAGAATCAACCGTTAAATCCACCCACTTCACCCGACGTCCCTGACCTTCTGCCACCTTAATAACCGTCGCCAACTTCTGTAACTTCGCTTGCAACGAAAACCGCGGCAACCGAACTTGAGCACCACCCTTTAACGTCAGTTCCATATAATCACCATGCTTCACATTCAGTTCTTCCAGTTGAATAAACCGATTCAAACTGCTCGAACTCGCGATAATGGAAATCGTTCGAAGCGCCAACTCAACATCCCGATCTGTCATCCGTTTTCCAGGTCTTGTCTCCTCCCGCACACCTCGAATCAACGGCAGCCCCGATAACGAGCGCTGGAATGGCAACACCACACCGAATCGATCCACCAGAAAAGGATAACGCAAAAACGACTCACCCATGAGTTTTGCCACCGGATACCGCTCTTTCACGCGCACAATCAACGTATGCGGGAGGTCTCGCTCCAGATAGACCGACTCAATTCTGGAAACATCTAACAACCGTTGCTCAATTGCCTCAAGCGATGTGGCAAACAGATTCTCACCCTCTCGGAGCTGCCCCATCTCCCGGATAAAATCTTCCGTCAGCTTACCATCGCACTCCACCACCAACTGCTGGATCTCGAACCGCGGGTTTTCAGCATANAATTTACGCTCCGNCCACAANAACCCCTCACGCACACCCCAAACAAGCGCANCTAATACNGAGACCAACACAAAAACCGACAATCCGCGCCGCAACCAAACCGCAGCACCACGCGACGAACCTCGTCGCCCTTTCACCACTATCTTCTTTTGACTCTTCTTACGCACTATATGCCTACCTGTGAATGTNNATATACTAAATAAAAGCCCCTCACAATAAAACCTCAGAGTGCAGGTTTCATTCCCCGAACATTCAACTGATACGACGTCCGCCCCTGCCAGATATTCTCCTCAAAAGTAAAGGCAACAGCTAACTGCCCAGCGGGAATCTCATCCAACCCAACGTTAAACGCAACCGCCGAAAGCCGCTGCCCCCTCCAATCTAACGAGAGCCGCAAATGCTTACCGCCCATCACCCGAGGTTCCCCCACGATCCGTGCCCCNGTAATCGCAAAAACCGGCTCCCGAAAAGCCTCACCAAACGGAGCCATATCTTTCATGGCATCATGAAAACTCGCATCCAAGAGATCCTTTTCCACCCATGCATCAATCGCCAACACAGCCGGNAATTCTCTATCACCAAGTTGCTCCGCCGCCGCTTCCTCGAACGCAGCAGAAAAAGCCTCCACCTCTCCCGGCTTTACCGTCAATCCAGCNGCCAGTCGATGCCCGCCGAACCGCTCCAAAAAGGGTGAACAAACCTCCAGCGCACCCAACAAATCAAATCCCTCAACACCCCGTGCAGAACCTTTAGCTGAATCATCCGATTCAATCGTCAGCAGCACAGCCGGTCGACGAAACTGCCGGCTNATCCGCGAAGCAACAATNCCCATTACNCCGTGGTGCCAACCCCTATCGGAACAGACTAATCCCGATCTCATCGTCGCCTTCCGCTCCTCCAACTGTAACACCGCCTCCTCATAAATACGCCGCTCCAACAACCGCCGCTCCTCATTCAGCCGATCCAATTCGCCCGCTAANTGAGCACACTCAACCGCATCGTCGCTCACCAACAATCGCAACGCCTNCTCCGCCGACCGCATCCGCCCCGCAGCATTCAACCTCGGCCCCAGCTGAAAACCACACATGCCACACGTGGGAGAACCCGCTGCCTTCACCTGCTTCAAAAGCGCCTGNACNCCTNGCCACTGAGACCGCGCCATCTGCTCTAAACCGTGCCGCACAAAAATCCGATTCTCCCCCGTCAAGGGAACCATATCAGCCACCGTAGCCAACCCCACTAAATCCAAGACGGAACGCAGATCTACCTCCTCCGACAAGCGATCCCCTTGTTCACGACCCTGCTTAATTACCCCATGCATCAGCTTAAATGCCATCCCCGCNCCACATAAGACCTGCTGCTCTTCCAGCAACTCCAGCTTTGGATTTAGCATCGCAAACGGTTCCGCCCGTTCCGCTGCCGGTTGATGATGATCCGTCACAATCACATCCATNTGAAGCGCCGAAGCACGCTTTACCGCCTCCACCGAATTGGTACCACAATCAACCGTGATACACAGCGTGGGAGCATGCGGCTCAACCACTCTATCCAACACCGCCAGCGTAAACCCATACCCCTCTTTCACGCGATCTGGAATNACGGCCTCCACCCGCAACCCTAACGATCGCAACATACGAATCATNAAAGCGGTCGAACAAACCCCATCCACATCATAATCCCCCAAAACTACCACCTGCTCCTGACGCGCCTTCGCCAACCAAATGCGCTCCACCGCCCGCTCCATATCCTTAAAAACAAAAGGATCAGATAACGCCTGCAAACGAGGATGGAAGAACCGCTCCACTTCCTCTGCTTCTTGAAACCCACGAGCGGTTAACACCTCCGCCACCGCAAGCGGCACACCACAAGCGACCGCCAAGTCCTCAGCCCCTTGCCGATCAACCCGAATCGATCTCCACTCAAGTGCTTCCTGCATNCTATCACTCCAAAAAAAACGCCCCGTTTAACGAGGCGTTTATATTATTATTTCAATGGCCTTAGGATACTTTCTCCCGCTTATGCCANAGCAGCATCACGGGTGTTGCCACAAAAATAGAAGAATACGTTCCCACCANAATACCAATCAACAACGCCAGCGCAAAATCCTGCACCGCGCCGCCACCGAAGACCAATAACATGATCACCGTCAACAGGGTCGTCAACGATGTTAACACCGTACGACTCAACGTGCGATTGATGGCAAGATTCGCAACCTCNTCATACTGCTTACCTTTGTTCAGCTGCAAATCTTCCCGAATCCGGTCAAACACCACGATCGTATCGTTCACCGAATATCCCACAATCGTCAGCAACGCCGCAATAATCGGCATGCTCAACTCATTACCCAGCAAACANAACAGACCCACTGTAATNAACACATCGTGCGCCAAGGCCGCAATTGCGCCCATTGCAAATGCAAATTCAAAGCGAACCGAGATGTAGATAATGATTCCCAGCAACGCAAAAATGATCGCCTTCAAGCCACGGCTCTTTAACTCTGCACCAACCTGCGAACCCACGCTATCATTCTGAATATCCAGATAGGCGCCCGGCAACATCTTCACCGCTTCCAGCGCCGCTTCCGCCTCCGCGCCACTGGCTCCCACTTTCACTTCGAGAAACTCTTCACCATCCAACGAACTCTGATACGCAATGTTTGCATTTGCATATCCCGCATCTTCTAGTGCAACGCGAACCGACTCAATCTCCTGCTTCTCCTCAAACGAATAGGTAATAACCGTACCACCCGTAAAATCGACTCCGAAGTTATCATCTCCCTTGCCCGCAAAATAAACCCAGCTCACCGCAATCAACGCAATCGACAACACAGCCGCTGGTTTCCGAGCCGCCATGATATTGAACGAAGCATTCTGCAGAAAAGGTATTGCCTTCATCTTCAACGACTTCAGCGCATTAGCATCAGCCAATGAATTGAAGAACAGNCGCGTCATAACCAGCACCACAAACATACTCACCAAGATGCCCGCACTCAACGTCACCGCAAACCCACGAATCGGACCGCTTCCCTGCCAAAAGAGAATAATAGCCGTCAGCAACGTCGTTACATTTGCATCCAAAATCGTACTAAACGCCTTGTTATATCCCGCGTTGATCGATCCCGAAATCGACTTNCCGATTTTCCACTCTTCCCGCATCCGCTCAAAAATAAGCACGTTAGCATCCACCGCCATGCCCACCGTCAAGACGATACCCGCAATGCCATANAGCGTCAGGGTAGGCAATGAAACCGCACTCCCCTCCAACGAACCAGACAACACGCCCAAAAATCCAGCCGAAAGCACCATACCCACCGGCAGCAATATCAAAACAAACACGAGTGACAGATCCGCAATGACACCTGAGACCAAATAATAAAACATCATAAACAGCAGAACCGCGATACCTCCATANANAATCGCCTGCACACCGCTATCAATCGAATCCTGCCCCAACGTCGGAGCCACCGTCCGCTCCTCAATAATGCTCACGCGGCCCGGCAACGCACCCGCCCGCAGCACATTCACTAATCGCCGAGCCTCGGTCACCGTAAAGCTACCCGAAATTTCTGCCGTNCCCCCATAAATCGCCTCATTGATACGCGGAGCGGAATAGAGCTTATCATCCAAAATAATTGCCAAACGCCGAAATGCACCCTCCGCNGTTGGACTATTCTGCTCCGTAACCCGAGCAAATGCTTTTTTACCCTCGCCGTTAAACTCCAACGAGATCGCTGGCAAGCCTGTCATCGGCTCATAACTAACCGCAGCATCTTTAACCGTATCCCCGCCCAGCTGGCGCCGCCGCTCAACGTACTCCGGACGATATACCGTTGAACCATCCTGCAGCTTCTCCTCCATCAGCATAAAATCAGCCGGCTTGCTTCCAAACCGCTTTAAACGACTGTAGAAAGCTCGATCCAGCAGATCATCACTCAACACAGACCGATCACGCACATAATACGGCCCGCTTCGATCCTGCCCCACCATTCGGAAACCCGTCGGCACACGGCCCGAAGCCACCAACGCATTCACCCACGCATCGCTCTCTGGATGCACCAGTTTAAAGCTCAGTACCGCATCTCTCGACATCTGAGCCTTCGCTTCCGCCCGCGTATCCGCATCCGCACCCGGCAAGCGCACCACAATCCGCGCCTCCCCCTCCGGATAGATCTCCGGCTCCGATGTGCCCAGCACATCAATCCGATTTCGAATCACTTCCACCGCAATTTCGCGAACCGCTTTCACTTGCTCTCGTAACGCAGCTTCCGAAATCTGCTCTGCATTATCGACTTCACCCGACTCCACCATCTTACTGGCTACGTCTTCAGCATCCACCTCCACTACAAAACTCGATCCGCCTCGCAGATCCAGACCCAGCTTCACCTTCTGGTTCAGCGGCGTCACAAGTGCAAACGACCAAATCANCAAGAAAAGTAACAGCAACCACTTCCAAAGTTTATTCTTATCCATTGTAACGTCCTCGACCTAGCGCCCAGCGTCTAACGCTGTCGGCACCTCATCTTTCTCCAAAATTTGTGAAATCGCCGCTCGAACCGCCTCAACTTTCGTATTCTCCGCGATCCGAATCACCACCGTATTCTCCTTCACATTCGTCACCTGACCAATGATACCGCTCGTCAACAAAACCCGCGCGCCACTCTGAACCGACTCCAACATCTGCTTCCGCTCTTTCTCCCGCCGTTTCTGCGGACGAATCATCAAAAAATACATAATCGCAAAAAGAATCAGCATCATAATTGGAAACTGAAAAGGGGAAGCCTCCGGCCCCGCTGCTGGTGCCGCGTTCGCTACAAACATCAATTCATTCATCATTTTATCTATCACTCCTCTGTGCCCTGCACATGCTCTTTCATAACCGTCTGGTAACCCGCGTGAAAATCAGTCCGAAACTGTTCAAAACAACCCGTCTCAATGGCCACACGCATCTCCCGCATAAACTCTAAGTAACAATGCAAATTATGCATCGTCACCAATCTCAATCCTAAAATTTCTCCCACATTNAACAAATGTCTCACATAAGACCGCGTGAAATGCTGGCAAACATAACAGCTGCATCCTTCTTCCAACGGACGCTCATCTTCACGATAAACCGCCGCCTTCACAGGATAGCGCCCACGCCGCGTCGAAACCGTTCCATTCCGCGCCTGCCGCGTCGGCATCACGCAATCAAACATATCCACGCCCCGCGCCACCGACTCCACCATCTGCGCCATCTCCCCCACGCCCATTAAATAGCGCGGTTTCATCGTCGGCAAATGATTCACCGTATCATCCACACCTCGCAAGATTAACTCCTCCGGCTCCCCGACGCTAACACCGCCGATCGCATAGCCCTCAAAATCCATCTTAACCAATGCTTCCGCACAGGACTCACGCAAATCCGCAAACACTCCCCCTTGCACAATACCAAAAACAAGCTGTCCAGCTGCACGAGGGGTCTCCCTGCAAATAGCNGCCCAATCTAGGGTTCTCTTCACCGCTTGGCAAGCGTAATCCTTTTCACACGGATACGGCGGACACTCATCAAAAACCATCGCAATATCCGAACCCAGCAACCGCTGAATCTCCATCGATTCCCGCGGCCCAATAAAATGCCGCCGCCCATCCGAATGCGACTGAAACGAAACCCCCTCATCCGAAATCGTATTGCGCGCCCCCAGACTAAACACCTGATACCCCCCACTATCAGTCAAAATCGCCCNATCCCAGCCCATAAACGAATGCAAGCCCCCCCGCCGATCAATCAGCTCCGGCCCCGGGCGATCGTTCAAATGATACGTATTCCCCAACAGAATCTCACAACCCAACTCCTCCATCTCCAACGGAGACATCCCCTTCACCGTCGCCTGCGTACCCACNGGCATAAACACCGGCGTCTCCACCGTTCCATGCGCCGTATGCAAACGGCCCCGCCGCGCCCCACTCGCTGCATCCTGCCCTACCAGTTCAAACATTCCTATCGCCATACTTCTCTCTCACCAAAACGCACTACCATGCGTAAAAACATCCCACAAACCAAGCAGGAAGCACCGAAGGTTCAACTTGCTTTCTCCCCAACGAACACTAAACTGCATATCCAAAATACATTCTGGGAAATAGTCATGACGAAACAACTTTTATACACAAGCCTGATGATCAGCCTCGCGCTACCCCTCCACCTATATTCACAAGGCATCCCCGCTCNCGGCATCGCGCCCCAAGCCCAACAAGAGCTCCAATCCTTCCGCTTCGAAGGCGCCGATATCGACACCGTCATGACCCAATACTGCGAATGGACCGGAAAAACCTATCTCAAAACCGACGCCGTCCAAGCCACCATCACCCTCAAAGTAGACCGCCTCACCACCGCCGAATGTATCCAAGTCGTCGAAGCCATCCTCGCCATGAACAACATCGCCATCGTACCCTTCGGCGAAAAATTCATCAAAGTCCTCGCCGCCGGATCCGGCGACCTCGTCGGACAAGGCATGGAAATCAACCTCGACCCCGAACTCATCATTCCCAGCAGCGACGACTTCGTCACCACCGTCATCCCCCTCAAAAACGTCCAAATTCAAGAAGTACAAGCCGCCGTCCAGCACGTCCTCCACACCTACGGAAAGATTCTCACGCTTGAACGCAGCAACAGCATCATGATCACCGATACCGCCGCCAACGTAAACCGTGCCCGTGAACTCATCGAATTTATCGACCAAGCCACCGCCCAAATCGAACAACGCATCTACAAAATCGAACACGCCGACGCCATCGAAATTGCCGCTAAAATCGAAGAGATCGTCACCGCCGCCAAAGGCGAAGAAGACAAACCCGAACCCGTCGGCAACCCCTACGCCCGCACCCCCCCCGGCGTCATCCGCGCCAGCACTAATCCCAACACACCCACCGCACCCAGCCAAGCCTCCATCGCCAACACCGAAGGCGGTAACGCCGTCCTCATCCAAGGCGATGTTAAAGTGCTCGCAGACGAACGCACCAACATCATCATCATTTTTTCTCAAACCGAAAACTTCCCCTTCTTCGAAAAAATAATTGAAGTACTCGACGTCATCGTCGAACCCGAAACCATCTTCGAAGTCATTAATCTAGAATACGCCGACGCCGAAGAACTCTCCGGCACCCTCAACTCCCTAATTGGCGGAGGCGGAGGAACTTCTGGTGGTCTCGGCTCCTCCTCCCGCACCTCCTCCAATAGCCGCAGCGGAACCTCCTCTTCCAGTCGAAGCACATCATCCAATTCCAACAGTCGTAACAGCAGTTCAAGTAATCGCAGTCGCCTCACGCCCAACTCTGCCGGTGAAGCCAGCGGCGGCATCAGCAACCTCAACCGCCTCTCCGAAGAGACCACCATCCTCGCCGACGCCCGCTCCAACTCCATCCTACTCATGGGCGAAAAAAACGACATCGCCGCCCTCAAAAAAGTCATCGCCAAACTCGATGTCAAACTCGAACAAGTCATGATCGAAGCCGCCATCTTTGAAGTAACCCTTAATGATGATTACAGCACGGGTGTTGATTGGCTTTATAGAAATAACCGAACGGGCCCATCTCAAGCAGGCGGATTTGGAGGACAGACCTTTATCAGTACGCAACCAACAAATCTGACACAAAATATCCCAGGACTTATCTCAAGCACCCTGACCTATTACGAAGATTTGGACAGCCTATCAACCGAAATCGCTATTAGCCTAGCTGCCAGCGACAGTAACGTGAGATTATTATCTACACCAGTAATCATAACAACAGACAATACCGAAGCGACACTATCTGTCGGTGAGCAACGTCCCGTTGTCACGTCCACATCATCCTTTGGCAACAGCTCAGGCACTCTGCGCTCTTCCTATGAGTATAAAGATATCGGCATCAACCTTACCGTCACCCCCCGCATCA